>NZ_NWSZ01000006.1:0-305341 GCF_002531885.1 Rhizobium sp. L9 | reverse complement strand
CTGCGCAAGATCGCCGAGGACGATTTCGGTGCCCTCGGCGACACTTCGACGCTTGCCGATCCCGCCGTCGTCGACGATCTGATCGCCAACCGGCAGAACAAGGCGACCGCCTGATATAAGGAGCCGCTCCATCCGAGTCCCGGGGCGGCTCACTTTACTTGGCTGGCGAATTTGGACGGCCTGCACGAGGCCGGGATTCCGGCCCGATCTTAAAAATCGATCGCCCGGCCGTTGATCTCGTAATCGCCGAAGCGCGCAGGCTCGGCGCCGCCGCGGCCGCCGATCTCAGGTGGCAGCTCCAGCGGCTTCCGGTTCTTCCGTCGTTCTTCAGCCTCGGCAAGCGCACGTTGGGCCGCCGGGGACAGCACCTTGCGCGGCGGCTCCGATCCCTCGGCCGTCGGCGTTTGGCTATTGTCGTTATCGGCTTCCTGCATGGCCTTCTCCTGCCGGAAATATTGAAAATGGCGGGTGGATAACCAAATCATAATGCGCGGTCGCCGGGATTGAAAGCTTGCGACGCCGAAATCGGAGTTGGAGATTCGCAATGAACCTCGTTCGCACTGCCATGTTGCTTGCCTTCATGACGGCGCTTTTCATGTTTGTCGGCTTTCTGATCGGCGGTCGGGGCGGCATGATGATCGCCTTTCTCATTGCCGCCAGCATGAATTTTTTCTCCTATTGGAACTCTGACCGCATGGTGCTTGCGGCTTATCGCGCGCAGGAGATCGATGAACGGAACGCACCGGAATTCTTTGCGATCGTGCGCGATCTCGCCGGTAATGCCGGCCTGCCGATGCCGAAGGTCTATCTCTACGACAGCCCGCAGCCGAATGCCTTCGCCACCGGCCGCAATCCCGAAAATGCCGCCGTCGCCGCCTCGACCGGCCTGCTTGCTGCCTTGTCTCCCGAGGAGGTCGCAGGCGTGATGGCGCATGAGCTCGCCCATATCCAGAACCGCGACACGCTGACCATGACGATCACGGCAACGCTTGCCGGCGCGATCTCGATGCTCGGCAACTTCGCCTTCTTCTTCGGCGGCAACCGCGACAACAACAATAATCCGCTTGGTTTCATCGGCGTCCTCGTCGCCATGATCGTCGCACCGCTCGCCGCCATGCTGGTGCAGATGGCGATCAGC
The DNA here is from genome assembly GCF_002531885.1 of Rhizobium sp. L9. Taxonomy (NCBI): domain Bacteria; kingdom Pseudomonadati; phylum Pseudomonadota; class Alphaproteobacteria; order Hyphomicrobiales; family Rhizobiaceae; genus Rhizobium; species Rhizobium sp. L9. Next base: position 304,203 of record NZ_NWSZ01000006.1, on the reverse strand, counting down.
CGCACGCGTGAATATTCGGCCGATCGCCGCGGCGCTGAAATCTGCGGCAATCCGCTCTGGCTCGCTTCCGCACTTGGAAAGATCGCCCGCGGCGCGGCCCATGTGCCGAATGAGGATGCCGAGCGCAATCCGGCGACGGCGCATATGTTCATCATCAATCCGCTCTCCGGCGAACGCATGGACAATCTGTTTTCCACCCACCCGAACACGGAAAACCGTATTGCCGCGCTGCAGGAGATGGCGCAAAGCGACATGACTATCTCGACGGGACCGGTGCGTGCTGCTAATCCGTCGCGCAAATCGCGCTCTGTTCCGAATACGGGTCGCGGTGGTTCGCAACCGCCAAAAGGTCCGTGGTCTTGAATTCAGACGGCACGAAAAAGCCATTCCGCAAACAGAAACCTTCCGCCGACCGATCGGCGTCCGCCAAGCCGGGCCTGCAGGCCCGAGCGGCGGCGGCAAAGATTCTTGCCGCCGTCGTCGACCGCAAGCTGCCGCTTGACGGCGCTCTCGACCATGAACACGGCAATCCGGCCTATAAGGCGCTTGGCGAGAGCGATCGCGCCCTTGTCCGCGCCATTCTGAATACGACGCTGCGCCATCTGCCGCGCATCGACGCTGCAATTGCCTCGCTGCTGGAATCGCCGCTACCGGAGGGCGCGCGCGCCTTGCACCATGTTCTGGCAATCGCGGCTGCTCAGATCCTCTATCTCGACGTGCCGGATCATTCGGCCGTCGATCTTGCCGTCGAGCAGGCCAACCAGGATCCGCGTAATCGCCGCTTTGCGAAGCTGGTCAACGCGGTGTTGCGCCGGCTCGGCCGTGAAAAGGACGAGGTGCTGGGGGAGATCGCCAAGGTGCCGCCGATGCCGGGCTGGTTCCTCACACGGCTGGAAAAGGCCTATGGCCGCGACGCGGCGCTGGCGATCTCGCAATCGCAGCTCGAGCCTGCGGCGATCGATTTGACCGTCAAATCCGACGCCGAAGCCTGGGCGAAAAGGCTGAACGGCGTTGCCCTGCCGACGGGCGGCGTGCGGCTTGCTGCCTTCGACGGCGGAATTCCTTCACTCGAGGGCTTCGACGACGGTGCGTGGTGGGTGCAGGATTCGGCGGCAAGCATCCCGGCCAGGCTTTTCGGCGATCTCTCGGGCAAACGTGTCGCCGATCTTTGTGCTGCGCCCGGCGGCAAGACAGCGCAGCTTATCCTTGCCGGCGGTGCGGTGACTGCACTCGATCAGTCGGAAAGCCGGCTAAAACGGCTGCGGTCGAATCTCGACCGGCTTGGCCTGAAGGCAGAAACGGTTGCGACAGACCTGACGACATTCAAGCCGACGGAGGGCTTCGATGCGATCCTGCTCGACGCCCCCTGCTCTTCCACCGGCACGACGCGCCGGCACCCCGACGTGCTGTGGACCAAGGGGCCGGATGATATCGCGAGGCTGGCGGCGCTGCAGGAGCGGCTGCTGCGTCATGCGCTGACCTTGCTGAAGCCCGGCGGCACGCTGGTATTTTCGAACTGCTCGCTCGATCCCGCCGAAGGCGAGGAGGTCGTCGCCCGCATTCTTGCCGATACGCAGGCGATCGAGCGCGTGCCGATCAGCGCGGGCGACTGGCCCGGTCTCGAAGCGGCGATCACGCCGCTCGGCGAATTCCGCACGCTTCCGACCATGCTGAAAATGCCGGAGGGCATCGCCTCCGGCCTCGACGGCTTTTACGCGGCGTTGCTGCGGCGAACGACCTGACTGAAACCCACACACGTCGTCCGAATCCCGTCACTACATCCTCGCAGCGCGTCCGTCATTCTTTGCGAAACCGCCGGAATGTTTTCGAATGACATGCACTAATTTTCGCATATTCGAACGTTGTTACGAATTAATTCATTGTGGACGATGAAATCGGCTGCTTTTCACCTATTCTTAACCACGAGGGTCAATAGACAATAGAATATGCAGTCCGGTCGGCGTTTTGCGAGCATGTATGTTCGGGAAGCTTGGCGGCGCGCCTTGCGCCGCGTCGCGTTGCTGCGCCTGAAGCTCATTCGCCATTCTATCAAACCACCCGAGCGCCTGATCGTCGCCCCGACCGATCTTCGCGGCATCGATTCGCATGTGGCCGACGAAATTCTCAACGGACGTTTCCTTCTGGCCGGGCGCATGCTGGAAACGAACGGCAAATCGCCCTTCACCTTCACCCTGCCCTCGCGGCCGTTTGCGACCCGCCTGCACAGCTTCGGCTGGCTGCGGCACATGCGGGCGCACAAGACGGAGCGCAGCGCGGCGGCTGCCCGCGCCATCGTCGACAGCTGGCTTTCCATCCATGCCGGCCGTATGGAAGGAATTGCCTGGGAGACCGACGTCACCGCCCAGCGCGTCATCGCCTGGCTGTCGCATTCGCCTGTTGTGCTGCAGAACGCCGATCGTGGCTTTTATCGCCGGTTCATGAAGTCGCTGGCTTTCCAGGTCAGGTTCCTGCATCGCATGGCACCCTATACGCTCGGAGGCCTGGAGCTGTTCCGGCTGCGCATCGCGCTCGCCATGGCCTCCGTCGCCATGCCGGCTCGCGCATCCACGCTTCGGAGAGCGGCGCAGGCGCTCGACCGTCAGTTCGATAGCCAGATTCTGCCGGATGGCGGCCATGTTTCGCGCAACCCGCGCATCGGCCTCGAATTGCTGCTCGACCTGCTGCCCCTGCGACAGACTTACGTCAATCTCGGCCATGATCTGCCGCAGAAGCTGATCTCCGGCATCGACCGTATGTATCCGGCTTTGCGGTTCTTCCGGCATCAGGATGGGGATCTGGCGCTTTTCAACGGCGCAACCTCGACGCTCGCCAATGAGCTGATGTCGGTGCTCAGATATGACGAGACCGCCGGCCAGCCGTTCAAGGCTTTACCGCAGTCGCGCTATCAGCGGCTTTCCGGCGGCAAGACGGTGATCATCGCCGATACCGGCACGCCGCCCTCGGGCGGCGCATTGCGCACCGCGCATGCCGGCAGCCTCTCCTTCGAAATGTCGTCCGGCCGCCATCGCTTCATCGTCAATTCCGGCTCGCCGAAATTTGCCGGGCACCGCTACGTGCAGATGGCGCGCACGACCGCGGCCCATTCGACCGTCATCCTCAACGACACCTCATCCAGCCGTTTTTCACACTCGCCTTTCCTCGATCACGCGATCACCGAGCCGGTGAAAACCGTGACGGTCGAACGTCTGGAAACGGAGGATGGGCGCGACAGCATCAAGCTCAGCCATGACGGTTATCTCAGGATATTCGGCGTGCTGCATGAGCGCGAGCTGACTCTCAATGCCGCAGGTTCGATAGTGACTGGCCACGACCGGCTCATACGGCGTGAAGGATATGAAAGTGACGAGCCCCTGAAGGCCGTCGCCCGTTTTCATGTTCATCCGTCCATCGTTCTGCAACAGAGCGATAGAGAATCCGTGCTGCTGACGGCGCCGGATGGCGAGAGCTGGCTATTTACCGCGCCCGGCAACGAAGTGCTGATTTCCGAGGACATCTTCTTCGCCGACAGCTCCGGCATCTGCGGCTCTGACCAGATCGAGATCGATTTCGATCTGGCCGAAAAGATGGAGATCCGCTGGTTCCTTTCCCGTAAAGCTTAGCCTAAACGGGCCGGCCGGCTGGCCAAAATTCAAATCCTGGATTAAATCGAAAGGCAGAGCATCAGCGCTGTTTGCGTGGCGGCAAAGCTGTGCTAACGCGGCGCCCAACAAGAAACGTCCCTAAGGCAGCTCGTCCGAAAGCCGCGCATACTTCGGCCTCATGCTCTAGCGGATATCTCCCGAAGCCCGAACGGAGAAGGTTCATGGCCGTCATTTCCAAAAAGATCCCCGCCCCGGACAAGGTCGAAATCAAGACCGCGCTCCTCTCCGTCTTCGACAAGACAGGCATCGTCGAGCTCGCCCGGGCGCTGTCAGAAAGAGGCGTGCGTCTGCTGTCGACCGGCGGCACCTACAAGGCGATCGCCGCTGCCGGTCTGGCCGTCACCGACGTCTCCGAGGTCACCGGCTTTCCAGAGATCATGGATGGGCGCGTCAAGACGCTGCATCCGACGGTGCATGGCGGCCTGCTGGCGATCCGCGACGACGGCGAACACCAGGAAGCGATGAAGAAGCACGGCATTGAGGGCATCGATCTTGCCGTCATCAACCTCTACCCTTTCGAAGAGGTGCGGGCGGCTGGCGGCGACTATCCGACGACCGTCGAGAATATTGATATCGGCGGTCCGGCGATGATCCGGGCATCGGCCAAGAACCATGCCTATGTGACCATCCTGACCGATCCCGACGATTATGCCGAGTTCAAGGAGCAGCTTTCGGCGGATGACGGCAAGACCGCCTATGCCTTCCGCCAGCGCATGGCCGCCAAGGCCTATGCCCGTACCGCGGCCTATGATGCCATGATTTCCAACTGGTTCGCCGAGGCGCTGGCGATCGACACGCCGCGCCACCGCGTCATCGGCGGCGCGCTGAAGGAAGAAATGCGTTACGGCGAAAATCCGCACCAGAAGGCTGCCTTCTACGTCACCGGCGAGAAGCGGCCGGGTGTTTCGACGGCTCTCCTGCTGCAGGGCAAGCAGCTCTCCTATAACAATATCAACGACACTGATGCCGCTTATGAACTCGTCGCCGAGTTCCTGCCAGAAAAGGCGCCCGCCTGCGCGATTATCAAACATGCCAATCCCTGCGGCGTCGCCACAGGCTCGAGCCTGGTGGAAGCCTATCAGCGGGCGCTCGCCTGCGATTCCGTTTCCGCCTTCGGCGGCATTATCGCCCTCAACCGTATATTGGACGCCGAAACAGCCGAGGAGATCGTCAAGCTCTTCACGGAGGTCATCATCGCCCCTGATGTCACCGAGGAGGCGAAGGCGGTCGTCGCCCGCAAGCCGAACCTGCGGCTGCTGTCGGCCGGTGGCCTGCCCGATCCGCGCGCCCCAGGACTGACGGCGAAGACCGTTTCGGGCGGTCTGCTCGTCCAGAGCCGCGACAACGGCATGGTCGAGGATCTGGAGCTCAAGGTCGTCACCAAGCGCGCGCCGACGGCGCAGGAGCTTGATGATATGAAGTTCGCCTTCAAGGTCGGCAAGCATGTCAAATCGAACGCCGTCGTCTATGCCAAGGACGGCCAGACAGCCGGGATCGGCGCCGGCCAGATGAGCCGGGTGGATTCCGCCCGCATTGCCGCGCTGAAGGCCGATGAGGCCGCCAAGGCGCTCGGTCTCTCGGCGCCGATGACGCAGGGCTCGGCGGTTGCTTCCGAAGCCTTCCTGCCATTTGCCGATGGTCTTCTGTCGATGATCGCCGCAGGGGCGACAGCCGTTATCCAGCCGGGCGGTTCGATGCGAGACCAGGAGGTCATCGACGCCGCCAACGAACACGGCGTGGCGATGGTCTTCACCGGCATGCGCCATTTCCGGCACTGAGGCGCGCCGGAATATTGTCAGGCGCGATCGGCCGGATAGGGCGTGCGGATCAGCAGCACTAGCCCGCCGGCGAGAAACAGGATCAGCGTTGCCATTCCGAGCCGCGCCGATCCGCTCAGATAAGTCACCAGCGAGAAGAGCAGCGTCGCCATGAAGCTCGTGGCGCGCCCCGAAAGCGCGTAGATGCCGAAGTAGCGTCCGGCTTCCTCGAGGCTGACGCTGCGGGCGAGATAAGAGCGCGACGAGGCCTGCACCGGCCCGAAGGCGAGCCCGATCAGCAGGCCGTAAAGGATATAGGCCTTTTCCGCGGCGGTGCCGAAGAGGCCGCCGGAATCGGCCGTCGGCAGCGGCATCAGGCCGAACAGGGTGTAACCGGGCCCGGTCGAGATGATGCCGATGGTGGCGAGAAGCAGCATGGTGAGGCTGATGACGACGGTTATCTTGGAGCCGACGCCCTTGTCGATCCGTCCGGCGATCAGGCAGCCGAAGATCGCAACGACGTTGAGGATGATGCCGTAGAGGCCGATCTCGATCGTCGCCCAGCCGAACATGCCGGCGGCGAAAACGCCGCCGAGGATCAACAGGCCGTTGACGCCGTCCTGGTAGATCATGCGGGCGATGAGGAATTTCAGGATGCCGCGGCGTTCTCCGAGTTCACCGAGCGTGTTTCTCAGTTCCCGCAGGCCGGCGCGGATGGCAGTGCCGAAAGGCAGGCCTCTGCCGACATCGGGTGTGAACAAGAACATCGGCAGGATGAAAATCAGGTACCAGACGGCCGAGATCGGCCCGGTGATGCGCGCGTCCTCGCCGGTCCTGGGGTCGAGGCCGAAAAGTGGATCGAGGCCGAGAAGGGTCTTGCCGCTTTCCGGGTCGGCCGCCAATAGCGTGACGACGGCAATCAGCACGATCATCCCGCCGAGATAGCCAAGCCCCCAGGCGGTGTTGGAGAGCTTGCCCACCTCGTGCTTGGCGACCAGCCGCGGCATCATCGAATCATTGAAGACAATGGAAAACTCGGCCGAAATCGAGGCGAGGATCATGAAGATCACGGGGTAGAGGACAGGCGAACCCGGGGCTGCAAACCAAAGGCAGAAGAGGCTGACGATCTTGATGATGGCGAAGAACCCGATCCACGGTTTGCGCGCGCCGGACTGGTCGGCGATCGAGCCGAGAACGGGCGACAGCACGGCGATGATCACTGAGGAGATCGTCGCCATGTTGCTCCACGTCGTCTGGGCCGACACCGGATCATCGGTCAGGCGCGAAACGAAATAGGGCCCGAAAATGAAGGTGGTGACCACGGTGAAGAAAGGCTGCGCCGCCCAGTCGAAGAACATCCACCCCCAGATGCCCTTCTCCGTGGCTTTCGGCGGCTGCGTTCCTGTCCAGTCTATGCGATTCAACATCCGCTCCTTTTTCGCGGACTGTCTCACCTCGCCCGGTCGCGCGCAAGATCGGTCAGGATGCCTGCCGCCACGGTAATGCGCGCGAGATTGGGATCGCCGCTGTCACTGAGGCTCGAAAGCTCTTCAACGATGCGGTTGATGCGGATGCGATCCTGCGCATGCCAGGCCTGGACGGGTAGCTTCTCCTTGCCGTGATCGGAAAGCGCCGAGATGACAATGTCGCGCCGGGCGCTGGCGATCTGATCGATGCTGCGGGCAAGCGCCAGATTTTCGTAGTGATCGGAGGTGAGAATCCGGCCGCCGGCCGCCAGCAACCGCGCGATCCGGAAAGTCTTTGACACGGCAAAATAATTTTCGGCCGCGCGCAGCAGCGGCTCGCCGGTACGCTCAGCGATCTGCATGATCTCCGGCACAAGCGCGAAGCTCTGGAGATTGGCGATTTCGGCCGCCAGCTTTTCGGGCACGCCGGCTTCGGCGTATTCCGCCAGGCGTGCGGCAGCATCGCCGGCGGCCTGTTCGGCGAAAGCAGGCCTCAACTTCTTCAGGGCCGCCTGCAGCCGGCTAATGACCTCGGCCATATCGGCTTTGTTCATTGCGGTTTTCAACAGCAGGCGCGTGAGCACGATAAAGCTGTGGCTGATTTCCTCGTAAATGCGGTTCTGCACCCCGCCCGATATCTTGCCGTCGAGCGCATCCGTCTCGGCCCAGAGCCGGTTGAGGTCGAAACCGTCGCGGGCGACGATTGCGGCACGCACCACCTCCGGCGCCGAAGCCGCCGTCGCGTCCATCATTGCGACGACGAAGCTCGGCCCGCCGCGGTTGATCGCTTCATTGGCCAGCACGGTCGCGATGATTTCGCGCCGTAGGCGATGGCTTGATATGTCGCCGGCGTTCGACTTCTGCATCTTGACGGGGAAGTAATTCATCAGGGTCGCGGCAAAGTAGGGGTCGTCGGGCAGGTCGCTCGCGGCGAGCGCATCGAAGAGCACGATCTTGGCGTAGGACAGCAGCACGCCGATTTCCGGCCGCGTCAGCGGCTTGTCGGCCGTGTAGCGTTCGGCCAGCGTCTGGTCATCCGGCAGGGTCTCGACCTTGCGGTTCAGCTGGCCGGCGGCTTCGAGCACACTCATGAAGCGGGCGAGCTCCAGACCATTTGCCGTGCCCTTGCGTTCGACGAGCGAGATCGCCAACGACTGGAGGTAATTATTGCGCAGGACCAGGGCCGCCACCTCACCGGTCATCGACGAAAGAAGCTGGTCGCGTTTTGCCCGCGTCAGCCGCCCATCATGCATAGCGGCCGCCAGCGCGATCTTGATGTTGACCTCGACGTCCGAGGTGTTGACGCCGGCCGAGTTGTCGATGGCGTCGGAATTGCAGCGCCCGCCGTTGAGCCCATAAGCGATGCGGCCCTTCTGGGTGACGCCGAGGTTGGCGCCCTCGCCGATCACCTTGGCGCGCACCTCAGTCGCGGTGACGCGGATCGGATCGTTGGCGCGATCGCCGACTTCGGTATCGGTTTCGGAGGGAGCCTTCACATAAGTGCCGATGCCGCCGAACCACAGCAGATCGACCGGACTCTTCAGGATCGCCGTCATGATCTCGAATGGGGTCGCCACCCCTTTGTCGATGCCAATGGCGGCAACCGCTTCCGGCGTCAGCGTCACAGATTTCGCCGAACGTGAAATGATCATCGCGCCTTTCGAAAGCACGGTCTTATCGAAGTCCTGCCAGCTCGAGCGCGGCAGGTTGAAGAGCCGTTGGCGCTCGGCCAGCGTTTTTTCCATGTCAGGATCGGGATCGATGATGATGTCGCGGTGATCGAAGGCGGCAATGAGCCTGATCTTGGGAGAGAGCAGCATGCCGTTGCCGAAGACGTCGCCCGACATGTCGCCGACGCCGGCGACGGTGAAGGGCGTGGTCTGAATGTCGATGTCCATCTCGCGAAAATGGCGTTTTACGGTTTCCCATGCGCCGCGGGCGGTGATGCCCATCTTCTTGTGATCGTAACCGGCCGAGCCGCCGGAGGCAAAGGCGTCGTCCAGCCAGAAGCCAGCCTCCTGCGCCAAGGCATTGGCGGTGTCGGAGAAGGTTGCTGTGCCCTTGTCGGCGGCGACGACGAAGTAGGGATCGTCGCCGTCAAGCCTGATCGTATCGGCCGGCGGCACGACCTCGGCGCCGGAAATATTGTCGGTGATCGAAAGGAGCGTGCGGATATAGGTCTTGTACGCCTCGCGGCCGGCATTGAAGATTTCGTCGCGGCTGCCGCCCACCGGCAGCTTCTTCGGGTAAAAGCCGCCTTTGGCGCCGACCGGCACGATGACGGCGTTCTTCACCTGCTGCGCTTTGACGAGGCCGAGCACCTCGGTGCGGTAATCCTCGGCACGATCAGACCAGCGCAGGCCGCCGCGCGCCACCTTGCCGAAGCGCAGGTGGACGCCTTCGACTTCGACGCCGTAGACGAACATCTCGCGGAAGGGTTTCGGTTGCGGCAGCCCGTCGACCAGGTGCGGATCGAGCTTGAAGGCCAGCATGGCTTTCGGCGACCCATCGGGGTTCTTCTGGAAATAATTGGTGCGCAGAGTCGCGTCGACGATGTTGACGTAGCGGCGCAGAATGCGATCGTCGTCCAGGTTCGGCACGTCGGCAAGATCGGCCTCGATCGCCTGGTGCAGCTCGGCGATCTTCTTGAGGCGGGCCTTTTCGGAAAGCCTGGGATCGAGCGTGTCGTGGAACAGGCGGAAGATGGCGGCGGCTACACCAGGATATTTATCGAGCGTCGTTGCGATGTAATCCTGCGAATAGGCGATGCCGGCCTGGCGGAGGTATCGGGCATAGGCGCGCAATACATTGGTTTCGCGGGCCGAAAGCCCGGCCGAAAGGATCAGCCGGTTAAAACTGTCATTGTCGATCGTGCCGGCAAAGGCGGCGACGAAGGCTTCCTCGAGCGCAGCGCCATACCGATGGAGGTCGATATCGCTGCCGTTGCGGGTCTCGAGCTCCATGTCGTGCAGCACGACGAGTTGGGTTGCGCCATCGCCGACCTGTACCCCAATGTCGAAGGTGCGTTCGCTGACGACATTGAAGCCGAGGTTCTCGAGGAGCGGCACGCGGCGTGACAAGGCCAGCTGGCCGCCGGCGTGGAAGATCTTCAGCGAGAGGATGCGGCCCTGTTCTTCCTGGCGGTGATAAAACTGGATTCGCAGCGGCTCGCCGGCGGCGCAGGCGCCGATATCGGCAAGGTCGGCGACGGTTTCTTCAGGGGTAAAGGAATCCTGGAAAGCTTGATCGACCGACAGTTTCGGCGACTTTGGTCCGGCAAGCGCTTCGAAACGGTCGTCCCAGCGGGCAGTGATTTCGCGGATCTTCTGCTCGAGCCTTGCCTGCGGTATGCGCGGCGTTTTGCCGCCGGAACGGCCGATGATGAAATGCACGCGGGCGACGCCGCCTTCGGGAAAAGCCGGATAATAGGCGGAGACACGGCCGTCATAGACGGTCTTCAGATAGGTGCCGATGCGCTCGCGCACGATCGAATCATATTCCTCACGCGGCACATAGACGATGACCGAGACGAAGCGGTCGAAATGGTCGATGCGCGGCAGGACGCGCACGCGCGGCCGGTCGGCGAGATCGTTGATCTGCTCTGCAAAGCTCGCAAGCAGCGTCGTGTCGATCTGGAAAAGGTCGTCGCGCGGATAGGATTCCAGCGTGTTGTCGAGCATGCGGCCGGAATGGCTCATCGGGTCGAAGCCGAAATGCTCCTTCACCTTTTCGATCTTCGACCGCAGCAGCGGGATTTCGGAGGCGAGCGAGGTATAGGCCGTCGAGGTGAAGAGGCCGACGATGCGGAGTTCCCCGGTGACGTTGCCCTCGGCATCGAAACGTTTGACGCCGACATAATCCATATAGGCGCGGCGATGAACGATCGATTTCACATTCGCCTTGGTGACGATCAGGAAGTCGGGGCCGTCGAGAAAGGCGAGGATCTCTGGCGTGGTGGTCACAGCGTCCTTGCCGGTACGCAGTACGAGAACGTCCGGGTTGGAGAGGATGCCGAGGCCGGCGCCCTTGTCGCGCTCGACCTTGGCGTCGGCGCCCTTGCCGGAATAAATATACTCACGCATGCCGAGGAAAGTGAAATTCTCGTCGCGCAGCCAGGTCAGGAAGGCCACCGCCTCGGCATGTTCGGCCTTCCTGCGGCCGGCACCGTTGGCCGACAGCTCGGCGATTACGCCATCGAGCTTGGCAAGCATCGGCTTCCAGTCCGAGACCGACAGACGGACCTGTTCGAGCACGGTCTGGACGCGTTTGACGAGGTCGGCAGCCTGGGTGGAATTCAATGGGGCGATATGGAGCTGGATATGACTGACGCGTGCCGCGGGATCGCTCGGGTGGTCGGCGGAATAGAGCGTGGGGGCTCTGCCCTTTTCCATGACGAGGATTGGATGCACGGCCATGAACAGATCGCGGTAGGTGCTCGTCACTTCACCCATGACCGACTCATAAAGGAAAGGCATGTTTCGGTCGGTCACCGACAGCACTGAGACGGCGGTGCCGCCGGGTGTCACCTCTGCAAGTGTGTCGATGCTGACGCGGGGCGTCTTGCCGTTCCAGGCGGCAAGTTCCTTTGCCGAATGCACGGCAGAGCGCGCCAGCATGTCGGGCGTATAGAGTTCCAGATCGTCATTGCTGGCCCGGCCAAAGAGAATTTCCGGATCGAGATGCGCCTCGCTCATCGCCTTGGCGATCTTGCGCGCAGTCTCGATCTGCTTCTCCCGTTTCGGATTGTTTCTGGCAGCCATGGAACGCCTCCCCGCATTGGACTGATTTTTTCGCAAGCTAGCAGAAGATTTGTCGAAAGAATCCCTAAAATAGCGCTGTCGGGGATCGTTTTGATGCTTTTTTGCCGGCGGAAATGAGAAATTGGCAGAGTTTTTTCGCTTTCGAGGCCAAAACGGGTTGTCCAGGCCTCACTTCCGGGTTTGCTTCCGCGGCACATTTCCATGATCACGTGAAGAATGGTTGACAGGCCGTCGTCAAAAAGATCATCAAACGCCATCATCATTGGACCTCGGTTTCATGTCGGAAAATACAGCGGGCGCAGTCATCGTTATTTCCAGCCATGTCGTGCGTGGCTCGGTTGGCAATCGGGCGGCGGTGTTTGCGCTGGAGACGCTCGGCCATCCGGTCTGGGCGCTGCCGACCATCGTTCTGCCCTGGCATCCCGGCCATGGCCGTTCGACGCGGCTGACGTTTGCCGAAGCGGAATTCGACGCGGCGATCGAGGATCTGCTCCGCGCACCCTGGATCGGTGAAGTCAGGGCGGTGCTTTCGGGCTATTTCGGCAATGCCGCCCAGGCACGCTCGGTCGCCCGGCTGATCGCCGCGCTCCGGCAAAACAATCCCGAACTGCTTTACGTCTGCGATCCGGTCATGGGCGATCTCGGCGGCCTCTACGTGCCGGAAGCGACGGCCGAGGCCATTCGTGATCATCTCATTCCGCTGGCCTCGCTCGCAACGCCGAACCGGTACGAGCTCGCCTGGCTGTCGGGAGCACCGCTCGATGACAACGGCGCAATCATGGAGGCGGCGCTGGCGCTCGGGCCGTCACGCATGCTCGTCACCTCGGCGGTGCCGATGATGGCGGGCGGCACCGGCAATCTCTACCTTTCCGGTCGTCACGCGCTCCTTGCCGAGCACCGCGTTGTCGAGAACCCGCCGAATGGTCTCGGCGACCTGCTGGCCGCCGTTTTCCTGTCGCGCCTGCTGTCCGGCCTCGAGGACGAAAAGGCGTTGCAGCTTGCCACCGCCAGCGTGTTCGAAGTGCTTGCGCGTGCGGTCAAGCGCGGCAGCAACGAGCTGATGCTGGCCAGCGATGCGTCCAGCCTTTCGACGCCGATGGCGATGGTGCAGATGCGCCGGCTCATACACCCGGCGCAGCGTCGGAAAAAATGACGCATTTGCCAATGTGCGCATTTTGCGGTGCAGCAGTTGATCTTGTCTTCCGCGCGCGCTAATCCAGAGGCATGCAGCGTTTTCCAAACACCCTTCTGAACGGTTATCGCAACTTTATGAACGGGCGTTATGCCGACGCCCGCGACAGGTATCGGCAACTGGCCGAAAACGGCCAGAGTCCGAGTACGCTTGTCATTGCCTGTTCGGACTCGCGTGCGGCTCCCGAGCTGATCTTCGATGCCGGCCCGGGCGAGCTTTTCGTCATCCGCAACGTTGCCAATATGGTGCCGCCCTACGAGCCGGACGGCCATTTCCATTCGACATCGGCCGCTCTTGAATTTGCCGTGCAGGCGCTGAAGGTTTCAGACATCGTCGTGATGGGCCATGGCCGTTGCGGCGGGATTCGGGCGGCACTCGATCCGAATGCCGAGCCACTATCGCCCGGCGATTTCATCGGCCGGTGGATGTCGCTGGTCAGACCCGCAGCCGAGCAGATTCAGAGCAATGACGTGATGACCGCGGCCGAGCGGCAAACTGCGCTCGAGCGTGTCTCCATCCGCAACTCGATCGACAATCTCAGAAGCTTTCCCAATATCAAGGCGCTGGAAGAAGCCGGGAATCTTCATCTTCACGGCGCTTGGTTCGACATCTCGACAGGTGAGCTCTGGGTGATGGACGCGGACACGCGTGACTTCATTCGTCCCGACATCTAGGGACTAGCGGGTTTATCAGTTTTTTAAGGATTGCTGTTAAACTTGCATCAATTGGTTGCGCGACCGGCATTTGATCACGTGGCGATTGGCGATGAAGTTCGAAACCATTAAAAAGGTTATGCTGGCCGCCATTCTGCTGCCCTTCGCCTTCATGCTGATTGAAGGCGCCTTCGTTCTCCGAACTTCCATCCAGCATTACAGGGATCTTGAGAAAGACCGGCAGTTCGCCGATGTGCTGGCGCGTGGCGGGTCGATCGCGGCGACTGAAATCCTCAGTGAAATCGATGCCACTCGCCGCTATCTCGCGCATCCCAGCAGCGAGACTGCAGTCGACATGCAGCGAAGCCGACTGACGCTCGATCGCGAACGCCGCGCCTTCCAGGCCAGCCTGCCGCCCCGCGATACGCTCGATCAGGGACTTGCAGTTGTCGGCTCTCAGCCTTGCCTACAGCCGCATCGTCGCGGCGCGGAGCGCTGTCGACCAGGGCCGTTATTCAAGCAGCAATCCCGGCTCCGTCTACTGGTATGCGGCTCTGAAGCAGCTTGCGGTCGTCGACGCGCTTTCACCACTGATCAGCGACCCGGTTCTGCTTGAGAAATCCAACCAGCTGATGGGCATCCTGCTGACCTACTACGGCGAAAGGCTGATCACCGGGATCGGCACCCGTTACCTCGATCAAGACGTTTCCGCCAGATTTCCGATTGAACTCTTCATCCAGGGCAAGACCATGCTCGGTGCCGGCATGGATCACATGGTCTTCCATTCCACCGCGCCGATCGTGCGTGACATCGTTGCCTATCTCGGTCGCACCGATCAGGTGAAGGCGGATGCGATCACCGACGCCATTCTCGCCGGGTCGCGGCCATCGCGCGCAATGGGCGATGCCTGGGCGGCCACACAGCGCGAACGCATGGTTTTCCTCCAGCAAAAGATGGTGGAGGCCGCGAGTGATATTCACGAGACCGGTGAACAGTTTTCGACGCTCTCGCACATACACCTGACGCGGATACTGGCGCTATGTGCGGGCCTGTTGATTCTCGCAACGCTGGTGATGTTGCTGGCGGCAAGAGGCCTTCGGCTGATAGACCGGCTGATCCGCGACCGTGAGACGCTGGTGGGCGAGTTGCGCAACGCTGCTCAAACCGACCTTCTGACGGGACTGTACAACCGGCGTGGCTTCGAGGTTGCTGCCTCGGCGCTCCTCACCCAGGCCGAGCACGGGTCACGCTGGATTTCCGTCGTTCTCTTCGATCTCGATCATTTCAAGAAGGTCAACGATGTTCACGGCCATGATGCCGGCGATGCCGTCCTTCGGCACGTCGCGAGCGTCGCGCGTCAGCATTTCCGTTCATTCGATCTTCTGGTGCGCCATGGCGGCGAGGAATTCCTGGCACTTTTGCCGGATTCGACACCTGATGACGCCGCAATCGTCGCCGAGCGTGTGCGCATGGCGATCGAGGCGGCTGAGGTTCCTTTGCAGAGCGGCGAACTGCTCAGAGTCACGGCGAGCTTCGGATGCGCCGGCCGGGCAAATGGCGCCGCCGACCGGAACTTCGAGGATCTGGTCAAACGCGCCGATCTGGCGCTTTACGCCGCCAAGGCTTCGGGCCGCAATTGCGTGGTGTCGGGGCCGGTTGTGCCGACTCCTCCGCAAGAGGAGCGACGCAAGACGGCATCGAGCGGCGGTTTTGATTCCCGCATATGAAAAACGCCGCGTTCGGAGCGGCGTTTTCAGATTCATTGTCGATGAACGCTTATCTGCCGCCGTCGATCTGCTGTCCGATATAGGCGATCGCTTCCTGATAGACGCTGGCGGCGTTCCAGCCCTGAATCGCAGCGAAATTCGGCTCCCCCGGCTGATAGCCGGCGCCGGCACGCCAGCCGTGGCCCTTGAGGAAATTCGCTGTCGAGGCCAGCGCATCGGCGCGAGAACCAACCATGTCGACCCGGCCGTCGCCGTCGCCGTCGGCGCCAAAGCGCACGACATTGCGCGGCAGAAACTGCGTCTGGCCGATTTCACCATGGGCGGCACCCTTGGCCTGCGGGCTCAGATAACCCTCGGAGACGAGCTGGAGTGCCGCATAGAGCTGGTCGGTGAAATATTCCGAACGACGGCAGTCATAAGCAAGGGTCGACACAGCCGATAGCGTATGCTGGTTGCCCATATAGCTGCCAAAACCGGTCTCCATGCCCCAGATTGCGATCAGCGGACCGGCGGGAACGCCGAAGCGACGTTCGATCGAGGCAAAAAGGGCCTGGTTGGCCGCTTTCATCGAACGGCCGCGGGAAATGACGGCGGCACCGCCGCGCTTCTGCATGAAGGCGTCGAAGGAGAGTTTGAAGCTTTTCTGGCCGCGATCGGCGGCGATCGTCGGCTTGTTGTAGTTGACGTTAGCGAAGGCACGGCTGAGCACGGATTGGCTGACGCCATTGGCCGCTGCCGTCTGCTTGAAATCGGCGACCCAGGCGTCGAAGCCGGCGCTGGTATTGCCACATTGAAGTCCTTGCGCGAACGCCGGTACCGCGTTGAGGACGCCCAGTGCCGCAGCGGCCGCCAGAAACAACTTTGTCATGCGCATTGAGAAACCCCGCTCTCGATCTGCATAGTTTTTAAGCGGGCAAGAGAATGCCAGCCACTCGCGATTTTGTCACGATCATCGTTTAGCGAGCGCTTATACAGTCGTATTTGCCCCGGAAAAAGCCCCGCTGAACGAGCAGGGCTTTAACATCTTATGGTTTACAAATGGTATCAGGCTGCCTGCTTGCGCGGCTTGACCAGGCCGCGATTGACGAGCAGCTCGGCGATTTGGATGGCGTTCAGCGCCGCGCCCTTGCGCAGGTTGTCGGAAACAACCCACATATTGAGGCCGTTTTCAACAGTCGCGTCCTCGCGGATGCGTGAGATATAGGTTGCATCTTCGCCGGCGGATTCATAAGGCGTGATGTAGCCGCCGTTCTCGCGCTTGTCGATGACGAGGCAGCCCGGGGCATCGCGCAGGATATCGCGGGCCTGGTCGGCGGTGATCTCGTTCTCGAACTCGATGTTTACCGATTCCGAATGGCCGATGAAGACGGGCACACGCACTGCCGTGCAGGTCACCTTGATCTTTGGATCGAGCATCTTCTTCGTCTCGGCCAGCACCTTCCATTCTTCCTTGGTGTAGCCGTCTTCCATGAAGCTATCGATGTGGGGAATGACGTTGAAGGCGATGCGCTTGGTGAACTTTTTGTTCTCGATCGGATCGGCAACGAAGACGGCGCGCGTCTGATTGAAGAGCTCGTCCATGCCGTCCTTGCCGGCGCCGGAGACCGACTGATAAGTGGAGACGACGACGCGCTTGATCTTGGCGAAGTCGTGCAGCGGCTTCAGCGCCACCACCAGCTGCGCGGTCGAGCAGTTCGGATTGGCAATGATGTTGCGCTTGGTGAACTGCGTGACGGCGTCCGGGTTCACTTCCGGCACGATCAGCGGCACGTCGGCGTCATAGCGCCAGGCCGAGGAATTGTCGATGACCACGCAACCCTGCTGGCCGATCTTGGGGGAAAACTTCTTGGAGACCTCGCCGCCGGCCGACATCAGGCAGATGTCGGTATCGGAAAAATCGTAATTCTCCAGATTGGAAACCTTCAGCGTCCGGTCGCCGTAGGACACTTCGGTGCCCTGCGAACGCGCCGAGGCGAGCGCCACGACCTCATCGGCGGGGAAGCCGCGTTCGGAGAGGATGTTGAGCATCTCCCGGCCGACATTTCCGGTCGCTCCCGCAACTGCTACTTTGAAACCCATTTCTCAAGCTCTCTTTCTCTTCTCTCCTCTGTCCGGTGAGGGGAAAGGCGCGAATAATCGCGTCTTCCTGTCCCCAGCCGAGCCGGGGAGAGAGCGGCAGGCCAGAGACGTCAGACGGTTTTCGTCGTCGTTTTGGCCTTGGTTTTGGAAGAAACCGGAACGGCAATATCCACCCCGGCAACCCGTGCCCGGTCATTGCATGCGGCAATGGCGTGTTCGTCGCGAACCATGGAGATTCCTTTTCCGCTGTTGCTCTTAGAAGGTTTTCCACAGGAGTCAAGGTTTTTGCGCTCGGAGGCGGAGGGCGAAAGCGGCAGCCGTCATGGTGCGACGTTGTCATGCCGCTGTCATCCTCGGGAGTTATCCCGGCCCGGTTGTCAATGTCTGCAACGAAAACGGGGGTTTTCCATGCGTACGCTTCTTGCCGCCTTTACGGCCACCACCATCCTTGCGGGCGCCGCCCAGGCGACGACGGTCTATCCGCTCGATCGCGCCACGATTCTTGCCGGTTCGCCGTTCGATTTCAAGGTCGAGCTTAACAAGCAGGTCAAGCCGGAAGATGTGAAGATCACGGTCAACGGCCAGGATTACAAGACGGTTCTCGGGGGCGAAGCGCAGTTCATCGAGCTGGAAAAAGGCAAGGAAGACAAGCCCCTCGGTTCCGCTCTTCTGCTCCGCGGCCTGAAGATCTCCGCACCCGGCGCCTACAAGATCGAGGTCTCCGCCGGCGATGAGACGAAGTCGGTTACCTGGGACGTTTATGAAACAGCCGCTCAGCCGAAGGCCAAGAACATCATCTTCCTGCTCGGCGACGGCCTTTCCGTTGCGCATCGCACCGCCGCCCGTATCATGTCCAAGGGCATGACCGAGGGCAAAGCGAACGGCCGCCTGAGCATGGACGATCTCGATCATATGGCCTTCATCGGTACGTCAGCGACGAATGCCGTCGCCACGGATTCGGCCAACACCATGTCGGCCTTCATGACGGGGCACAAGACAGCCGTCAACGCGCTCGGCGTCTATGCGGACCGGACGCCGGCTCCGCTCGACGACCCGCGCGTCGAAACCTTTGGCGAGGCTGTTCGCCGCACGACGAAGAAGTCGATCGGCATTGTCGCGACGTCCGAAATCGAGGATGCGACGCCAGCTGCGGTCGTTTCCCATACCCGCAGCCGCAGCGAAAAGGCCGACATCGTCGGCATGCTGCTCGAAGTGAAGCCGGAAGTCATCCTTGGCGGCGGCTCGGCCTATTTCCTCGGCAAGGAAATCGCCGGTTCCAAGCGCAAGGACAATCAGGATTACATCAAGCTGTTCCAGGACGCCGGCTACAAGCTCGCAACCGACAAGAACGAGCTCGCCGCCAATGCATCGGCTGACGGCAAGCTGCTCGGCCTCTTCCATACCGGCAATATGGACGTGACGCTCGATCGCGAGTTCCTGAAGAAGGGCACCGTCGACAAGTTCCCGAACCAGCCGGGTCTCGTCGAGATGACCAAGGTTGCGCTCGACCGCCTCTCGAAGAATGCTGACGGCTTCTTCCTGATGGTCGAAGGCTCCTCGATCGACAAGATGTCCCATCCGCTGGATTGGGATCGTGCGGTTATCGACACTATCGAATTCGACAAGGCGATCGGCGTTGCCCGCGAATTCCAGAAGGCCCATCCGGACACTCTGATCGTCGTCACCGGCGACCACACGCATGGCGTATCGATCATCGGCACCCTCGACGACGAGAAGCCCGGCACGGAGATGCGCGAAAAGGTCGGCACCTACGCCGAAGCCGGCTTCCCGAACTACAAGGATGAAAATGGCGACGGTTATCCCGACCAGGTCGACGTCAGCCGCCGCCTGTTCCTCAGTGCCAACAACGGCCCCGATCATTATGAGACCTTCCGTCCGAAGCTCGATGGTCCTTTCGTTCCGGCCGTCCAGAACGAGAAGAAGGAATATGTCGCCAACGAACAGTATAAAGATGTTCCCGGCGCCGTCTTCGTACAGGGCAATCTTCCGAAGAGCAGCGAGAGCGGCGTTCACGCCGTCGACGATGTCGTGCTGCAGTCGGCCGGTCCTGGTGCCGAAGGCTTCCATGGTTACATGGAACAGAGCGACGTCTATCGCGTGCTCGCCGACACCTTCGCTCTCGGCGCCAAGCAGACGAATTGATCGAAAGTCGATCTTGCAGGGCCGCTTGCCGGCCTTGCCTCTTTTGTCGATCATGGTCCCGGCCGATTACAGCGCCGCGCGTCTTCCAGACGCGCAAAAGGACGCTGTAACACTTTGAAGCTGGCATCGTGCTTTCCGAAAATCGTTTCGATTTTCGGCCGATGCCAGAGGCCGGGATCTACTTCTTGGAGGTCGCCATGGACATATTCTCTTCGCTGCATCTCAGCCGCCGCCGGCTGATCGGCGCTGCCATTGCGTTTCCCTTTGCTGCTTGTGCTGCGCGCGCGGCCGGCGCTTCGCTTTCGTTCGACGAGCTCTATGGCAAGTTCGGCGTGCTCGGTCTCGAATTCTCGGACAAGGTGAAGCGCCTTGCCGGCCAGGAAATCAGCATGAAGGGTTTCATGGCGCCGCCACTGAAGGCAGAGGCGCAGTTCTTCGTACTCACCGAAGTGCCGATGTCGCTCTGCCCCTTCTGCTCTTCGGATGCGGACTGGCCCGACAATATCGTCGTGGTTTATCTCTCGGAAAAGCAGACCTTCGTGCAGCCGCGCCAGACAATCGAAGTGCGCGGCACGCTGGAATACGGCTCCTGGACCGATCCGGAAACCGGCTTCGTCAGCCTATTGCGGATCCGCCAAGCCGAATATTTTGCTGTTTAAACCGACATGCTCGCACTCGATATCGAAAACCTTGATGTCACCTTTCCGGGCCTCAGTTCGCCGGCGCTGGCAATCGGCCGCCTGTCGATCGAGGCCGGCAGCAGGGTCGCCATCACGGGAGCATCAGGCTCCGGCAAGAGCACCTTCGTCAATGTCGTCACCGGCCTTGAGCGGTCGCGGCAGGGCCATATCCGCTGGAACGGTGAGGATATCGCCGCTTTTTCGGAAAGCCGGCGAGACCGGTTCCGCGCCGTCAATATCGGCCTGATCATGCAGGAATTCCACCTTTTCCCCGGCCTGTCGGCACTCGAAAACGTGCTTCTGCCTGCCCGGCTTGCCGGCGCCGCGACGGCCGCCGTCATCGAGCGGGCGAATGTGCTTTTGAACACGGTCAACCTGTCCCGGCCCGGCCAGAAGATCGAGACCATGTCGCGCGGCGAGATGCAGCGCGTGGCGATCGCCCGCGCGCTGTTGCGCAAGCCTGGTGTCATCATTGCCGATGAGCCGACCGCGAGCCTTGACGCCGAAAGCGGTGAGGCCGTCGGCGATCTCCTCCTCGATCTTGCCAATGCCGAAGGCAGCACGCTGATCGTCGTTTCCCATGACCAGCGGCTCGCCGGCCGTCTCGACCGGCGTATCACGCTCAGTTCCGGCCGGATCAGCGAGGATTCCATTGCCGCTGCGGGGGAGGCTGCATGATCCGCTTCATTTGTGCCGATCTTCGCCGCCTGTGGGCGGGATCACTGGTTGTCGTGCTCCTGGTGGCGCTTGCGACCGCGCTCGGCGTCTCCGTGGTGCTGCAGGAGCGGGCGCTTCGCCTCGGCAGCGCGCGCGCCGCCGATAAGTTCGACCTCGTCATCGGCGCCGGCGGCAGCGAGACACAACTCGTGCTCTCCTCCGTCTTCCTGCAGCCCTCGCCCCTGCCGCTGATGCCGGGCGAGGTGCTGGCAAAACTTGCCGCCGACCCCCGGGTCGACTGGGCGGCGCCGATCGGCTTTGGCGATTTCTTCTCCAGCTACCCGATCGTCGGTACGACAACAAAGATGTCGAACAAGCTGTCCGGCGATCTTGCCGAAGGCAAGGCTTTCACCCACGAAGGAGAGGCAGTGATCGGCTCCGCGGTCAGGCTTTCGCTCGGCGATGAAATCAAGCCGATGCACGGTTCGGCGGAAGAAGGGGGCGAGACCCACACCGAACTCGCTTATCATGTCGTCGGTCGCCTGCGGCCGACGGATACTGCCTGGGACCGGGCGATTCTCGTTCCTATTCAGGCGGTCTGGCACATTCACGGGCTGGAGGCGGAGGAGCATGCGGGAGACGCCGAAGAGGACGGACACGATCATGATCATGCCGGCGCCGATCGTGACGCGCACGATCATCATGGAAAGCTCGATCCGGAAGCCGTGCTGAAGGAGACCTGGGCCGCAGATGCTCCAGGCCTTCCGGCTATCCTCGTCAAGCCGAAAACGATCGCCGATGCCTATAAGCTTCGACGGGATTATCGCAACGGCAATACCATCGCCGTCTTCCCCGGCGAGGTGCTGACAAATCTTTACGCCACGCTGGGCGACGCCAAGCAGATCCTTGTTGTGGTCGCTTCCGGCGCACAGGCTCTTGTCGCGGCCTCACTGGTCCTGGTCACGGTCATTCATATCGGCCAGCGCCGCCGCCAGATCGGCGCGCTCAGAGCCTTCGGCGCCCCGCGCGGCGCGATCTTCGGCATCGTCTTCCTGGAATTCTTCTTTCTGGTGGCAGTCGGCATAGCACTTGGATTTGCGCTCGGTTTCGCCGCGGCGCTGACCTTGTCCGGCATGCTCTCGCAGACCAGCGGCATCGCCATGCCGGTTGGCTTCGCCCGGGAAGATGCCGAGCTTACGGGGGTGTTGCTCGCCTTTGCCGGTATTCTCGCCGCATTGCCGGCGGTGCTTGCCTACCGGCAATCGCCGGCGCAGGCGCTGAGGGCTTAACAGGTCCCCTTTCGCAAACCGGCTGAAACCGTCCCTCCGCCAAATGCCATCGCCGGGCAGGAGGGCTGAGCAACGCTCCGATGCGAGTGATGGGACGGCCTCGTTAGACTAAAGTCATAATCCCAAAGCATCTCTCTTTGCGGCCTGTCTTTTCTGGCACACTCTCGTCAGGCGTGTCGCGGCCCGGGGTATGCTTTGAGGAGAGTCGGCCGCGCCCGTTGCTCATCACTCTGTGGAGGACAGACAATGGCAAATGTCACAAGCATCGACGGCGCGAAGGCCGGTCCGATGACAGGCGAGGAGAAGAAGGTCATCTTCGCCTCTTCGCTCGGCACCGTTTTCGAATGGTATGATTTCTATCTTTACGGTTCGCTCGCTACCTATATCGGTGCGACCTACTTCACCCAATATCCCGAGGCGACGCGCAATATCTTTACGCTGCTCGCTTTTGCCGCCGGCTTCCTGGTGCGTCCGTTCGGCGCGCTCGTTTTCGGCCGTCTCGGTGATCTCGTCGGCCGAAAATACACCTTCCTGGTGACGATCCTGATCATGGGTATGTCGACCTTCCTCGTCGGTATCCTGCCGGGTGCGGCCAGCATCGGCATCGCAGCCCCGATCATTCTTATCGGTCTTCGCCTGCTCCAGGGTCTGGCGCTCGGCGGTGAATATGGTGGTGCTGCAACCTATGTTGCCGAACATGCGCCGAACGGACGGCGCGGCTACTTCACCTCATGGATCCAGACGACGGCGACGCTCGGCCTGTTCCTGTCGCTGATCGTCATCATCCTGGTCCAGTCGCTGATGGGTCCGGTTCAATTCGCAGCCTGGGGCTGGCGCATTCCGTTCCTGGTCTCGGTCGTGCTGCTCGGCATTTCCGTCTGGATCCGTCTGAAGATGAATGAATCGCCGGCGTTCCAGCGCATGAAGGCAGAAGGCAAGGGCTCCAAAGCGCCGCTGACCGAAGCCTTCGGGCAATGGAAGAATGCCAAGATCGCGCTCATCGCCCTTCTCGGCGCCACCATGGGCCAGGCAGTCGTCTGGTACGGTGGCCAGTTCTATGCGCTGTTCTTCTTGCAGAACGTGCTGAAGGTCGATCTGTTTTCGGCCAATGTCATGGTCGCTATTGCGCTCTTCCTCGGCACCCCATTCTTTGTCATTTTCGGCGGTCTTTCCGACAAGATCGGCCGCAAGCCGATCATCATGGCAGGCCTCCTACTTGCAGCAGTGACCTATCAGCCGCTGTTCAAGGCAATGACCTGGATGGCGAATCCCGCGCTTGCCGAAGCGCAGGCGTCGATCCGCGCAACGGTCACGGCCGATCCGGCGGATTGCAAATTCCAGTTCAACCCGACGGGTACGTCGAAATTCACCAGCTCATGCGACGTGGCGACAGCATTTCTGACGAAGAACTCGGTGCCATATGACGTCGTGCCGGGTCCCGCCGGACAACCGGCGACGGTGAAGGTCGGTAACGGTACGATTACCAGCTTCGACGTCGTTGCTGCCGGCGACAAGGCGAAGGGCATGACCGCCGCCTTCGAAAAAGGCGTCAACATTGCGCTCCATGATGCCGGCTATCCGCTGAAGCGGGCCGCCGCCAAGGTGCCGGATAGCAAGCTCGATGCCTTCATCGCCGCCAATCCGGAACTGGCGCTCACTGCCGATGCGGTGCGCGCCGGCGACAAGGAAACCATGCCGGCAGCCAAGCTGGTAGAAGGCAAGCTTTTGACGGCGGACGAGGCCAATGGGGTCACCGACATGGCGGTCTACAACATCGCCAATGGCGGCAGCTATGCCATGGTTGCCGATCCGACCCGCGTCAACTGGGTCGGCACGATCGCCATCCTCTTCGTCCTCGTCATCTATGTGACGATGGTCTATGGCCCGATCGCGGCCCTTCTGGTCGAACTCTTCCCGACTCGCATCCGCTACACCGGCATGTCGCTGCCCTATCATATCGGCAACGGCTGGTTCGGCGGCCTGCTGCCGGCGACGGCCTTCGCGATGAGCGCTGCCGCGGGTGATATCTATTACGGTCTCTGGTACCCGATCGTCTTTGCGGCGATCACGCTGGTGATCGGCCTGATCTTCCTGCCGGAAACGAAGAACAGGGATATTCACGCCATGGATTGATGACGCGTCCGCGTCTGACATGCTCGAAAAACGGCCCGGCGCTCACAAGGCGCCGGGCTTTTTCGCGTCGGGGAACAGGCGCTTGGCGAGCGGCCAGCCGTCCGGCGCCAGTTTGAAGAGCAGGCCACAACGGGCATAGACGATCGCCGTCAGCAGTGAGAACCAGCCGCCGAAAGCAAGACCGGCGATGACGTCGCTTGGATAATGGGCGCCTACCATGACCCGCGTCATGGCGAGCCAGATGGCGCAGGCGATAAAGGCAACACGGTAGCGCGGAAACAGCAACGCGAAAGCGGCAAAGAAGGCGCCGACCGTGGTGGAATGGCCGGAGGGAAAACTTTCGAAAGCGGCATGACCCGAAAAGGGCGTGAAGGAGAACATCCCGTAATCATGAAAGTGATCGGGGCGCGCCCTTCCAATCGCCCGTTTCAACAGATTGGCGAGAAGCCCAGAGCAAACAACCGTGGTGAAGAGATAGGCGCCGATCCAGCTGACATAGAGCGCCTGCGCCTTGGCGCGCGCCGATTTCAGGAGCTTGTATCCCGCCCTGCCCTGGAAGAACAGAAGGACGCTGGTGTAGATCAGCCAGGCGGAATCGCCGAAGCCCGTCAGCAGTTCGCCGAGGTGCTTTACAGCTGCAGGAGGCTCGCTGGCGCCGATCGGCGCGTCGAAGAGCAGCATGGAAAGGATGACGGCATTGATCGTGATGAAGAGACAAGCCTGCCAGCGCAAAGGCGGCATCGCAGCGTCGCTCCGGCGCCAGCGCCTGTCCAGGGAAGCCCAAAATGCCCGCATGCCGTCGTCCGTTCGAATTAGCCTTCGAGCGCCGCGCGTGCGGCAGGCGCTCTTTCACTTTGAACTGGCGCATAGACCGGAAATCGTTTCCAACTTCCAAAATATGCGGAGGTGAAATCCGGCGCAAAAATACACGAGATTGTGGCCGAGGATAGTCCGTTTCGGTTAATTCGATCGAGTCCGGCGGGTTTTGTCTATCTCTGAAAAGCCCCCCGCATGCGTGGTGCGAAGGGCGGGAACTGTTTCACGTGAAATATATCAGGCCGAAAGCGCCTTGAATTCGGCGAGGATTGCATCGCCCATCTCGACCGTGCCGACCTGCCGGCAGCCGTCGGCCATGATGTCGCCGGTGCGGATGCCCTTGTCGAGCACGTTGGCGATCGCCTTTTCCAGGTCATCGGCTTCCTTGACCATATTGAAGGAATAACGCAGGCACATGGCGAAGGAGGCGATCATGGCAATCGGGTTGGCAATGCCCTTGCCGGCGATGTCGGGGGCCGAGCCGTGCACCGGTTCATAGAGCGCCTTGCGCTTGCCGGTCTTACCATCCGGCGCGCCGAGCGAGGCCGAGGGCAGCATGCCGAGGGAACCGGTCAGCATGGCGGCGACGTCTGAAAGCATGTCGCCGAAGAGATTGTCGGTGACGATGACGTCGAACTGCTTGGGCTGACGCACCAGCTGCATGCCGCCGGCATCGGCCAGCATATGTTCGAGCTCGACGTCGGAATATTTCGCCTTATGCGTTTCGGTCACCACCTGGTTCCAGAGCACGCCCGACTTCATGACGTTGCGCTTTTCCATGGAGCAGACGCGGTTCTGCCTTGTGCGGGCCATTTCGAAGGCGACGCCGGCGATGCGCTCGATCTCGTAGGTATCGTAGACCTGCGTGTCGATGCCACGCTTCTGGCCATTGCCGAGGTCGATGATCTCCTTCGGTTCGCCGAAATAGACGCCGCCCGTCAGCTCGCGGATGATCAGGATGTCGAGGCCTTCGACCAGTTCCGGCTTCAGCGACGAGGCCGAGGCAAGCGCCGGATAGCAGATGGCGGGACGCAGGTTGGCGAAGAGCTGCAGGTCCTTGCGCAGGCGGAGCAGGCCTGCTTCCGGGCGCACTTCGTAAGGTACGCTATCCCATTTGGGACCACCGACCGCGCCGAAGAGAACGGCGTCGGCGGCAAGCGCCTTCTGCATGTCGGCTTCCGAGATCGCCGCGCCATGGGCATCGTAAGCGCAACCGCCGACAAGGCCTTCGTCGGTTACGAAACCGGCATTCATCGCCTCGTTCATATAGGCGATAATCCTGCGGACCTCGCCCATCGCCTCGGGACCGATGCCGTCACCCGGCAGCAGGAAAAGATTGCGCGCAGTCATGAAACCCTCCTGGAAAAACAAGTTGCGGCTTCTTAGACCCCGCAAATAGGCATTTCAAGCGAGAGAAGGGTTGAATCGGTACGCTTCAATCTCTGCGTCGCCCCGATTTTTCGGCCGATTCAGAGATTGAAAGTATAACAGCGTCCCTTGCGCGTCTGAAGGCGCGGGCCTGTAGGTCAGGAAGGTTGCTCCTGTGCCGGCAAACGGATTAGAACAGTGGTCTCTCTTATTTCTTGGATGTTCGCATGGCTTCAGCACCCCTCCATCTCGACACGCCCCTGGTTCGGACATCCTCCGGCTATAGCGCCAGCGGCAAACCGCTCTGGCTGAAG
This sequence comes from Rhizobium sp. L9, assembly GCF_002531885.1. Classification (NCBI taxonomy): domain Bacteria; kingdom Pseudomonadati; phylum Pseudomonadota; class Alphaproteobacteria; order Hyphomicrobiales; family Rhizobiaceae; genus Rhizobium; species Rhizobium sp. L9. Next base: position 277,487 of record NZ_NWSZ01000006.1, on the reverse strand, counting down.
CTTGATGCGCTGCAGCCTTCCGGCAGCTTCAAGCTGCGCGGCGTCGGCCGGCTGTGCCAGCAGGAGGTGAAAGATGGTGCGCGCGAGATCCTCTGCGCCTCCGGCGGCAATGCCGGCATTGCCGCGGCCTATGCCGGCCGGACGCTCGGAGTGCCGGTCACCATCGTCGTGCCGGAGACGACGGCGGCCGATGTTAGGCAGTCGATTGCCGCAATCGGCGCGAGTGTCCTCGTTCACGGAGGCGTTTTCGACGAAGCCAATGCCCACGCGGTCGAACTCGCCCGCAGCCGCAAGGCGACCTATGTGCACCCTTTTGACCATCCGCTTCTGTGGGATGGTCATGCCACGCTGATCGATGAGGTCGTTGCGAAGGGTGCGACATTCGATTGCGTCGTTACCAGCGTCGGCGGCGGTGGGCTGCTGGCCGGCATTGTCGAAGGGCTGAAGCGGAACGGCCTTTCCGGTGTCCCCGTCATCGCAGTCGAAACCGAAGGGGCGGCGTCACTACACGCAAGCCTCAAGGCAAACGAGCGCGTTACCCTTCCCGCCATCACCTCGATTGCCACGTCGCTCGGTGCACGGCAGGTGGCGCAGCATGTCTTCGATCTACCGAAGCAGCATCCGATCGAAAGCGTCGTCGTCAGCGATAGCGATGCCGTTGCCGCCTGCCTCAAATTTGCCGATGCGCATCGCATCCTGGTGGAGCCGGCCTGCGGTGCCGCCCTTGCCATTGCCGATGTGCATGCCGGGCTGCTTCAGCGCTTTGACAATCCGCTGATCGAAGTCTGCGGCGGCATCGGCGTGTCGCTCGAAAAGCTGATGCTTTGGAAGGAGAAGTTTCTCTGATCGAGATCAAAGAAATGCCGAGCTAGGTTCGGTTCGTGCCCCGATAGCTGCCCCTCACCTAACCCTCTCCCCGTAAACGGGGCGAGGGGACGCGGCAAACGCAGCGTTGAGGCTGAGGAAGACGGTGCGGCATACCTTCGCCCCGCTTGCGGGGAGAAGGTGGCGGCAGCCGGATGAGGGGCAGGTGCCCCGATCGTCTGAACTAAGGATTATGTTGGGCAGGCGAAGCCGGGCGAAGTCCCGGCTCGATCAGCAAGTAATTGAATAGCTTAAGCCGCCCAGGGATGCGACGCGGCGTTCTTCTTTTCGAATTCGTCAATCGCCTTGCCCTTTTCCAGGGTCAGGCCGATATCGTCGAGGCCGTTCAGCAGGCAATGGCGCTTGAACTCGTCGAGATCGAAGTTGATGGAGCCGCCATCGGGGCCGGTGATCTCGAGGTTTTCAAGATCGATCGTCAGGATAGCGTTCGAGCCGCGCGAGGCGTCGTCCATCAGCTTGTCGAGATCTTCCTGGCTGACCTTGATCGGCAGGATGCCGTTCTTGAAGCAGTTGTTGTAGAAAATATCGGCAAAGCTGGTGGAGATCACGCAGCGAATGCCGAAATCGAGCAGTGCCCAGGGAGCGTGCTCGCGCGAGGAACCGCAGCCGAAATTGTCGCCGGCGACTAGGATCTTAGCATCGCGATAGGCCGGCTTGTTCAGCACGAAATCGGGATTTTCGGAGCCGTCTTCATTGTAGCGGGCTTCGGCGAAAAGGCCCTTGCCGAGACCGGTGCGCTTAATGGTCTTCAGATAGTCCTTCGGGATGATCATGTCGGTGTCGATGTTGACGACCGGCAGGGGCGCTGCAACGCCCGTGAGCTTCACGAATTTATCCATGACCTATGCTCCATTTCAGCAAAACGTACTTTCCTGAATGTGCATCTAGTCCAGTTTTTCGCCGAAATGAAGGAGAATCTTTCTAAAATGGCGGCCACGCGGCGTTTCGCGTGGCCCGCCGTTGCGCGTGTCCGCTACTTGGTCGGAGCGTTCAAGCCCCAGAGGACGCCGAACGGATCGCGAAGCTGGCCGTAGCGATCGCCCCAGAACATCAGTTCGACCGGCATGACGACTTCGGCGCCGGCGGCCACGGCACGATCCCACCAGAAATCGATATCGTCGATAACAAGCTGGATGGCAAAACCTTCATGGCCTTTGAAGGGATGGCCGTATTCGGGATAGGCATCCGCCAGCATGAGGGAGCTGTCATTGATATAGAGATGAATATGCATCGTCCGGCCGCTTTCATCGACCGGCACCCTGTGGGCCTCTTCGGCGCCGAAGGCCTTCTTGTAGAATTCCGCGGCCTTCACCGCACCATCGACGGTCAGGTAGGGCAGCAGGCCATTCTTCACCGGCGGCAGCTTGGCCGGTTTGTCTTCCATCGTATCCATGCTCGTCCTCCATCGTTTTTGAGCGCCGGCTGAATGCCCGGCTGCTTCAAAGACGTATCATGGAAGCATGATCCGACAGTGGCGGCCAATATTTTTGAAAGCAGGACCTCAGAGATCGATGATCGTGCCGCGGCCGTCGTTCCAGACGCGCATCTCCGGCTTGCCGTTGTTTGCCTTGGCGCGCACCGGAGCGGGCTTCATCTTCATCGAAAGCGCGCGTCCGACCATGAACACGGTCAGGATGCCGCCGACGGCAAGCGTCACCGAGAAGGTGAGAAGCAGCATGGCGACAAAGAAGGTGGCGCCGGCCAGCATGAAGAAGATGGAGCGAATGTTCTGCATGGGTTTGAAACCTTTCTACAGAAAGGAATGTGGTCCTTCCTTTTCCTCTCTGCAAGGCAAGCATGGCTTTTTGTTGTCTTGCCGGGCTTTGCGAAGCTTGGCACTAATGGCTGATGAAGCAAACCACACCTCTGCGTTCCTCAAGTCTGCGCCGCTCGGTGCTGAGCGTGCCGGCCATCAATCTGCGGGCGCTCGAAAAGAGCCGTTCCCTTGATTGTGATGCGGTTATTTTCGACCTGGAGGACTCCGTCGCGCCCGAGAGCAAGGGCCAGGCGCGGGAAAATCTGCATGCTTTTTTTGGCGGACCGCCGCTCGAGGGCAAGGAAAGGATCATTCGTATCAATTCTTTGTCATCCGGATTCGGGGCGGCGGATCTCGATCTGGTCAAGGCGCTTTTGCCCGACGCCGTTCTCCTGCCGAAAGTGGATGGACCCCAGGATGTCATCGATATTGGCGATCTGCTGGCCGATGCGCAGGTGCCAGAGGAGCTGCGCATCTGGGCAATGATCGAAACGCCGCGCGGCGTGCTGAACGTCGGGGCGATCGCCGAAACCGGCCGCATGCCGGGGGCGCGGCTCGATTGCCTCGTCGTCGGCCTCAACGACCTGCGCAAGGAAACCGGCGTCCTGCCGCAGCCGGGGCGAAGCTTTCTCGTGCCCTGGCTGATGCAGGTCATTCTCGCGGTCAAGGCTAATGGGCTTGATGCGCTCGACAGCGTTTTCAACGATTTCCGGGATGGCGAAGGTTTCGACGTCGAATGCGGGCAGGGTCGCGCTATGGGTTTTTCCGGCAAGATGCTGATCCATCCCGCGCAGATTGCGGCCGCCAACCGGCATTTCGGTCCGAGCGCGGAAGAGATTGCCGAAGCGCAGGCAATCATATCAGCCTTTGCCGATCCGGCCGCCCAAGGCCTCAACGTCATCAATGCGAACGGCCGGATGATCGAGCGGCTGCATCTTGTCCAGGCCGAAGCTCTGGTTCATAAAGCCCGTCTGATTTCTGCAAGAAAGCCCGCCTGATGAAACTCTACCGCTTCCTGACCGGTCCCGACGACGCTTCCTTCTGCCACAAGGTCACCGCCGCCCTCAACAAGGGCTGGTCTCTGGAGGGCTCGCCGACCTATGCCTTCAATGCCGCAACCGGCGCGATGCAATGCGGCCAGGCCGTCGTCAAGACTGTCGAAGGCAAGGATTACGATCCGGAGATGAAGCTCTCCGAGCAATAGCGCGTTCTGCCGAACGCACGGTTTCAGCGCTCGGCGGCTTCCTCGGCGCTGGCCTCGATCCGCTCCATATCCTCATCGCTCAGCCCGAAATGGTGGCCGATCTCGTGGATCAGGACGTGAGTGATGATATCGCCGAGCGTCTCGTCGTTCTCGGCCCAATAGTCGAGGATGGGGCGACGGTAGAGGCGAATGCGGTTCGGCATTTCGCCGGTTTCCACGGTGAAACGCTCCGAAATTCCCCTGCCTTCGAAAAGGCCGAGCAGGTCGAAAGGCGTTTCCAGCGCCATATCCTCGAAAACGTCGTCATCGGGGAAATCCTCAATCTCGATGGTGAGATTGGTCGTCAGCTGGCGGAATTCATCCGGTAGATGGCTGTAAGCCTCCATGGCCAGCGACTCGAAGGTGCTGATCGTCGGCGCATGGCGGTCCTGCCAATCATCGCTCTGGTCTACGCGGGCCATGAATATTCCTTCCTTTGCGGGCCCATATAGAACCTTTGCCGCCGATTTTCGAGTGCGGAATCAAAGGCAGGAATAAATTCATAAAAAATGATTGTTGACTCTTCTTCAGCTCTCTGGAATCCATAAGAACATAACAGGAACAAAGACGGACGGAGTAAACGCCATGGCGCAGAACGCCCTGGCGCGCGAGCGGCTTTTTGCGCTCCGCGAAACCATCGCCAAGCTAGAAGGAAAGCCTGCGCCGGCGCTTGCGGCAGCGGAGCGGGAAGCCATGGCTTCGGAAAAGACCGGAGAGATTCAGGAACGAAACGACCTCGGGCTTCGCCTGCCAATTGGCGTGTCACCGCTCGACGAGGCGATGGAAGGCGGCCTGCCGCTCGACGCGATCATTGAATTTCGCGCTGCAAGTTCCCGCGATGCTGGGGCGGCAAGCGGCCTGGCTATGGCTGTTGTGACGTGGATGCAGAAACAAGAGGAAGATGCCGGGAGGTCTCTGCCGCTGCTCTGGATCGGCGATGCGGTTGGCGCGCTGGAAGCAGGCCGGCCTTATGCCCCGGGGCTTAAGGATTTCGGATTGAAGCCGGAGCGATTTTTCCATGCCGCGCCGCGCAAGCTGGAGGATGCGCTCTGGCTTGCGGAAGCTGCCGTTGAAAACGCAGCCTTCTCTGCCGTCGTCATGGAGGTGCGTGGCAATCCTCTGCATTTCGGTCTGACCGAAAGCCGTCGGCTTAGCCTCAGGGCGCGTGCCGCCCGCCGTCCGCTTTTCCTCATCCGTCAAGCCGGCGCGGAGGAAGCGAGCAGTGCTGCTTTGCGCCTTCGGGTCGAGCCGGCGCCGTCGAATCTGCGGCCGTTACCGGACGGATCGAAGCTAGCCGGCAGCATCGGCAACCCGATTTTCCGTCTCACGCTGGAGAAGAGCCGACATCCGGCTCCATTCTCCTTCCTTCTGGAGTGGAGCCCCCATGAACGCGAATTTCTTGCCGTCGACGAACCAAGCTTCACTCGGTCTCCAGGCGAAAAATCAGCGCATTCTGGCGCTCAGCTTCCCGCATCTGGCCACAGATCGCATCGCACGCAAGCGCTGGGGGCTTTCCTGGCGTTCGAAAGGGCGTCCTGAAGAACCGCCGCTCGTCTGTTGCGGCAAGCTCAACAACGCCATGCGTTTGACGGCGCTGGACGAATTCGCCGAGAGGTTGGGATTGCGGAAGGATCAAGGCGTTGCCGAAGCGCGCGCCATGTATCCGGCGCTCGATGTCATGGAAGAAGATCCTGCGGCCGACCGCCGGCTTCTGGAAGCCATTGCCGACTGGTGCGACCGTTATACGCCGATGGTGGCGTTCGATGGTAGGGATGGGCTGCTTCTCGACATTACCGGCTGCGCTCACCTCTTCGGCGGGGAAAGATCTCTTCTCAAGGATATTCTGTCGCGGCTCTTCCATATGGGGCTCGATGCACGAGGTGCGGTCTCATCGACGCCGGGCCTTTCCTGGGCTGTCTCCCGTTTCGGAAACGGCGGCATCGTGGAAGACGATGAGACGGAACATGTTTTGATGCCGCTGCCTGTCGCGGCCTTGCGCCTGGAAGAACAGATCGTCGAGGCTTTGAAAAAGCTCGGGCTCAAATATGTCGGCGATGTCATTCATGCGCCGCGGGCGCCGCTCACCCGCCGTTTTGGCCCGGCGCTGCTTCTGCGGCTCGACCAGGCGCTGGGCCGCGAGGAGGAGCCGATCTCGCCCCGGCGTCCCGTCGCCAGTCTTTCGTCCGAACGTCGTCTGATCGAGCCGATCGGAACGGAAGAACAGATCCTTGCCGTCACCGGGCAGGTTGCCGTGTCGCTGAAGCCGTCGCTGGAAGCGCGCGGTGCCGGCGGGCGGGTGTTCGAGCTAGTGCTGTTTCGTGTCGACGGCAGGGTTTTCCGCATTTCCGTGGGTGCTTCGCGGCCGCTTCGCGAGCCGAAGCTCGTTGCAGGGTTATTTTCCGAACGGCTGCATGCGATTTATGACGATATCGATGCCGGCTATGGTTTCGAGATCCTGCGCCTGAATGTGCTGCGGCATGACCCGTTCAACGACACGCAGGGCGATTTTGAAGGTGACCGGCAGGATGAAATCTCTCTTTCAACCTTCGTCGACCGCGTTTCGGCCCGTCTTGGCCGGGATTGCCTGCAAAGTTTCCAACTTCGGGAAAGCCATGTGCCGGAGCGGGCCGTGATCACGGTACAGGCAATGGAGAGCCTACCGGCATTGCAGAAAGTGAAGCAGGACAGCGCGCTTCCTTTTCGTGAGGAGCGCCCTCTGCGGCTCTTTGCAAACCCGGAGCCTGTTGAGGTCGCATTTGCTGAAGTGCCGGACGGTCCACCGCAGACTTTCCGCTGGCGGCGGACACAACATCAGGTGGCAAGAAGTGAAGGACCGGAACGGGTCGCCATGGAATGGTGGATCGATGGGGATGATGCGCAGACGCGCGATTATTTCAGAATAGAGGATGAGTCTGGACACCGCTTCTGGATCTATCGTCAGGGTCTTTATGGTGAAAAACCCGATCCACGCTGGTTCATGCATGGGGTCTTTGCATGAGGGCCGAGCCTGCATTCTTCGAAATCGGCACGAGAACGAACTTCTCGTTCCTCGAAGGTGCCTCCAGCCCGGAGGAGATGGTCGTGCAGGCCGCTCACCTCGGACTCGGCGGTCTCGGCATTGCGGACCGCAATTCGGTTGCCGGCGTCGTCAGGGCACATGCGCAGGCCGAGCAGCTTGAGGAGAGATATAAAAACAGAGATGCGATTTTGGCTCAGGCAGCGAAGGAAGGGAAAAGAGAAGAGATTCTCGATCCTATCCGGATTCAGCCGGGCGCCCGACTCGTCTTTTCCGATGAAACGCCTGATATTCTTGCCTATCCCCGCAATCGGCAGGGCTGGGCGAATCTCTGTCGTCTCCTCAGCGCGGGCAATCTGAAAGAAGAGGCAGTCAAGGGCGCCTGCATTCTGACAGAAGCAGAGCTCATGGAATGGGGCGACGAGATGATGCTCGCGCTCGTTCCGGACCGGAGCCTTATCAGCAATCCTGCCCGCCAGCCGGTGCTTGAAGACTATCTGGAGCGGTTTCGCAAACGGTTCCGCAAGGGATTTTTCATGGCGTTGTCGCCAGCCTATGACGGGCGGGACCGGCAGGCCTTTGCGGTGTTTTCCATGCTGGCCGCCCGAAACCGTGTGCCCTTGATTGCAACCAATCAGCCGCTCTATCATCACCCCGATCGCCGGCCGCTTTCTGATATCGTGATTGCGATCCGGGAGCATGTGCAGATCTCGGAAGCCGGATTCCTTCTGGCGCCCAATGCCGAGCGCTTTCTCAAGGATGCACGTGAAGTATCCAGGATTTTCCGGGACTATCCTCACGCGGTCGAGAATACGCAGGTGTTTTTCGCAGGGCTGAGCTTTTCCCTGAACGAGTTGAAACATAATTATCCCGCGGAAAACGAACCCGGCGAAACCCCGCAGCAAACTCTGAAAAGGCTGACGTGGGCAGGAGCGGCAAAACGTTATCCGGATGGTATTCCCGAGAAAGTGGCGCAGCAGATCGAGTATGAGCTGAAACTCATCGGCGACAAGAATTATGCCTCCTACTTTCTGACGGTTCACAAGATCATCCAGCACGCTCGTTATCAGATTGGTGTGCTCTGCCAGGGGAGGGGGTCGGCAGCGAATTCGGTCATTTGCTTTTGTCTTGAGATTACCGAAGTCGATCCTCAAAAGAGCACGCTCCTCTTCGATCGCTTTATTTCGATGGACCGGGACGAGCCGCCTGATATCGATGTCGATTTCGAGCATGACAGGCGTGAAGATGTCATCCAGCATATTTATGGAAGGTATGGCGTCGCGCATGCCGGGCTGACGGCAGCCGTCACCAGCTATCGCACTCGTTCGGCAGGCCGCGAAGTCGCCAAGGCCTTTGGCCTGTCGGAGGATGTTCAGTCGGCCATCAGCAGTCTCGTCTGGGGCTGGTCGGAAGACAATCTCTCGGAGCGGGATGCGAAGGCGGCTGGCCTCGACATCAAAAATCCAGTGACGCGGAATGTGCTGAAATATGCATCGGAACTCCTCGGTTTTCCGCGTCACCTCACACAGCATGTCGGTGGCTTCGTCATCACGCGGGACCGGCTCGACGAAGTGGTGCCGATCATGAAGACGGCGATGCCGGATCGATACATGATCGAGTGGGACAAGGACGATCTCGACAATGTCAAGATTCTCAAGGTGGATGTTCTGGCGCTCGGCATGCTCACCTGCCTGCGGAAAGCTTTCTCGCTGCTTGAACTGCATTATGAGATCAAGAAGACGCTCGCCGATCTCGGCAATAGGGAGCATGGAGAAGAAGGCGAGCCGGTCTATGACATGATGGGCCGCGCCGATACGGTCGGGGTTTTCCAGATCGAAAGCCGGGCGCAGATGAGCATGCTGCCGCGTCTGAAGCCCAGGCGCTTTTATGATCTTGTCATCGAGGTGGCGATCGTCCGGCCGGGACCGATCCAGGGCGACATGGTCCATCCCTATCTGAAAAGACGGGAACAGACGAAAAGGAATATTCCGATCGAATATCCGAGTGAGGAGCTGAAGACGGTTCTTGAAAGAACTCTTGGTGTGCCTTTGTTCCAGGAGCAAGCCATGCAGATTGCAATCACTGCGGCAGGCTTTGCGCCAGCGGAGGCGGACCGGCTTCGACGCGCCATGGCAACGTTTAAAAGAACCGGCACGATCGGCAATTTCGAGACGCGTTTCATCGAGGGGATGACGACAAACAAGCGTTACACCAAAGAATTTGCGCAGCAATGTTTCAATCAGATCAAGGGTTTCGGTGAGTATGGATTCCCCGAAAGCCACGCCGCCTCCTTCGCGCTGCTGGTTTATGCCTCCTCGTGGATCAAAGCCTATTATCCCGATGTCTTCTGTGCGGCGCTGCTGAATTCACAGCCGATGGGATTCTACGCGCCGGCCCAACTGGTACGGGATGCACGAGAGCATGGCGTGAAAATCCTGCCGGTCGATATCAACCAGTCGGACTGGGATTGTACCCTGGAAGAGGCCGCCTTCGATCATACGGCCATTGATTTCCGGCACCGTGAAATGCGGGAAATCATCAGGACACGACATGCGGTACGGCTCGGCCTGCGGCAGATCAAGGGTCTTTCGTCCACCGATATGCAGTTGCTCGTCGACAATCGTGGAGGAGGTTACGCGTCGGTGCGTGATCTCTGGCTGCGTTCCGGGCTGCAGAAATCCGTCATCGAGCGACTGGCGGATGCGGACGCCTTTCAATCCATCGGACTATCGCGTCGCGAGGCGCTTTGGGCGGTACGGGCTCTCGATGTGAAGAGCGCAACGGAGGAACTGCCGCTTTTCGGACAAGTGCGCCATATCGATATGCAGCCCGAACCTCAGGCAAAGCTGCCGGATATGCTGCCGGGAGAGCAGGTGATCGAAGATTATCGCTACCTGTCGCTGTCGCTGAAGGCGCACCCCGTATCTTTCCTGCGCGACGATTTGCGCAATGCTCGCGTAACACGCAATGTCGACTTGCTGCGCGTCGCGAACGGGCAGCGGGTGACGATTGCCGGCCTGGTGCTGGTGCGGCAGCGACCGGGATCGGCCAGCGGCGTGATCTTCATGACACTGGAAGATGAAACCGGCGTTGCCAATGCGATTGTCTGGCCGAAAATTTTCGAAAAATACCGGTCGGTCGTCATGGGTGCGCGGTTGGTGAAGATCTTCGGAAAACTGCAAAGCCAGAGTGGCGTGATTCATACCGTCGTCGAGCATATCGAGGACATGACGCCTGCCCTTGGTATCCTGCAGCGCGAGGCCCGCCGTTTCGGCGCTTGCGAACGCTCGGACGAGGTATTGCGGCCCGGCGGCGACCAGCGGCAGCTTGGCGATGCGCGCAAGAGGATGGGGCGAGAGACGGCTGCCGCAAGCCGGCATACGGATGTGGCGGAAACCGCCGATGTCATGCCGCGCGGCCGGAATTTTCATTGAAACGCGTCGCGCTGCCCTGACTTATCTCCACGTCTTTTGTCGTGCATGTCATCGCCTCCAAAGTGAATATTAGAAAATTTGCAACAGGCTCCGCCCAACGTGCCTCGCAGGGAAGCGGACTCGAATTTTTTCTTGACAGCTGCCATCTTCTTTAGCAGAAAACACGATAGTCAGTGTCATGTTTGGAAATGAAGACGTGCTTGTCTGCAGCTGCAATTACATAACCGACAAGGAAATCCGGGAGGTTATCACCAACCTTCTCGACGAAGATTGTTGGCAGCTTATCGTGCCTGCGAAGGTCTACCACGCCATGGAAAAACGCGGCCGTTGCTGCGGCTGCTTCCCCAACGTGGTCGACATCATCATCCAGACCACCGAGGAATATCACGCCCGTCGCCACTCGACGGAGGCCGAAATATTTGATTTCATGTCGCGCTTGAAGCAGTTCCATGAGGAAAACAGGAGAGCGGACATTGAAAGGCGACAAAAAGGTCATCGAGCGGCTTAACGAGGCATTGTTCCTCGAACTCGGTGCGGTCAACCAATATTGGGTTCACTATCGTCTTCTCGAAGATTGGGGCTACACCAAACTCGCCAAGAAGGAACGCGCCGAGTCCATCGAAGAGATGCATCATGCCGACCGGCTTGTCGCCCGCATCATCTTCCTCGAAGGTCATCCCAATCTGCAGACCTTGGCCCCTCTGCGTATCGGCCAGAACGTCAAGGAAGTCCTCGAAGCCGACCTCGCCGGCGAGTACGACGCCCGCACGGCTTACAAGAAGTCGCGCGATATCTGTTATGACGCCGGCGACTATGTGTCGATGAAGCTGTTCGAAGAGCTGCTGGCCGATGAAGAAGGCCATATCGACTTCCTCGAAACGCAGCTCGATCTGCTCGAAAAAATCGGCGAAAGCAAATACGGCCAGCTCAACGCCGATTCCGCCGACGAAGCCGAATAAGCTTCTACCAGATGCCGGCCGCGTCAGGGCGGCCGGCACTCCCGCGCTCGCCGCGCGCAAATCGGAAGCATCCCGGTCTGATCAGTCCTCCGATTTCAATGCTGTCAGATGCTGGAATTCGGCGATCACCTGGTCATAGACGGCGCGTTTAAAGGGGACGATCAGGCCAGGTAGCTCCTGCATCGGCTTCCATTCCCAGGCGTCGAATTCGGGATCGTGGCCGCCGGGCGGCGGGTTGATGGCGATCTCGTTCTCGTCGCCCTCGAAGCGGAAGGCGAACCAGCGCTGCGTCTGACCGCGGAATTTTCCTTTCAGTCCGATGCCGATCAGCGTCGGCGGCAGATCGTAATTGATCCAATCGCTTGCCTCGGCGAGCAACGTCACCGTCCTGATGCCGGTTTCCTCATAGAGCTCGCGATAGGCGGCATCCAGGGGATCCTCGCCCTTGTCGATGCCTCCCTGGGGCATCTGCCAGAGCTGCTGCGAGCCGTCATATTCGGAATTGCCGTCAGGGATGCGTCGGCCGGCCCAGACCAGGCCATCGCGGTTCAGGATCATCACGCCGACGCATGGGCGATAGGGCAGATCCTCGGCTTTCACGGTCGCTTGGCTCATCTTCTTCTCCGTTGAGACATCATCTCAGGGGTTATTGGGGTCGTTGGAAAGCGCCGCGACGCCGACGATCTCGATGCCGCGCATCGAAGCCTCCTCGCTCCACTTGGCAATGGCGTCGACGCTTTCGTCAAAAGCCGAGGCGATGCCGATCGCCTGGCCGTTTTTGCGCGCGATGCGTTCGAGCTCGTCGAGTTTCTTCAGTATGGCGTCGACATTAAGCTGGCCGTCGAGTTGCAGATCGGCAAAGGCATAGGGCAGTTCGGTCCCCTTGGCGACATCAGCTGTTTTCGACTGCGCCGACGTCCCGTCGTCGAGGAAGAGCAGGCCGCGTTTGCCGATATCGCGCATCACGGGTTCCATGGCGGCAGGCTCGGAAAGGAAACGGCCGCCGAGATAGTTCATGATACCGGTGTAATTGGTGATCTCGCCCATCGCCTTGTGCAGGTTCTCGATGTTGCGGGCGATCGGCTTTGAGGTCAGCAGTGTCTCCGGGCCCGGATCATTGGCCGGATAATCAAACGGTTCCAGCGGCACCTGAAGAAGGATTTCATGGCCGCCGCGGCGAGCCTCCTGCATCCAGCGCTGGAGGCTGTTGCCGCTTGCGGCAAAGGCCAGCGTGATCTCCTCGGGCAATTCGGCGATGGCGCGCTGCGTTCCTGTCTGGCTGAGCCCAAGGCCGCTGACGACAATGGCAATGCGCACACCGCGGGCGCCGGACGAGGGGCGGGCATACTGATCCATCGGCCGTCGGCCGTCGGGACCGACGATCGGCAGCCTGCCATAGGCCGAATCCTCGAGCAGTGTCTCGTTCGGCAGCGCCGCCATGCGCGGATCCTGGCCGACCTGCATGGCATCGACCAATACCGGTCCGCTGCCGTCGCGGGGACGGGGGCTGTATTTGGTAACGACGGAGCCGTCGCCGGTAACCATCTGCTCGACATTGGCGCCCGAACGCGGTTCCGCGCGCGGCATTCCATCCGCCGCCTGGCCGGCCGGCGTCTGCGCTGGTTGAGGTGTGCTGGAAGAGGGCGCTGCCGCTTGCTCGGTTGCCGGCGTTTTTTTGCGCTCGAGCCCGTCGCCGCGAAAGGCCGTATAGAGAGAGAAGCCGCCTATCGCGAAAAGGCATAGACTGGCGGCAATGCGGCCGAGGCGCAGCACTCCCGGCCGCCGACTGCCGGTTTTGCGGTTGCGCCCCAAAGGCGCATGCAGGTCCGTTCCCAATTTTCTCGCCCGCTCCAAACCGGGAAACAGCAAAAAGGGTCAAGGCCGGGCGAGTGCCCGGCCTTGCAATGATCGATTACTTGGCGACGACGGCCTTGTCCGGGTTCGGCGGGAAGGCCGGATCGGTCTTCTTGCCGCGCAGCAGGTCGAGCGCGTAGTTCAGCTGAACGTCGTCCTTCGGGTCTGGCGGCACATAGGCAACGGATCCTGAACCCTCGTCGGTTTCGCTCTGGCCCTTGATGTGGCCGCGCAGGCTGGATTCACCCTCCGTCACCATCTTGCCCTGCAGTTCCTCCGGCAGCGGCTCCTCGACCTTAATGTCGGGTGTGATGCCGGTGCCCTGGATCGAGCGCCCCGACGGCGTGTAATAGAGCGCCGTGGTCAGGCGTAGCGCGCCGTTTTCACCGAGCGGGATGATCGTCTGGACAGAACCCTTGCCGAAGGAGCGGGTGCCGAGAACGGTGGCGCGACGAAGATCCTGAAGGGCGCCGGCGACGATTTCCGATGCGGACGCCGAACCGCCGTTGATCAGCACAATAACCGGCTTGCCGTCCGTCAGATCGCCCGGGCCGGCATTGAAGCGGCGGGTTTCATCGGGATTGCGGCCGCGGGTCGAAACGACCTCGCCACGCTGCAGCAGGGCATCGGAGACATTGATCGCCTGGTCGAGCAGACCGCCCGGATTGAGGCGCAGGTCAAGGACGTAACCCTTCAGCTTGTCGGCCGGAACGGTGTCCTTGATCTTCTTGATCGCCTTCTCCATGTCGGGATAGGTCTTTTCGGTGAAGGAGATGATGCGGAGATAACCGACATCGTCCTCGACGCGCGACTTGACGGCCTGGACGGCGACAACGTCACGGACGATCGTCAGCTCGATCGGCTTGTCGGCGCCCTTGCGGATCAGCGTCAGCTTGATTGGGGTGTTGACGGCGCCGCGCATCTTCTCGACGGCGTCTTCCAGCTTCAGGCCGCGAACGGACTGCCCGTCGATCTCGGAAATGTAGTCGCCGGCGAGAACACCGGCCTTGGCGGCGGGCGTGTCATCGATCGGCGTGATGACCTTGACGAGCTCGTCTTCCATTGTGACTTCGATGCCGAGACCGCCGAACTCACCCTTCGTCTGGGTGCGCATATCTTCGGCGTCCTTCGCATTCATGTAGCTCGAATGCGGGTCGAGCGAAGACAGCATGCCGTTGATGGCGTTTTCGATCAGCTTGTCTTCGGCCGGCGGCGTGACGTACTGCGCGCGCACGCGTTCGAAGACATCGCCGAATACCGACAGTTCCTTGTAGGTGGAGGATCCGGCTGCTTCTGCCGGCACACCTGCCGAATAAATGACGCTCATCGCGGTCGCACCCATCAATGCGCCGACCAGAACAAGAGAAGCCCTACGAATCATTGCGTGCCTTTCCAGTGTCCTTGGCGGTCCACCACGGTCGGGAATCGACCGGTTTACCGTCTTTTCGAAATTCAATGTAAAGCGTTGGCCGGTCCGTTTCCAGCGCCAATGCAGTTGCGCTCGCCACTCTTTTCGCTCCCATCATGGCGAGCGGTTCACCAGAGAAAACGAATTTTCCCTGACGGGTATTGATGGTATCCATTCCCGAGAGAACCAGGTGGTATCCGTCGCCCGCGTCGAGAATGATCATCTGACCGTAACTGCGGAAAGCGCCGGCAAAAACCACCAGCCCGTCTGCCGGGGCCGTCACCACTGTCTCCGGGTTGGTGGCGACCGTCATTCCCATGGCTTCATGCCCGGTGCCATCGGCATCGCCGAACTGGCGCAGGATATCGCCTGCCACGGGCAGTTCCAATTTCGCCCTCAAATCTGCGAAGGGATATGCGGGCGCAATGCGGTTTTTATCGGGCACGCCGCTCTCGGCCAGCGCCTTGGCCTGAGCCCGCTGCTCGTCCGTCAAGAGCTTGCGGTTCTCCTCGGCCTGACGGGCCGCGGCGGCCGCTTCGCGTACCGAGGCGATCTCGGATTCCATCGAGGCGACGAGGCCTTCGAGGCTGGTCGCCTTGCCCGCGAGTTCCTCGGACCGCTTCTTCTCGGCCTCCAGATCAGCGGCGTTGCTGCGGCTGAGCTTGTCGTTTTCGGCAAGCAGCAGATCCATGCGCCGCTCTTCCTCGATGCTGTCGGTCATCGTCCCCGTCAGCTGGCTCTTCTCGGCGGCGCTTGCCGTCTGTAGCGCGGCCAGGCTTGCGAGATCGGCGGCGAGCTTGTCGGTTTCCTTGCGGATGCCGGGAACGACGGCGCCGAGCAGGATGGCGCTGCGCACGGATGCGAGCGCGTCGTCCGGGGTGACGAGCAAAGCCGGCGGCGGATTGCGGCCCATGCGCTGTAGTGCCGCCAGCACCTCGGCCAGCAGGCCGCGGCGTTCGTGCAGGGAACCGCGGATGCCATCCTCCCTGACGCCGAGGTCGGCAAGCTTCTTCTCGCTCTCAAGGATCTGTTTTTCCAGCCCCTTGCGGCGGGCGGCGGAATCGATCAGCGCCTGGCGAATGCTCTGCGTGCTCTTTTCCAGATTGGCGATGCTTTGCTGGAGTTCGCTCACCTTATCCGAGGATAGGCTGATGGTCTTCGACAGGGTTTCGAGTTCGGCGCGGGTCTGATCCCGTCTGGCGGCAAGTTCGGCGGCCGGATCGGGCGGCGCCTCGGCGGGCGGCGGGTGTGAAGATTGCGCCGCTTCCGGGGCGGCATCCTGGGCCAGGACCGAAAACGGGCTTGTCGAGACGAGGATGACCGCAACACCGAAACCGGCCGCAAGTGCCGGCAAAATCATGCGGTGTCGCCTGGTTGGAGTCGTCGTCATGCGTGTCCGGGCACTCTCTCAAATCGCGCGGAGACTAAGCTGATTTGGCACGCTTTGCCAGAAAGTTTGCAGGAGAAAGCCTGCCTGCGCAAAACACGGCTGCGTGACAATGCGACGCATAGCCGAGCCATGGACCGAGCCTGAATGGTCAGACGCGGTGATAGGGATGGCCGGACAAAATGGTGACGGCGCGGTAGAGCTGCTCGGCGATCAGCGTGCGCACGAGTTGATGCGGCCAGGTCATCTTGCCCAGGCAAAGCGTGGCGTCGGCCCGGTCGTAAAGGCCGGGATCAAGGCCGTCGGCTCCGCCGATTGCAATCGTCAGCTCACGTTTGCCCTGGTCACGGTAGTTGCCGAGCAGCTTGGCGAAGGCTTCACTGTCGAGCGCCTTGCCGCGTTCATCGAGAAGGATGAGAACGCTGCCCTCGGCCAGCGATTTCAACAGCATCGCCGCCTCCTCGCGCTTGCGGGTCTCCGCATTGGAGGCCCGGCTTTCACCGACTTCAGCAACGCGGGTGAATTCGAGGCCGACCGCGGAGCCGGCCTTGGCGAAACGATCGAGGTAACGGGCCACAAGATCCTTTTCGGGGCCGGACTTCAGCCGTCCCACCGCAAAAAGACCAATTCGCATTTCCCCGCTCCTGCTCGTGACGGCATTTCAGGCACAGGTTGCGCCGCAGCCGGCTTCTCATGTTTTCCGGCCAGTCAAATGCCGCATCTCAGGCGCCGGGCGATGCCGGCCCGCCTGTCAGTGCCGTGTTTCTTCATCCATATCCGGAGCCGCCCACATCTTTTCGATGTTGTAGAACTCGCGGATTTCGGGACGGAACACATGCACGATGATGTCACCGGTGTCGATCAGGATCCAATCGCCGCCTTCCTGACCTTCGACGCGGGCCGTACCGAAACCTTCGTCCTTGAGATCGGTGAGCAGGTGATCCGAGATCGCCAGGACGTGCCTGTTCGAGCGGCCGGAGACGACCACCATGTAGTCTCCAAGCGCCGATTTTCCGGCAATGTCGATCGTGACGATATCTTCAGCTTTGGAGTCCTCAAGGCTGGTGAGGACGGCTTCTAAGGCGCGGGCAGCGGCATCGGCGCCACGTTCCGCACTCTTCGGGACAACGGCGAGCGTTTTTCCCTTGGCGTGTACTGTTGTCAGTTTTTTTCCTTTCCTGGAATGACAAACCATGCACAACACGAGATCCGATTAAGGCCGGATCATGGTTAAGATAGGCATCAAACCATTAATGTTTCAAGACGTGCTAAGGTACAGAGCGGCCGAAAATCCGATCTGACGTCCGAAATGAAGAATATTGCCGCCGGGGCTGCTTGTGCGGTCGGTGTACAGTTTCCGTACCGCGGCGTAAAGTGCGGCAAATTCCTCGATTTTCCGATTCGATGACCGACTCAGCCGTAAAAACACCTGTTCCCGTCCTGCGAATCAGCTTCCCGAATGAGCACCGCCTCGGTCACGGCAAGATGGAGCTGCTGGAGCATATCCGCGCGACCGGGTCGATCTCGGCGGCCGGGCGGGCGATGGACATGTCCTATCGCCGCGCGTGGCTGCTCGTCAGCGAGATGAACCGGATGTTCTCAGAACAGGTGGTGGAGCCGCAGCGCGGCGGCCAGAAGGGCGGCGGCGCGGCATTGACGCCGTTCGGCGAAGAATTGCTAGCGCGGTTTCGCCGGATGGAACAGACGGTGCGGGAGAGCCTTGCCGAGGATCTCGCCTGGCTCGAAGCCAAGCGTAACCTGCTGCTTGGCGAGCACGATTGATCAGCTTTCCAGGGCAACCGTCTTGATGATGGCGAAGACGGTCTTGCCGGGCCGGAGATCGAGGCGCTCGCAGGAAAGCGCGGTGATGCGCGAGAGAACGGCATCGCCGTCACAATCGAGCCGGATTTCGACCGTCCCGTCGTCGTCCGGTGACATGTTTTCGATTCTGCCTTCAAGAATGTTCAGCGCGCTCAGACCCTCGGGCCTTGCGGTCGCCAGCATGACATCTCGGGAAGGAATGCGGATGCGGACCGGTCTGCCTGAGGCAAGGGCGGTGCCGGGAATATGCAGCCGGTTGGATTTCAGGGCGACGATCGACAGGCGGTGGCGCGCATCGAAGCTCTCGACCGTGCCTTCGAGCAGCGCCCCCACCTCTTTCCGGTCGGAAGCCGCAGAGGGATGGCTCAATATGTCGATTGCGGGACCTGTCGCCTCGACTTTGCCGTCGTGCATGACGACGACCTGGCTTGCCAGCCGCGCCACCTCGGCGATCGCATGGCTGACATAGACGATCGGGATTTCGGTCTCATCGCGCAACCGCTCGAGATAGGGCAGGATCTCGGCCTTGCGCGCCTCGTCGAGGGCGGCAAGCGGCTCGTCCATCAGGAGCAGGCGCGGCGAGGAGAGAAGGGCGCGGCCGATCGCGACCCGCTGCTTTTCGCCGCCGGAAAGTTTTGCGGGGCTGCGTTCCAACAGCGGCTCGATGCCGAGCAGGTCGATGATATGGTCGAAGCTCTCGCGGTGTGCCGCCTTAGGGGCAAACCAGCGGCCGTAGGAAAGATTGGCGCGGACGCTCAGATGCGGGAACAGCCGCGCCTCCTGGAAGACATAACCGAAACGGCGGCGGTGTTTCGGGACGAAGATGCCAGCTGTCGTTTCGGTGAGGCGCTCGCCGTCAAGCACGACGCGGCCCTCATCCGGCCGGGCGAGACCGGCAATGATGCGCATCAGTGAGGTTTTGCCGGAGCCGGAGCGGCCGAACAATGCGGTCACACCGCCTTCGGAGGTGAAGGCGGCGTCGAGTGTGAAGGCACCGAGCCTTTGTTTTGCCTCGACGATCAGCGTCATTCCGGATCGATCCTCCGGCCGGCGAGACGAGCGAGGAATTCGGAGGCGAGCAGGGCGGCCATGGATATGACGATGGCGACGAGCGTCAGCCGCAGCGCACCGGCATCACCGCCCGGCACCTGGGTGAAGGTGTAGATCGCGGCCGGCAGCGTCTGCGTCTCGCCGGGAATGTTGGAGACGAAGGTGATCGTCGCGCCGAATTCCCCCATCGCCTTGGCGAAAGAAAGGATCATGCCGACGATGATGCCCGGGAGCGTCAACGGCAGTGTGATCGTCAGGAAAATCCAGGCAGGGCCGGCGCCGAGCGTTCCGGCCGCCTCTTCCAGCTTGCGGTCGACCGCTTCGATCGAAAGGCGGATGCTGCGCACCATCAAGGGAAAGGCCATGACGGCGCAGGCGAGTGCGGCGCCCGTCCAGCGGAAGGAGAAGACGATGCCGAAATGCTGGTCGAGCAGACTGCCGATCGGGCCGCGGCGGCCGAAGAGGATCAGGAGAAGGAAACCGGTGACGACGGGCGGCAGGATCAGCGGCAGGTGAACGATGCCGTTCAGCACCGACTTGCCCCAGAAGCGGCCGCGGGCCAAGAGCAGGGCAACGAGAATGCCGAAGGGCAGGCTCGCCAGCATCGCGACGATCGAGACGCGCAGGCTGAGCAGGATCGCCGTCCATTCCTCATTGCTCAGGCCCAGAATATCCAATCCAAACCGTCTCCCTGATAATCGAAGTCGCCGAGGCAAGCCTCAGTTTGATGACGAACCTGCGGTGTCACTCGACGCCTGCCCCTCATCCACGGGGAGAGGGTTAGGGTGAGGGGCAACCATCTGAACGAAGCGGGCAGCCAGAGCAGTGGGTCAGCAGCCTTGACTGACGCTAAGCTGTCGCCCCTGATTCCGCAATCGCCTCAGTTTCTCAATCACTTCAGGATAGTGAAGCCCTGCGCCGTGAAGAAGACGGACGCCTTGTCCGATTTCAGGAAGTCGAGATAGGCCCTTGCATCCGGGTTCTTGCTCTTAGCAACGATCGCGACCGGATAGATGATCGGTGGGTGGGAGTCGGCCGGGAAGGTGCCGACGATCGCGACACCCTGGTCGGCCGCTGCGTCGGTCTGGTAGACGATGCCGTAAGGCGCTTCGCCGCGGGAGACAAGGGCGAGGGCTACGCGTACGCTTTCGGCGCCGGCGACCTTGCTTTCGACCGATGTCCAGACGCCGAGTTTTTCCAGCGCAGCCACGCCGTATTTGCCCGCGGGAACCGATTTCGGCTCACCCATGGCAAGCCTGCCGTCACCGAGCAAAGCGGCGAGATCGAAACCCTGTTTGATCTCGACCGGCTTTGCCTTGTCCTTTTCGGCCACGAGCACGATCCGGTTTCCGAGCAGGTTCGAGCGGGTGTCGGCTTTGATCAGCTTCTTATCCGCGAGGTAGTCCATCCAGTCGAGGTCGGCCGAGATGAAGATGTCGGCCGGCGCGGCGTTTTCGATCTGCTTGGCAAGAGCCCCGCTCGCCGCATAGGAGGCGACGGCTTCCTTGCCGCTCTCCTGGGTCCAAGCGGCATTGGCGGCGTCGAGCGCATTTTTGAGACTTGCCGCGGCAAACACGGTCAGCTTCTCAGCGGCTGCGGTTGGTGCCGGCAGCGCCGCGCCTATGCAGAGAGCCGCGATCGCGGCGGTTGCCAGCTTCATCCATTGGCGGCGGTTCTGCATGCATTCACTCCCCAGGTATCGAAATGTTTCTACGAATATAACGATACTCATAGTTTTGCTAGGGGATATGTCCGTGAAAATATAACCCTACGGCGGCCGGGCTTATCTCTTCATGACGGGCTTGCTTTTGAGAGGTTGGTCCGTAGGCGCGCAATGAGCGGGGATGGCGATTGCCAAATCAGCGGACCCGCAGGGGGGAAAGAGTTGTTTTGCAGAGCTTGCCGATTAATGCGGCAGCATTCGACGCCTCGTGAGCGCAGTATTGCGTCGGTTGCATTGCTGCATTGCACAAAATGATATTCACCTTGCCGCGGAATATGGTACAACACAGTCATCGAAACGGCTTTCTCCTCCTCCCATAGCCGTTCGACAGGATCGGCAACACTCCTCCTCCCAGTTGTCGATCGAGTTTATAAGCCCGACGGATCTCCTCCCCCGTCGGGCTTTCTCGTTTCCGGGATTTTTTCTAAAATCAACTATCTGACCGTGCCCGGCAAAGCGCCGTTGCGGATTGCCGTCGAGCTCAGGCCGGAGCGTGGGCCGTGGATGAAGGTCCAAGCCGGTGCCCGCTTCTTCCAGAGAACGCGCGCATCGTCCTCGTCGACGCGGGCGAAATCGAAGCTCCGCGTCATTTTCGAAGAGAGATAGGAGAGCGTCGCGCCCGGCCGGTCGATCACCGCGATCGGGAAAGTGCGGGCGATCTCCTGCCATTTCTGCCATTTGTGAAAGGTCTGCAGGCTGTCGGCGCCCATGATCCAAATGAAATGCACATGCGGATTGCGGGCCTTGACGCGGGCCAGCGTATTGGCGGTGTAGCTGACGCCGAGCGTCTGTTCGAAAGCGGTGACCTTGATGCGCGGATCGGCGGCGACACGCTCGCTTTCGGCAATTCGTTCGGCGAGCGGCGCGAGAAGATTGCGGCTTTTCAGCGGATTGCCGGGGGTCACCATCCACCAGAGTTGGTCGAGACCGAGCCGCTTGATGGCGATTTCGGCGACGAGCGCATGGCCCTCATGCGGCGGATTGAAAGACCCGCCGAACAGGCCGACGATCATGCCGCGCTCGCTGTGCGGCATGCGGAGATAACGTCGGTCCAGCTCTTCCGTCGTCACGTCAGGGTCGGGTCTGTCCGGCACCGCGCACCCGGTATTTGAAGGAGGTCAGCTGTTCGACGCCGACGGGGCCGCGGGCATGCATCTTGCCGGTGGCGATGCCGATTTCCGCGCCCATGCCGAACTCGCCGCCATCGGCGAACTGTGTAGAAGCGTTGTGCAGCAGGATCGCCGAATCGACTTCGGTGAAAAAACGCTCGACGACGCCGGGGTCTTCGGCGATGACGGCCTCGGTGTGGTTCGAGGAGTATGTCTGGATATGGGCGATGGCGCCCGATATGCCGTCGACGACGGCGACCGAGATGATCGCGTCGAGATATTCGGTCGACCAGTCCTCCTCCGTCGCGGGCGTCAGGCCGGGCGCAACCTTCAGCACCGCCGCCGAAGCGCGGATCTCGCAGCCGGCGTCCGTCAGCACCTCGAGCAGCGGCGTCAGATGCGTGCCGGTTGCCGCGATATCGACGAGCAGAGTCTCGGCAGCGCCGCAGATGCCGGTGCGGCGCATCTTGGCGTTGACGACGATCTTCTTCGCCATCTCAAGATCGGCCGATGCATCGACATAGATGTGGCAAAGGCCTTCGAGATGGGCGAAGACCGGCACCCGGGCCTCGTTCTGGACGCGGGCAACCAGGCTCTTGCCGCCGCGCGGCACGATGACGTCGATTGCGCCGTCGAGGCCACGCAGCATGGCGCCGACGGCGGCGCGGTCGGTGACCGGAACGAGTTGAATCGCATGCTCTGGAAGTCCCGCTACCTTCAGGCCTTCGACCATGCAGGCATGGATAGCCTGCGATGAACGGCGCGAATCCGAGCCGCAGCGCAGGATGACCGCATTGCCCGCTTTCAGGCAGAGCGCCCCGGCATCGGCGGTGACGTTCGGCCGGCTTTCGAAGATCACCCCGATGACGCCGAGCGGCGTGCGGGCGCGCTCGATCTTCAGGCCGTTCGGCCGGTCCCAGGCGGCGATGACTTCGCCAACCGGATCGGCAAGGGCGGCGATGGCGCGGATTCCCTCGGCCATCTCGGCAATCCGCTTTTCGTTCAGCGTCAACCGGTCGACGAAGGAGGCAAGCGTTTCGCTGCCTTCGATATCCTTCAGGTCCTTGGCGTTTTCGGCCAGGATATGCGCCCTGCTCGCCAGGATCGCGTCGGCCATGGCGTTCAGGGCCTTGTTCTTCGCCTCGGTGGACGCAAAGCCCAACGGTCGCGCGGCAGCCTTCGCCTTGCGGCCGATGTCGTTCATCAGCGCATCAATGTCAGGCCCCGGCGCAACGGTATCAAGCATAGCTCGCGTCCTTCTTCTGCCTTTCCGATTTCGGTCTGATCTGGGCGGTCATCACCATGTCGTCGCGATGGACCATGGCGGCGCGTCCTGCATAACCGAGAATGGCCGCGATCTCGGCCGACTTGCGGCCGGCGATGCGGCGGGCGTCCTCGGCATCGTAGCTTGCCAACCCGCGGGCGATCTCGCGACCGGCCGGTCCGATGATCGCTACCGTGTCGCCGCGGCTGAAGAGGCCGGAAACGCTGCGCACGCCGGCGGGAAGCAAGCTCTTGCCGGCGCCGAGCGCGGTGACGGCGCCCTCGTCGACATGCAGTTCGCCTGCCGGCTGCAACTGCCCGGCGATCCAGGTCTTGCGGGCGGTGACCGGTGTTCCCGAAGGGGCGAACCAGGAGGAGCGCGCGCCGTTTTCGATCGCCGACAAAGGGCTTTCGGTCTTGCCCGACGCGATGATCATGGCGCAGCCCGACGTGGTGGCGATCTTGCCGGCATCGATCTTGGTGCGCATGCCGCCACGCGAGAGCTCGGAGGCGGCCCCTCCGGCCATCGCCTCGATTTCCGGGGTGATTTCGCCGATCGTCTCGAGGAAGGCCGCATTCGGATCGAGATGCGGCGGCGCGGTGTAGAGGCCGTCAATATCGGAAAGGAGGATGAGCAGGTCGGCGCCGGTCATCGTCGCCACACGGGCGGCAAGCCGGTCGTTGTCGCCATAGCGGATCTCGCTGGTCGCGACCGTATCGTTCTCGTTGATGATCGGCACGGCGCCGATCTTCAGGAGCTGATTGATGGTGGCGCGTGCGTTGAGATAGCGGCGGCGCTCCTCGGTATCGCCGAGCGTCAGCAGGATCTGGCCGGCGACGATTTCGTCGCGCGACAGGCTCTCCGACCAGGCGCGCGCCAAGGCGATCTGGCCGACGGCGGCGGCGGCCTGGCTTTCCTCAAGCTTCAGCGCGCCGGCGGGCAGGTTGAGCACCGAGCGGCCGAGCGCGATTGCCCCCGAGGAGACGACGAGCACGTCGATCCCCTTGGCCTTCAGGCCTGCAATATCGGCGCACATCGCATCGAGCCAGGCCTTCTTCAGCCCGGCCTTACGATCGACCAGCAGGGCCGAGCCGATCTTGATGACGATGCGGCGGTAGCGGCCAAGCGGCTTACGGCTGGTCATCGGCCGCATCCTCGTCCGTGCCTTCTTTGCTGACGATCATGTCGCGATGCCGGAGCTTCGGCACCTTGGCGGGCTTTTCCTCGGCATTCTCTTCGACGATGATATCGCGCAGCGCGCGCAGAACCTCGGTCATGCCCCTGCCGGTGACAGCGGAGATCTGGAAGGGAGTCTTGCCGCAGGCCTTCGCCAGCTCCTTCGTCTTCTTCTTCAGTTCGGCCTCGTCAAGCACGTCGATCTGCGAAAGCGCCACGATCTCGGGCTTGTCGGTCAGCTCATTGCCATAGGCTTCGAGCTCGTGTTTGACCGTCTTATAGGCCTTACCAACCTTTTCCTCCTGGGCGGAGACAAGATGGAGCAGCACGCGGGTGCGCTCGACATGGCCGAGGAAACGGTCGCCGATGCCGACACCTTCATGGGCGCCTTCGATCAGGCCCGGAATATCGGCAAGAATGAACTCCCGCTCGTCAACCGTGGCAACGCCGAGATTGGGATGCAGCGTGGTAAAGGGGTAGTTGGCGATCTTCGGCCGGGCGCGGGTAACCGATGCCAGGAAGGTCGACTTGCCGGCATTGGGCAGGCCGACAAGGCCGGCATCGGCAATCAGCTTCAGCCGCAGCCAGATGGTTTTTTCCTCGCCTGGCAGGCCGGGATTGGCCCAGTCAGGGGCCTGGTTGACCGAGGTTTTGAAATGGGCGTTGCCGAAGCCGCCATTGCCGCCATGGGCGAGGCAGTAACGCTGGCCTTCCTCGGTCAGGTCGCAGATCATTGTTTCCCGGTCTTCCTCGAAGATCTGGGTTCCCACCGGGACCTTCAGCGTCACGTCGCTACCGTTGGCGCCGGTGCGGTTGCGGCCCATGCCGTGGGTGCCGATCGTCGCTTTGAAATGCTGCTGGTAGCGGAAATCGATCAGCGTGTTCAGGCCATTGACGGCCTCCACCCAGACATCGCCGCCGCGTCCGCCATCACCGCCATCGGGGCCGCCGAACTCGATGAATTTCTCGCGCCGGAAGGAAACGCTGCCCGCGCCGCCATCTCCGGATCGGATATAGACCTTTGCTTCGTCGAGAAATTTCATTTTACTTCCAATATTCCGTGGCAGTTGGACGGCCCGTCTTGGCCCATTCGATATAGGCGGTTCCGACGGAGGTCAAAGATTATCGTGAATTTTGTGAGCTATAACATACAGTACGGCTTCGGTCTCGACGGCCGATACGATCTGGCGCGGATCGCCCGGAGCCTCGAAGGCGCCGATGTCATCGCGCTGCAAGAAGTGACCCGCGGCTTTTCCCGCAACGGTTTTGCCGACATGGTGGCAGGGATTGCCGCCTTGTTTCCCGACCATTTCTGGGTGTTTGGGCCGGCCTGCGACATCCATATCGACGGGGGCAAAGGCGGCCTGCAGCCGGTGCGCGGCACGCGTTTTCAGTTCGGCAATATGGTGATGTCGCGCTGGCCGATCCTGTCGACGCGGACGCTGCTTCTGCCACGCAGCCGGACGATCGCCAAGATCAACCTGCAGCGCGGCGCAACCGAGGCGCTGATCGCCATTCCGGGCGGAGCGATCCGCGTCTACTCGGTGCATCTCGACCATGTCTCCGCCGACGAGCGCATCCGCCAGCTGCAATTCTTGAACGGGCAAGTCAACGCATTCGTCCAGGAGGGCGGATCGCTGACGGGTGGTGGCGAGCTTGATCTGCCGGAGCTGCCGCTGCCCGACGACTATATGATCATGGGCGATTTCAACATGGAGAGGGAATCGCCGGAATATTGCGCGCTTGCCGGTGCCGGCGGCGGATATTACGGCCGTGTTGCCAGGATCGGCACGCCGATGGACGCTTTTGCGGCGCTTAACGCTTACACGCCGGACAGCTACAGCTGGATGGATCCCGATGATCACGGCAAACGCATGCATCTTGACTATTGCTTCGTCAGTTGCGGCCTGGAGAGCCGGTTGAAATCCGCCCGGATCGATACGCAATCCCTCGGTTCCGATCATTTTCCCCTGTGGGTCGAGATCGAGGATTGATGGAGACGCCACCGGTCGGGCGGCATCTCCTTTTCAATTAGGCAACCTTACGCGGCTGCAGCGCGCCCGGCTGCAGCACGGTTTCGATATGCGACACCATGGTGTTGCGGGCGAAACAATAGATTTCGCCGCAACCGGTCATGCGGAAACCGAGCTTCTCCTGCAGTCGCAGCGAAGCCGGGTTGTCGGCGAAGACACCGGAATGAACAGGCGTCTCCGGCATGCGGCGCGAAAAGCGTTCGATGATCGCCGCCACCGCCTCGCTCATATAGCCGCGTCGCCAGTAGTAACGGTTCAGCCAGTAGCCGAGGTGCCAGCGGCCGTGGCGCAGTTCGATCGAGACGGCGCCGATATGGACATCGTCATTGCCGGTGATGGCGAGCGACCAGTCCGGCAGCGTGCCTGACGTGACCGGCATCAGCCAATCCAGCGCATCCTGCCTGTCGAAGGGCGCGGGGACGCGGGAAAGCATGCGCGTCACCGCGAAATCGGCAAGCGATTCCGCGATGGCGGGCGCGTCGCTCAGCCTGTGCGGGCGGAGCGTCAGCCGGGCGGTCGAGATATCAGGCGCGGGGCCGGGCATCATCGGCTTGGTGTCCGGCCTTTGCAGTGCCGTCGTGCTCATGCGCTGTTCCCCCAGCTTCGGAGCGACATCCAGGTCTTGCGGTCGAGCCTGTACCATTCCACAGGCACGTTGCTGCCGAGCGCCAGCGAGGCCGCAAGCCCCGATCCCTGGAACTGGAAGCCGCACTTCTGGATGACGCGGCGCGAGGCGACGTTCATCACCCGGCAACGGGCGTCGATCTGGTCGACGTCCTGCCGCGTCCGGAACACCATGTCGACGAGGGCATGGCAGGCCTCGGTGGTGTAGCCCTGGTTCCAATAGGGCTCACCCAGCCAGTAACCGATCTCGACGGTCTTGCCGTCGCTGTGCGGTTCCACGCCGCAGCACCCCATGAAGGCGCCGTTTTCGGCTTTGGTGATGGCATAGACGCACTTGCCAATCTCGCCATTTCGCGAACGCCAAACAAAGTCGGCGGCATCATTGGCGGTATAGGGGTGCGGCATACGCGATACCATGGTGGCGACTTTGGCGTTGTTGGCGAGATGGGCAAGGGCGTCGATGTCTTCCTCGTGGGGCGCGCGCATGACGAGCCTTTCCGATAACAAGACAGGGCAATCGGTCCTTAACCGCTCCGGCCTCAGCCGTTCCTTGGAAGACCGCTGGTCTTCCCGGGAAGACCGTGATTGGTCTACCCTTATCAATTCGCCTTGCATGTTCAGTCCTCCTGTTTGGACAAAGAAAAAGGGGAGATGGCGCCCCATCTCCCCTGTTTTCTGGACTGAACCTGGTACGGCCAGCCGGGTCGATGAGACGCCGGCTGTTTTTGAGCGCTACCGGCTTATTCCGCTGCTTCCGCTTTCGGCATGACAGACACGTAGACGCGACCGTTGGCCTTCGTTCGGTAGTCCACATTGCCGGCGGTAAGTGCAAAGATCGTGTGATCCTTGCCGAGGCCGACGTTGGAACCGGGATGCCACTGCGTACCGCGCTGACGCACGATGATGTTGCCTGCGATGACGGCTTCGCCGCCGAACTTCTTCACGCCAAGGCGCTTGGATTCGGAATCGCGACCGTTGCGCGAGGAACCGCCAGCTTTTTTATGTGCCATTGGAGTTCTCCTTTAAACCTGAAACCCGTTGATCTTACTTGGCAGCCACGATGTCCGTGATACGGACGACCGTGTGATGCTGGCGATGGCCGCGCGAACGCTTCGAATTCTGACGACGGCGCTTCTTGAAGGCGATGACCTTCTTGCCGCGGGTCTGGTCGACGACTTCCGCCTTGACGGAGGCGCCGGCTACGAAGGGCGCACCGATCGCCGCGTCGGCGCCTTCGCCGATCACGAGGACTTCGGTGAATTCAATGGAGTCGCCAGCGGATGCTTCAAGCTTCTCGATGGTCAGCACGTCGTTGGCTGCCACACGGTACTGCTTACCGCCGGTCTTGATGACTGCGAACATTTTTTATCCTTTCATGTTCGTTCCGGCGCTCCCCGCTGTTTCCGCAGGTGGCCGTCTTTTTATCAGTCGAAGTTAAGCAGGGATTTCAGGGAACTAGCCCGGAACTCTGGTCTGCCGGTGAAACCCCGCGCGAGCGCGAGGCGGGCAAGGGGCGGACTACTCCACTCCTATTGCGGATGCGGGATACGCGAGTGACGGAAAGGTGTCAAGGCAAAAGGATGGAAAAGCTTGAGATTTCGGCTTGCCAACCTGTCATCTGCCCGTTATGAGAACGCCCGCGCCGAACAAGCGCCGACCAAGACCGCGGAGAGGTGGCAGAGTGGTCGAATGCACCGCACTCGAAATGCGGCATACCTGCAAGGGTATCGTGGGTTCAAATCCCACCCTCTCCGCCATCATGCTCCTGCCCAGACCGCTACCTACCATTCGATTCTCGGGCTACGGCTGCGGTATTTTTCGCCAACAGCGGACGGCCGGCCTTAATGCTTGGCTGGACCCGCCAGTGCTGACGCAGGATCGATCTCACACGCTTGAGGCCGGCGTTGCAGTTGCTTTGCGCTTGTCAAGCGAACCTCGCTCGTTTGAGCAAATCGGTTGCCAAGGCGCTCATCGAAAAATTCCTTGCATGACGGGATCCGGATCGTCGATCCAGGCGACCGGCCCGGAGCAAATTTGTTGTCTATTTGCGGTTGATTGGCTCGTTTCGCGAACTATCATCAGGATCGGACAAGGGGCACGTCTTCGGATTGAAACCGCCTCCGTGTTCAGCCCGTCGCCACCCATACCTTTCCTGATCGCTCCCACTTTCAACCGAGGTTCCCCATGCGCATTGCCGTCGGTGGCATTCACATTGAATGCAGCACATACAATCCCGTTCTGAATGAGGAAAAGGACTTTCGGGTGTTGCGCGGGGAGGGGCTGCTGGAATCGCCCTATTTCACCTTTCTGAAGGATTATGATGCCGAGTTCCTGCCGACGATCCATGCCCGCGCCATTGCCGGCGGGCCGGTTTCGCGCGGCACCTATGAGGCCTTCAAGAGCGAATTCCTCGAGCGGCTGAAGCCGTTACTGCCGCTCGACGGTCTGTACCTTGCCATGCACGGCGCCATGTATGTCGAGGGCATGGAGGATGCCGAAGGCGACTGGATCAGTGCGGCCCGCGCCCTCGTCGGCGAGGAATGCACTGTCTCGGCAAGCTATGACCTGCACGGTAATGTCACCCAGCGCATCATCGATGCGCTCGACATCTACTCTACCTATCGCACCGCGCCGCATATCGATGTCGAGGAGACGATGCGCCGTTCGGTTTCCATGCTGGTCAAAAGCCTGAAAACAGGTGTGAGGCCGATCGTTCTCTGGGCGCCGATCCCGGTCGTCCTGCCCGGTGAGCGCACCAGCACTGTCGATGAGCCGGCTAAAAGCCTCTATGCCGAACTGCCGGAGATCGACGCGATTGATGGCGTCTGGGATGCGTCGCTGATGGTCGGCTATGTCTGGGCCGACGAACCGCGCGCCACGGCCGCCGTCATCATGACCGGCACTGACCGTGCGGTGCTGGAACGCGAGGCGAGGCGCCTTGCCGAGGCCTATTGGAATGCCCGCGAGGACTTCGTCTTCGGCTGCGAGACCGGTTCGGTCGAGGAGTGCGTTGCGAGGGCGATCGCCAGCCCGACCGCTCCCGTCGTGCTCGCCGAATCCGGCGACAACCCGACCGGCGGCGGCGTCGGAGACCGGGCCGATGTCCTGGCTGAGTTGATCGCCAAAGGTGCTGATGGCGTCGTCTTTGCCGGCATTGCCGACAAGGCGGCGACCGAAACCTGTTACGCCGCAGGTGTCGGGGCTGAGCTTGTTCTCAGTGTCGGGGCATCGCTCGATACCAAGGGCAGCAGACCGGTCAATGCCCGCTTTACCGTCAAATTCCTGCACGAGACCGCCGACGCCGCCGATCGGCAGGCGGTCGTTTCGATCGGTGGCATCGATCTCGTGCTCTCGGCGAAACGGCGACCCTACCACAATATCGCCGATTTCACCCGGCTCGGCCTAGACCCGCACGCTGCCAAGATCATCGTCGTCAAATCGGGCTATCTCTCGCCGGAACTGGCGCCGATCGCAAACCCTAACCTGATGGCGCTGTCGGAGGGCGTGGTCGATCAGTTCGTCGAGCGCCTGCCGCGGCTGCGCAAGCAGCATCCGACCTACCCCTTCGACAAGGATTTTGCCTTCGAGCCGCGGGTCTTCCTCTCCGCGCGTTCGCTGCGGGCTTGAGGTCCTACCGACCCGAACAGGGATGATTTGCAGAGAGGATGTTCGGCATGACCGGATTTACGACTCGTCCTGAAATTCTCGGCACCTTCGGCGTGGTCACTTCGACGCACTGGATCGGCTCGGCGGTCGGCATGAGCATTCTCGAAAAGGGCGGCAACGCTTTCGATGCGGCGGTGGCGACCGGCTTCGTGCTGCAGATCGTCGAGCCGCATCTCTGTGGCCCCGGCGGCGACCTGCCGGCGGTGATCTATTCGAAGAAGAGGGACAAAGTCGAGGTCATCTCAGCGCAAGGGCCCGCACCGGCCGGAGCGACGATCGAGCACTATACAAGAGAAGGCCTGGCGCTCATCCCCGGCGACGGCCTGCTTGCGACGGTCATTCCCGGCGCCTTCGACGGCTGGATGCTGATGCTGCGCGACTACGGCACGATGAGCGTGCGCGAGGTGCTGGAACCGGCGATCTATTATGCCGAGCATGGCCATCCGCTGCTGCCGCGGGTCTCGGCGACCATCAAGGGGCTTGCTGCCTTCTTCGAAAAGGAATGGCCCACCTCCCACGAAACCTGGCTGCCTGGCGGCAACGTTCCCGAAGCGCAGTCGAATTTCCGCAATCCGGCGCTGGCTGAAACCTGGAAGCGCGTCATTGCCGAAGCCGAAGCAAAAAATGATCGGGAAGCACAGGTGGAGGCAGCGCGCGACGCATTCTATCGCGGCTTCATCGCCGAGAAGATCGACGCCTACCTGAAGGCGGCCGAAGTGATGGATGCCAGCGGCAAGCGCCACAAGGGCGTGCTCACCGCAAGCGACATGGCCAATTGGTCGGCGACGATCGAGGAGCCGCTGACCTATGATTATCACGGCTGGACGATCGCCAAGACTGGGCCGTGGGGTCAGGGTCCGGTCTTCCTGCAGACCTTGTCGATCCTGAGGGGTTTCGACCTCGCCGCGATGAGATCGGATGGTGCCGATTTCGTTCATACCGTCGTCGAGGCGATGAAGCTCGCCTTTGCCGACCGCGAAGTCTATTACGGCGATCCGCGTTTTTCGGAGATCCCGTCGCAGATCTGCTGTCGGAGCGCTACGCTGCCGAGCGCCGCAAACTCGTCGGCGCGGATGCCTCCTTCGATCTTCGCCCCGGCATCATTCCAGGTTTCGAAGCGCAGCATGATCTGACGATGAAGATGCTCGGCGCCGAATCCAAGACCGGCGCCGTCTACGAGCCGACCATGGCGCATCTGTCCGAAAAGCGCGGCGATACCGTGCATATCGACGTGATCGACCGTTACGGCAACATGGTCTCCGTCACGCCGTCCGGCGGCTGGCTTCAGTCTTCGCCAACCGTGCCGGGCCTCGGCTTCTGCCTCAATTCCCGCGCGCAGATGTTCTGGCTCAAGCCAGGCCTGCCGACCTCGCTTGCTCCGGGAAAACGGCCGCGCACGACGCTGACGCCGTCCCTTGGCCTCTTCGAGGGCCGACCAACCCTTGTTTTCGGCACGCCGGGAGGCGATCAGCAGGAGCAATGGCAGCTTTCCTTCTTCCTGCGCCATGTCCATCACAAGCTGAACCTGCAGGCGGCGATCGATCAGCCGCTCTTTCATACCGCTCATTTTCCGAGTTCCTTCTATCCCCGCACCCGCGGACCCGGCAGCCTGATGGCAGAAGAGAATTTCGGTCCGGATGTGCTCGACGCGCTCGCCAGAAAGGGCCACAAGCTGACGATCACCGATGCCTGGACAATCGGCCGGCTGACCGCCGCCCGACGCGATGCCGACGGGCTGATGCGCGCCGCAGCCACCCCGCGCCTCATGCAGGCCTATGCGGTCGGCCGATAATGGGCCGCCTTTCAGAGCGCCTGGAGGCAACAAATATTGCCTGAGAAGCTGTGCCGGTGCGGCGCAGGGCCCTCCTTTTGCTGCACCGCTTATATGACTTATGCTAGATATTATTTCACCGATAATTGTTAACGACCAATCGCCTCCGTTTGTGTTCTCTTATCCTTGCGAATCAAAAAGGTTTGATTTGCCCGGGGACGACCACCATGTTCATGCATGGGGCGGTGCAACAGTTGGGTAGGAGCCTATGCTGCAGCGGATCGAAGACATTGATGCAGCCCTCATAGACAGGTTGCAGCATTCGGCATTCAAGTACTTCCTGAAATATTCCAATCCCGAAAATGGCCTGGTGGCCGATACCTCGATCGGCGGCGTGCCGGCGAGCATTGCGGCCGTCGGTTTTGCCCTTTCCTCCTATCCGGTTGCTGTCGAGCGTTGCTGGATCAGCCGCAAGGAAGCAGCCGAGCGCACGGTCAATACGCTGCGTTTCTTCGCCGAGGCGCGCCAGGGCGAAGAGCGCCATGCGACCGGCCATCGCGGCTTCTTCTACCATTTTCTCCACATGGATAGCGGCAATCGCGCCTGGAACAGTGAGCTTTCGACCATCGATACGGCGCTGCTGATCGCCGGCGTACTGACCTCAGCGCAATATTTCAATCGCGGAGACGACGAGACGGAGATCGAAATCCGTCAGCTCGCGACCTTCATCTACGAACGCGTCGACTGGCGCTGGGCGCTGAACAAGGGTGACGCCATTTCCATGGGATGGAAGCCTTCGTCGGGCTTCCTGCGCTGGCGTTATCACGGCTTCGACGAGGCGATCATCCTTTATGCGCTAGCGCTCGCCTCGCCGACGCATCCCATCCCGCAGTCGAGCTACGACGCCTTCACATCGAGCTATTCCTGGATGATGTTCGGCGAGCAGCCGTATCTCTATGCCGGCCCGCTTTTCATTCATCTCTTCTCGCATGCCTGGATCGATTTCCGCGGCATCCAGGACAGACCGATGATGGAGCGCAACTGGGACTATTTCCGCAACACCCAGGTCGTCATCAACATGCAGCGCGACTATGCCGAGCGCAATCCCGGCGGTTTCGTCGGTTACAACAGGAATGTCTGGGGCTTTACCGCCTGCGACGGCCCACCGCCCACCCGGCGCATGCGCGGCGGCCGGCAGCCGAAGGTTCTGGGTTATGCCGCACGCGGCGCGCCGCTCGGACCCGATGACGGCACGATAGCACCCTGGGCCGCACTTGCCTGCCTGCCCTATGACCGGCAGGCGGCTCTCGACGGCACCAAGACGCTGCTGACCACCTATCCGAACCTGCTGTTGGAGGGCGGCTTCCCCGGCGGCTTCAATCCGACCGTCCAGACCAAACGTCCGGAGGGTTGGGTGGACGACCGCACCGTCGGCATCGACCAGGGCCTGATCGTCATGACCGTGGAAAACGAGCGTTCCGATTTCATCTGGAAGCTGATGCGGCAATCGCCGATCATCCGCCGCGGGCTCGAGCGCGCCGGCTTTACCGGCGGCTGGCTTGAGGACATCGAGCCGCAAGAGCTGGTGCGCAGGGTCGGTTAGCGCACAAACCGACGGAAACTGATTTTCCGGAACGGATTATGCTCAGCGATCGAAGACGTGTGCCTTGCCCGATATATCCAGGCGCACGAGATCGCCTCGCGAGGGAAGGGCGACGCTCGAGGTTTTGATCCGGATCGGCGGCAGGGCAACGCCATCGAGCGAGACGGCGACCGTGCAGACCGCGCCGCCGAACTCCACCTCGACAACCCGTCCGCCGTAGTCGCGATCGCTTTCCCCGGCAATGACGCGAATCTGCTCGGGCCGCAGCATGATTTCCGCTTTGCCCTGGCGGCTGCCTTCGACGGCGACATGGCCGAGAGCACAGTCGGCAAGACCGTTCCGGATGATGGCCGGAAGCAGCACGGCATCGCCGAGGAACAGCGCCGTCTCGCGGTCTCTGGGATGCAGATATAGCGTTTGCGGCGAACCCGCCTGGATCAGCCGCCCTTCCCTCAGGACCGCGACCTGATCGGCAAAACTCAGTGCCTCTTCCTGATCGTGCGTCACGAGAACCGCGGGAATGCCGGCCGCCTGCAGGACGCGCGCGACAGCCTTGCGCATGTTTTCCCGCAAGCCGGTGTCGAGCGCCGAGAATGGTTCGTCGAGCAGCATCAGCCGCGGCTTGCGGCCGAGGGCGCGGGCGAGCGCCACGCGCTGCTGCTGCCCGCCGGAAAGCTGGTGCGGGCGCCGCGCCAGCATGCCGCGGTCGAGCTCGACCATATCGAGCAGCTCGGCGATGCGCCGCTCACGATCGGCAGCACCCCGTTCGAAGCCGAAGCCGATATTTTCAGCCACGCTTAAGTGCGGAAACAGCGCGCCATCCTGGGAGACGATGCCGATGCCCCGCTTGTGGGCCGGCACCGCCGCCAGGCCATCGGCCAGCACGTCGCCATCCAATGTCACCCTGCCGGCATCGGCCTGCTCGAAGCCCGCGATGATGCGCAGCAGGGTCGTCTTGCCCGAGCCGGACGGGCCGATGACGGCTGTGCGGCTGCCGGCCTGGACATCGAGCGAAATATCCTTCAGCGCCTGGACAGGCCCGTAGCGCTTGCTGATGTTTTCAATCGTAAGCAGCGTCATTGGCCGGCGGTCCGTTTCGATTGCGTATAAAGCGTCAGGGTGAGCGGCAGCGAGAGCACGACCATCATGACGGCGTAAGGGGCGGCCGAGACATAATCGATCTCGCTCGTCAGCGACCAGAATTTCGTCGCCAGCGTATCGACGCCGTTTGGCGAGAGCATCAGCGTCGCCGTGAGTTCATTGGTAATGCCAAGTGCGGTCAGGGCGATGCTGGCAGCGGCCCCCGGTGCGGCAAGCCGCATGGTGATCTGCCGCACCGCCTGGCCGGGGGTGCGGCCGAGGCCCATCGCGGCGCGCTCCAGCTCCACCGGCGCCTGGGCGATGCTGGCGCGCAGGCCGACCATGGCCCGGGGCAGGAAAAGCATCACATAGGCGACGAGCAGCGTTGCGAAGGTCTGATAGAGCGGCAGCACGATACGAACGGTGATCGTCACCAGCGCCAGCGCCACGACGACGCCGGGCAGCGAGCCGACATAATAGTGGCAGGCTTCGAGCAGGCGCTGAAAGCGGCCGGGCGCGCGCACGGAAAGCCAGGCCATGGGGGCTGCGGCAATCGTCGCCAGCACGCCGCCGGCCATAGCGAGCGCCATCGTCTGCAGGAAGGCGGTGCCGACTTCGATGCGCCAGATCTCGCTGCCGCCGAGATAGAGCCAGCGGCCGAGCGTCATCAACGGCACGCCGAGCGTCAGCACCGCCAGGACAACAGGCAGCAGGATGGCCGGCCCCACGAACCAGCCGAGACGCCGGCGATCGGCCGGACGCGGCGAGCCGGAGCCGACGCGGGCATAACGTTCGTTGCCGCGCAGCAGCACTTCGAGGCCAAGCAGGAAAAGGCAGCAGGCAACGAGTACACCGCCGAGCATGTTGGAGGCCGGGCTGTTGTAGGAGGATTGGAACTGGTCGACGATCGCGGTGGCGAAAGTGTCGAACCGGATCATGACGAACAGGCCGTATTCCGACAGCAGGTGCAGCGCGATCAGCAGCGACCCGCCGCAAATGGCAAACCTCAACTGCGGCAGCACGGTTCGGAAGAAGACGCGCCAGGGGTCGAGACCAAGGGAGGCGGCGGCATCCTCGATGGCCGGGTCGAGACGGCGCAACGCTGCGGCAACCGGCAGATAGAGAAAGGGATAGTAAGCGAGGACAGAAACGAAGACGCCGCTCTCAAGGCCGCGCATGCCGGGGATAAGGCTGACCCAGGCATAGCTGTGCACGAAGGCCGGCACCGCGAGCGGCGCGATCGCCAGCCAGGCCCAGAGCCTGGCGAACGGTATATCCGTTCGTTCGGTCAGCCAGGCAAGCGTCACGGCCAGCGCGATCGACAGCGGGATGGTGATCGATTCCAAAAGAACCGTATTGATGAGGAGTTCGCCGACACGGGCCCGGAAGACGAGTGTTTTCACCGTCTCCCAGCCAACATCGTAAGTTATCCAGCCGATGAAGCCGAGCGGCACGAGACTGAAGATTGCGATGACGGTGGCGAGTAGCATCACGGGCGCGTGCGGCATGCGCCGGCGCGGCAATAGCATTCGCGCGCGCTTCGGCGCGACCGGCGCCTCGTTGCCGGCGACGAAAAATCTGTTGTCCTGCAGCAAGGCCGATGCCTTCATACGCTGAAAAAGGAAGGCAACCGTCTTGGAAAGACAGTTGCCCGATCCCGTCATGCCCTAAGGTTTTCTTGAGCCAAAAGCAATAGTTTTGGCTGCTGCAAGCCTGCGGCAGAAAGCCCGACGCTTCTCCCGCACA
This sequence comes from Rhizobium sp. L9, assembly GCF_002531885.1. NCBI lineage: Bacteria > Pseudomonadati > Pseudomonadota > Alphaproteobacteria > Hyphomicrobiales > Rhizobiaceae > Rhizobium > Rhizobium sp. L9. The sequence goes on along the minus strand of NZ_NWSZ01000006.1, from coordinate 240,879 downwards.
GGTGCTGCGACACGCAGAAAGCCTAGATCAGACCTGCCGCGGTCATCAGTTCCACGACCTTCTTGCTGTCCAGCGTCGAGGCTTCGACCTTCGGCGCGTTGAGGTCGGCAAGCGGAACGAGCTTGTCATTGGAAGGGGCGTCCTTGCCAACGGCATATTCATAGGACGAGCCGTTCTTCAGAACCGCCTGGCCTGCCTTGCTGGTGACGAATTTCAGGAAAGCCTGCGCTTCCTTCATGTGCTGCGTGGACTTCAGGACGCCGCCGCCCGAAACGCTGATGAAAGCGCCCGGATCCTGATTCTTGAAGTAATGCATGCCGACATTCTTGCTGTTTTCGCCGGTCTTCGCCTGATCGCCGAACCAGTAGTAGTGATAGATGACCGCGCCTTCGACTTCACCTGAATTGACCGCCTTCATGGCAACGCTGTTGCCCTTGTAGGGTGTCGCATTGTCCTTGAGACCCTTCAGCCATGCCTTGGTGGCATCTTCACCCTTCAGTTGCAGCAGCGCGGCGACGATGGCCTGAAAGTCGGCGCCGGCAGGCGATGCACCCCAGCGGCCCTTCCAGGCGGGTTCGGCGAGGTCGAGCAGCGACTTCGGTAGCTTGTCTTCGCTGAGCTTCGTCTTGTCATAGGCAAAGACGGTAGAGCGGGCGGCAATGCCGGTCCACATGCCGTCGGCCGGACGATACTGCTCCGGCACCTGATCCAGCGTTTCCTTTTCGACCGGGGCGAAGAGGCCGGCGCCGTCTACCAGCGTCATGGCCGGCGAATTCTCGGTCAGGAAAACATCGGCGGGGGATGCGTCGCCTTCCTGAATGATCTGGTTGGCGAATTGCATGTCGCCGCCCTGGCGCATGGTGACCTTGATGCCGGTCTCCTTGGTAAAGGCACCGATCCATTCGCGGCCCAGGCTTTCGTGCTGCGCATTGTAGACGACGAGACCTTCATCCTGCGCATTGGCGCTGCCTGCGAGCACCGTGGTGGAGAGAAGCGAAGCGGCGAGCGCCAGCACGTGGGAAAAACGGTTAACAGCAGTAGTCATGAGGGCCTCCATGGCGATGTCACCCCAACAGGGTAAGAGGCGTATATTTTTCTTGACTGAAAAAAGCATCACAAAATCTTGACCCAATATTTCAGATTGCAAGGGATAAATCTCGATCGAGACAAAAAGGCGACGCTGGGCCCAGTGTCGCCTTTGTTGAGATTGTGCTTATTCGACGTCGAACTTGACACCCTGCGCAAGCGGCAGCGTGCTGCCGTAATTGATCGTGTTGGTCGCGCGGCGCATATAGGCCTTCCAGGCATCCGAGCCGGATTCGCGTCCGCCGCCGGTCTCTTTTTCGCCCCCGAAGGCGCCGCCGATTTCGGCGCCCGAAGGCCCGAGGTTGACGTTGGCGATACCGCAATCCGAGCCGCGCGCCGAAACGAAGGTTTCCGCCTCGCGCATGTCGTTGGTGAAGATCGACGACGACAATCCCTGCGGCACGGCATTGTGCAAGTCCAGCACCGCATTGAAATCGCTGTATTTGATGACGTAGAGAATGGGCGCGAAGGTCTCGTGCTCGACCGGGCCGATCTGATCGGGCATTTCGACCAGCGCCGGGCGAACGTAGAAGGCATCGGCCGAACCATTGTCGACGCGTTCGCCGCCGGTCACCTTGCCGCCGGCCGCCTTTGCCTCGCCGAGCGCTGCCTGCATCTTCTCGAAAGCCTGACCGTCGATCAGCGGGCCCACCAGTGTGCCGGTCTCCAGCGGATTGCCGATGGTGACGGAGCCGTAGGCCTTCTGCAGGCGCGGCACCAGCTTGTTGTAGACGCTTTCATGGACGAAGAGACGGCGCAGTGTCGTGCAGCGCTGGCCGGCCGTGCCCATGGCGGAGAAGGCGACGCCACGCAGCGTCAGGTCGAGGTCGGCGCTCGGGCAGACGATCGCGGCATTGTTGCCGCCGAGTTCGAGTATGGCGCGGGCAAAACGCTGCGACAGGCGCGGGCCGACGGCGCGGCCCATGGCCGTCGAGCCGGTGGCGGAAACCAGCGGGATTTTCGGGTGGTCGACCAGCACCTCGCCGACCTCACGGCCGCCGATGATCAGGGTGGATAGATTGGCCGGCGCCTTGCCGCCCTCGGCGACGAAGCGCTTCAGGGCCTTTTCGAACAGCGCCTGCACGGCAAGGGCGGTCAGTGGCGTCTTTTCCGACGGTTTCCAGACGGTGGAATTGCCGCAGACCATCGCCAGCGCCGCATTCCACGACCAGACGGCGACCGGGAAGTTGAAGGCGGAGATGATGCCGATCGCGCCGAGCGGGTGCCAGCTTTCCATCATCCGGTGCTCGGAGCGTTCGGTGGCGATCGTCAGGCCGTAGAGCTGGCGCGACAGGCCGACGGCGAAATCGCAGATGTCGATCATCTCCTGTACTTCGCCGAGGCCTTCCGAGGTGATCTTGCCGACTTCGATCGAGACCAGACGGCCGAGCGCCGTCTTGGCGGCGCGCAGCTCCTCACCGAGCAGGCGGACCAGCTCGCCGCGCTTCGGCGCCGGAACCGAACGCCATTCGAGGAAAGCCTTATGCGCCTCTTCGATTGCCGCTTTCGTTTCGGAAACGGAATGTTCTCTGAGCCTGCCGATTTCCTTGCCGGTGACCGGCGAGGTGACGGACAGCGTGCCGCCGTGATAGCGGCCGGCATCGACGCCGAGTTCGGCGAGCAGCTTGGCGGTTTCGGTGGCGAGATCGAGGACGGCTATGGTCATTGTCGGGTTTCCAATCTTATTGTTCTCAAGAAGCGGACATCGGTTCTCAGAAGCGGGCATCGGCGAAATGGGCAACCTGAGCCCCGGCTTCGTACCATAGTTCCTTGAGCGCACGGAAGCTCGGCTCGGTGGGTGACGTCAGCGGCAGCGGCAGATCGGCCTCGGCAAGCCGACCGAGAATATGCTCGGCCAATGTGCGGCCGAAGACCGTGCCCGGGGCTATGCCGCGGCCATTATAGCCCGAAAAGCCGATGACATTGGGGGCGAATTTGTGGAAGCGCGGCAGCGCATTGTCGGTCATGCCGATCTGGCCATACCATTCGCATTCGAATTCGATATCGCCGATAACGGGGAAGAGCCGCTTCAAGGCGCGCTTGGCCCAGCCCTTGTGCACCGCAAGCCCGGTATTGCGTAGCGCGCCGACGCTGCCGAAGACGAGGCGCCCAGCCCGATCCATGCGGAAGGAGGAAAGAATATCCTTGGTGTCCCATGCGCCTTCCCGCCCCGGCAGGATCGACTGACGAAGATTGTGGCCGAGCGGTGCGGTGGCGAAATTGAAATAGGGCAGGTAGACCTGCTCGTTGCGCACCTGCTCGAAGGGGCCGGTGCTGTAGGCATCGGTGGCAACGATGATCCAGTCTGCGCTGGCCTCGCCGTTTTTCGTCTTCACCGCCCAGCGGCTGCCTTGGCGCTCCGTTGCGGTCACGGGGCTCGATGTATGAATGGCGACGCCTGCCTTGACCGCGGCATGGGCGAGGCCGCGTGCATAGGCAAGCGGCTGCAGCGTTCCGGCCCGCAGATCGAGCAGCGAACCGGCATAAGCCTCGCTGCCGATGCGCTTGGCCGTCTCAGCCGCATCCAGCAGTGCGACGGGCGCGCCGCGGGCCGACCATTGCGCCGCGCGCTCCTCGATCTCCTTCAGCCCCTCGGCGCCGACGGCGCAGTGCAGCGTGCCGTTGCGCTCGAGTTCGCAGGCGATCCCATGTTTGTCGATCAGTTCCATGACGAGCTTCGGCGCATTTCCGAGTAAATCGAGCAGCCGTTCGCCATGGACTGGGCCGAGCACACCGGGGAGGTCGTTGGGCATCACCCACATGCCGGCATTGATCAGACCGACATTGCGCCCCGCACCGCCGAAGCCGATCTCCTTCGCCTCCAGCAGCACCACCTTCGAACCGGCCTCGGCGAGATGCAGGCCAGCGGAGAGACCGGTATAGCCGCCACCGACGATGACGACGTCGGCCGATACCGCGCCTTGGAGAGGCGAGGTCGCCGGCGGTTCGCCTGCGGTCTTTTCCCAGAGGCCGTGGGAGCGCGGATCATTCAGCATGGCACAGTCCGATCGGATGAAACCGGTGTACTCTAGCGCATAAGAACAGGGGTTGAAGCGGTGATTTCACGCAACGGTCCTCAGCTGCAGATCCGCGAGCCCGAGCGCCTTCATCGCGGCATCCAGCGATGCGGCCTGCCGTTCCGCGTAAAGCGCCAGCTCGTCCTGAACGGTCGCTCCGAGTGCGGTCTCGAAGGCGTCGCGGTTCGATCGCATCGCATAATTCTGCTGCTGATCGGTGCCGAGATTCGACTGGAAGATCCCGGCCGCGCTGACGGGCAGGAAGTCTTCATAGACGATCGGCGCGAAAGCGAGATAGCCCTTGGCGAGGAGCGCTTCGGGATCGCGCGGCAAGGTCCCGGCGATCGCGGCGGCAATGCCCGCGGGCGTGGCGGAATAACGAAAGAAGGCGAGATCCTGGCTGCGCAGCTCATCCCAGCTGTCCGGCAGCACCTTGAAGCGCTCAGCCAGTTCCTGGTCATAGGCGCCGGCTTTGGCGCCGCCGGCGCCGACCTGCACTTCGCCGCGAACCGAGGCAAGCAGTCGGTCGTAGAGCGCCCGGCCCTTGGCCGTCAAAGCCACGCCGCGCTGTTCGATCTCGCCGAAGCGCGCGGTATGCGTGCCCTGGACCGCACCCTCGTCACCCGAGAAGACGATCGCCTCCTCCAGCGCCTTAAAGCTCGTCTGCCGCAGCAGGATATCGCACTGCCGGCGCGGCGGCCCTTCGATGACTGCCTTCGGAGTGATGCCGCGTTCCGGCATGCGGGCCTGCACCGCATCGATATCGAGCGTGCGCGGCGTCAAGTGGTTGATGTGCGGCCCCTTGAAGCTGACGACATCGGCGATCAGCCGATGCGCGTCGTGCAGGCGCTTGTAGGTTTCGGCACTGACGGTGGCTTCGCCGTGCCAACGGAAGGTTTCAAGCGCCTCGGCGACGAATTCAGTCGCTTCCGCCTCGGTCAGGCCGCCATTCTGCTCGTGACGCTCGATCAGCGCGATGGCGCGCGGCGTATAGATGCGCCGCTTGGCCAGAATGGCCTCAGCTTCCCGCCGCAGGCCTTCATCCTCGATCAGTTCCAGGCGCAGCAGCGAGGTGAAGACGCGGAACGGATTGAAGTTGAGCGCCGCCTCGTCGATCGGGCGGAAGCAGGTGGAATGAACCGGCACGCCGGCGACCGAAAGATCGTAATAGCCGACCGCCTGCATGCCCATGACGCCAAACAGCCGGCGGATGGTGAAAAGCTCTTCCGCCGTACCGAGGCGGATGGCGCCGTGACGCTCTACATCGATGCGATCCAGCTCGCCTGCGCGGGCCAGGCGTTCGCGCAGATCCGGATTGCTTTCGAGGCAACCGGCATTCACATCCGCCACGAGCTCGATCAGCGTGCCATATTGCGGCACCTCCGTCCGGTACATCTGCGACATCGCGTCGGTGAAGAGCGAGCGGATACGATCTGTTGAAATGAAGGCTTGTGGCATCTAAGGCTCCGGCTCATTCCGATTTTGCAGGATGAAACTCTTTACAAGCACCGCAAAGGCGGAAATATCGACATTTCGGAAATAGCTCATTCTGAAACGGAATGATCATGCTCACTTCAAGGCGTTTTCTGCCGTCGATTTCACATCTCGCCGCCTTCGAGGCGGTCGCCCGCACAGGCAGCGTGACGGCGGCGGCGCGCGAACTCGACCTGACGCAGAGCGCCGTCAGCCGTCAGGTCAGCGCGTTGGAGGAGCAGCTTGGAGTCGAGCTCTTCTTGCGTGAACGCCAGACCATGCGGCTGACGCTGGCCGGCGACAGTTATGCCCGCGAGATTCGCGAGGCGCTGCGCCGGATCTCGAGCGCCTCGTTGAACCTGCGCGCCAACCCGCACGGCGGCACGCTCACTCTCGCCATCCTGCCGACCTTCGGCACGCGCTGGCTGGCGCCACGCTTGGGGCGCTTTCTCAGCGCCAATCCCGGCGTAACGATCAATCTCGCGACCCGTCTTTCACCCTTTGACTTCCGGCTCGATTCGATTGACGCCGCGATCCATTTCGGCCACCCGCACTGGCCTGGCGCGGAACTCACCTTGCTGATGTCGGAGCGTACGGTGCCGGCCTGCAGCCCTGATTTTCTGAAACAGCACAGGATTTCGCAGCCAGAGGACCTGCTTGCCGTTCCACTCCTGCATCTGACCACGCGCCCCGATGCCTGGGAGCAATGGTTCGCCGGCAACGGCGTTTCCTTCGAAAGCGTGCACGGTATGCTCTTTGATCAGTTCGCCACCGCAGCGCAAGCGGCGATCGCCGGCCTCGGTGTCGCCCTGTTGCCGACATTCCTGATGCAGGAAGAACTCAAGCGCGGCGATCTCGTCGCCGCCGTCGACCGGGAGATGGAGAGCCGCGAGCGCTATTATCTCGCCTGTCCCAGCGAGCGCGCCGATTATGCGCCGCTTGCCGCCTTTCGCGACTGGATCGTCGCCGAAGCGGCGGCCGGAGGGACCGTGTGAGGAACGGCTTGCATCGGCATGGCGCTTTCGACCATTATGCGCGCCAAACAACTTTGCAGGAAATCTCCATGAAACCGATCTTCGTCCAGCTCCAATGCGCCCCCGGCAAGACCTATGAGGTCGCCGACGCCATCTACCAGACCGAGCTGGTCTCGGAGCTCTATTCAACGAGCGGCGATTACGACCTGCTGTTGAAGGTCTATATCGAGGAAGGCCAGGACATCGGCAAGTTCATCAACGACAATATCGCCAATATTCCTGGCATCGTCCGGTCGCTGACGACCCTCACCTTCAAAGCCTTCTGAACACCGTCAGACACGATTAACCCTGTTGCGAAGAATCGCCTCCGCAGGACGTCGCTGAAACCACGCCTTAACGCCTGAGATATCTGGTCGTTGCTATAAATCCGCGTCAACACGCGTTTGGCATACGCAGCGATAGGTAGAAAATGGCGATCGTCGAGGCAGACAGGGTGCGCGAGAATCCGCAGCCGCAAACGGCTCCGCTGATCGTCCATGTCGTGCGCCAGTTCCTGCCCAATCGCGGCGGCCTGGAAGACGTCGTCGCCAATCTCAGCCGCCAGACCCTTCGGCGTGGCTATCGTGTCCGTGTCGTTACGCTGAACTCCCTGTTTACCGCGCCAGAGGACAGGCTGCCGTCGCGCGAAAATATCGACGGCATCGAGGTGGTGCGCATTCCGTGGTCCGGCAGCAGCCGTTATCCGCTGGCGCCGCAGGTTTTTCGCCATCTCGGCGACGCCGATCTCGTGCATGTCCATGCCATCGACTTCTTCTTCGATGCGCTCGCCTGGGGCCGGATGCTGCACGGCAAACCGATGATCGTCACCACCCATGGCGGTTTCTTCCACACCCGGAAATATGCGGCGATCAAGAAGATATGGTTCCGCACGCTGACCCGCGCCTCGGCGAGGGCCTATCGCCGTGTGGTTTGCTGCAGCGCCTCCGATCTCAAGCAGTTTTCCGAAATCGTGCCGGACAGCGTGCTGGTCGAGAACGGCGCCGATATCGGCAAGTTCGCCGACACCGCCTCGCGTCGCGCAAGACGCCGCATCGTCACCATCGGCCGATTTTCAGTGAACAAGCGGCTGGACCATCTGCTCGACGTGATAGCAGTTCTGAAGAGCCGCGATCCGGAATGGCATCTCGACATTGTCGGGGCCGAATCCGACCTGAACCGGGTGAATATCGAAGGCGAGATCGAAAGCCGGGACCTGACCGGCCGCGTCACCCTGCATGTGTCGCCAGACAATGAGACCATCCGCCGGATCATCACTGCGGCTTCGCTCTTCGCCTCCGCTTCGGAATATGAGGGTTTCGGCCTGGTCGCGCTGGAGGCGATGAGTGCCGGCCTGCTGCCGGTGCTGAACGCCAACGACGCCTTTCAGACGCTCGCCGATCGGCACCGCGTCATCAGGCTTGCCGATTTCACCAGTCCGGAGAGTGCCGCGACCGCCGTGGAATCGGCCTATGACAGCCTTGCGGGCCGACCGGATGTCCTTCGCTCTGAGCTTCTCGACGCCGTGCGCGGCTATTCCTGGGATATCGTCGCCGGGCGTTACATCGATCTCTACAGATCGCTTGATATCGCCGCCGCGGAAAGCCGCTGACCAACCCCGACAGAAGATCCGCTTACGCCCGCGCGAGACGAATGATCTCGTCGAGGACGAATTTGCGCGATTGCGGCGGCGTCAGATTGTGGTCGGCATCCGGCAGCATCAGCAGCCGCACGTTCGGATAGCGGGAAAGCCTGGCGCCGCGCGGGCCGAAATGGAAATAGACATGGTCGAGGCCGACGTCGCCTTCGCTGTAGATCAGTGTCAGCGGCACCTTTCGCTTGCCGAACAGCGCGAAGGACTGCCGGACCTCACGGGCAATATGGCGCCGGTCGGGAAGCAGTTCGAGCAATGGCGCGACGAAGGGCGACAGCCGCCGGCCACCGGCGATGACGATATTGCGCAGCGCAGACACCACGTCGACTTGACCGCGCAGCAGCCGCTTCAACGTGTCGAGCCGCGCCAGGCGCTGGCCGTAATCGTCGAGGCTGCGGGGAACGGAGACGACATGCTCGCGGCGCACCGGCACCTTCGGATCCCAGTAATAGACGAAGGGATTGATCGAGACGACCGCCTTCAGCCGCTCGTCGGCGACGCCGGCGCGGAAAGCTACATAGCCGCCGCTGCAGCGGCCGGCGACCATGATAGGGCCAGCAACGACATTTTCGAGCAGATCGAGCGCGGCGATCGCATCGGCGGTCTGCGTCATCGAATACAGCACCTGCTCCGGCGCATCCGGCCGCGGCGGGCTGTCGCCGACATTGGCGGAATCAAAGCGCAGCGAAACGACGCCATGGCGCGCGAGTTCGCGTGCCATGTCCACCGTCGTCCGTCCCCAGCCGGCATGCCGGTCATAGGCGGTCGACAGGAAGAGCACGGCATTGCCCCTGATCTCGCCAAGCGGTCGGCTGACGACACCGACTAGATGATCGTGACTTCCGAAACGCACCGGCGTTTCCAGGAAACCGTCGCCGGCAAGCGGGATGGTTTCGATCGCGGCCGGCGAATGAGCGGCCGATGTCTCCGCGGTCGCCGTCTTCAGCCAGGCCGTCAGAAACTCGACGACGGCCATGGGTGTCTTGGCGAAGAGCGGATTGGTGACGAGTTCGTCATAGCCGTCGAACACTTTCTGCTCGACATTGGCGCCAAGCGCCTGCAGCGCATGGGCAAAGCCAGTATCTTCGGCCCTAACAGGGCGTTCGAGGATCAGATAGCGGGACGCCGCCAGCCCCTGCGGCGCGACGATGTTGAGCTTGCCGAGTTCGGCGGCGATCTCTTCCGGCATGACGAGCCCGGCGATCTGCACCTTTGCAGCCTGCACATGCTCATGGCCGAGGCCGAGATCGGCGTCGATGATCTTCGACCACATGTTGAGCTCACGCAGATAGGCGCGGCCGCTCAGCACCGGCGCCAGCATGACGAGGCTATCGACGCCCTCGATCGAGGAGCCGATCCGCTGGGCAAGGGTCGCGCCGAGACCTTGGCCGATCAGGATGATGCGTTCGCAGCCGGTAAGCGATTTCAGCTTGGCGGCCGCCGCGCGGATGGAGTTTTCCCAGGTTTCCAGCCTTGCCGGCAGCGCACCAAAATCGAGCGCATCGCCGGTGCCGCGATAATCGAAACGCAGACTGGGCACGCCTATATCGGAGAAATGTTCAGCCGCGACCCGGAAGAACTTGCGGCTGCACATCTCCTCGAAGCCCCATGGACTGACGAAAAGGACCGCGGCCGAGCGCTTGGCAGATTCAGGATTCTCAGGCATGAACAGCCCGATCGTCCCATCGAAGACAACGGGCAGGGCGGCGCTGCGTCCGGCACCCTCAGCCGGTTCGGGCGAAAATTCGCCGGGCGCCACCTTGGCCCGGTCTGGATCGCCGGGGCGCCTCGGTGCAATGAAGTCGATTACGCGGCTGACCGGCCGCCGCAGTGCCGACGGCATTCTTTCGACAATGGAACGCATCACCTCGACATCCTCGACGGGCACGGCGCGCAGCACTCGGAGTGCGGCGAAATGCGCAATCGTGCCGGCGATTATCGCGAAGATAAGACCGATCGGGCCATGGATGAATTCCAGCACTGAAATCGCCGCGCAGGCGCACAAGACGGAGGCGAGCGTCACCTTCGTCAGGCTTGCGTAGAGACCCGAAAGCTGGGACCCGAATCCTGTCTGTCTGATCATCATCACCGACATCGCAACGAACACGAGAATGCGTACGATTGCGGCCCCCTCGGCGGCAAGCCTAGGTATGATCAGTAAACAACCCGCTACCATGAGGATGCCACCTATCACACTGATGTTGAGGCGGGAGCGGGCCTTGTCCATCGACAGCAGATAGAGGCTGAGGATCTGCATGAATGTGTAGGCGGGAGCGACGAGCGCGAGCAGCGCGACCACCGTGCCGCTGCGGCGGAAGGCTTCCCCGAACACGACGAGCACCAGTTCGCTGGAGATGGCAGCCAGCCCGAGGCTCATCGGCAGCACGATATAGGCCATGCTGCGGGTGACGGCGGCGAAGACCTCGACCGGCAAGGTCGAATCGTCGCTGCTGTGCCGCCGTTCGGAATAATAGGGCAGCAGGCTGCCGGTCATCTGGATCGGCAGTTGCAGCGCGATATTGGCAATCGACAGGCCGACCGCATAATAGCCGACCATTTCCACCGACCAGAACTGCTGCAGGAAGAGCAGTTCGAGACGGTTGAGGAAGATAGAATCGATGATGAACTGGATCGACAGGATGATGGAGGAGGAGGCGAGGTACTTGAGTGAAACCCCGCACCAGTCGCGCCGCGCCAGAAGGATCGGCAGTGTGGCGAAAAACAGCACGAGCTGGCCGAGCGCATAACCGACGAGAACGCCCTCGACGCCATAGAGTACGGCGCCGGTGGCGACCCCAGCGAGCTGGATTATCGAGACGGCGACGGTCAGCTTGAAGAAGCTGCCGAGCTTCTTTTCGCCGATCAGGTAGAATTTGACGAAAGATCCGATCGCCTGGATGAAAAACAGCGCGCCGGTGACGAGCGCAACGGAGGGCGCGGTTTCTGCCCAGTGCATCTCCTCCGAAGTCAGGAAGAACAGGGCGTAGAGCGCCAGCAGCAGCACTGTCGAAAACATCATGAAGCTGACGAGGATGGCGGCAAAGCCTCGCCGGCGGCGCGCGTCATAGCCCTCCGCCGTAAGCTGCGGCAGGGTCTTCAGCAGCGTGATGCTGGAGCCGAGTTCGGCAATCGAGGCGCCCGTCATCACCAGCCACAGCGAGAAGGCGACGATGCCGTTGGCCTCCGGCCCAAGCAGGCGCGCGGTGATGATCGAAGAGACGAAGCCCGTCAGCAGCAGCAGCATGCCTGCCGCCGCATTCATCACCGAATTTGCGATAATACCCTTCGACATCTGTCCATCCGCGGGGATCAGCCTAAAGCGCGTCGCGATCTTTCAGATTCGCTCCTCGCGCTTTAGGTTTTTGTTTTACGCATGTCGTTATCGCAAAACCGCTGCACACTTTTGCGCAACATGCTTTGCGGCCGCATGCCCGTCATCACTAATGCGAAAATGTTAAAATAAAGCGGAGTGGTGACCTCACCTTAGCTCGCCTGCATCGCCGCCAGCTTCTGGAGCGCCTTCTCATAACTGTTCTCTGCGAGGTAGCGCAGCAGGAACTCGCGCGCCTTGCCGGCCTTCTCTCGTGCGCGCTCGGGCGCACGGAAGATATCGCCGAGATGCGCAGCCGCGATTTCGGGAGAAGGATCCGCCCAAACCGCGCCCGGCAGACCCGCAAATTCAGGATGGGAATCGACGACAGGGATGAGGGGAGAGGCGACCAGCCAGCTGTTCTCGGGGTCGCAGAAATCTTCCGTGCCCGACCAAGCGGTTGATATGACAGGGGTACGATGCATGATCGCCTCGGCAACCGTCAGCCCGAAACCTTCCGAGCGATGCAGCGAGAGATAGGCATTGGAAGAGCGGATGAGGCCATTGATCTCGGCGTTCGAGAGCTTGTCGGTGATGATCCGGATACGGCTATCGCCAGCGACCGAAGCAATCAGTTCGCGTAATCCCTGATCCTTGCCGATATCACCGCTCGCCTTCATCAGCAGAAAGGCGCTCTGGCATTCGGCGCTGAACAGTCTGAAGGCTTCGATGACGGCTTGCGGGTTCTTCCGGTTGATCGAGGAGCCGGCGCTGAAGATGAAGCTGACGAGAAAGGCATCTTTCTCGATGCCGAACTTCTCCCGTATGCCCTCTGCGGCCGGCTTCTCGGTGACGGGATGCGGAACCACGATGACGGGCGCCGCCGTCAGCGGTGCAATCGTCCGTCTGGTGAATTCTGAGGGTACGAAGACGGCATTCATGTAGCGCAACCCGTTGCGCCACTCCGCCGGCGCGACTTCAAGCTCCCAGGCGAAATAGCCGATGTTGAAGGCGCGGGTGAAATTGGCGACACCCATCTTCAGGATGGCGCGCGGCAGCATCGGCGGGTTGAGATGCCAGATACGGCTTCCCGGCGGTTCGGCCGGAAGGTCCGACGACACCCAGCCGTCAAAGGATTTTTCATCCGGATGCGTGCTGACGTCTGAGAGCGAAATCGCCCGTCCCGCTTGGGAAAGCGCCCCGGCACAAAGCCTTGCCGATTCACCGACACCAACGGGCATCGAGAAATAGCCGATGATTTCGACCGGCTTGCGCGGATTGAAGGCGAGACGCGACCGCGGGATCAGCCGCTGCAGGAGATGGGCGCGTAGATAGCGGTATATCGTTCTCAAATCACGATCTTTCCGGTGAGCTTGCATTGTTCCCTGTGAGCCTCAGCCCGCGAACCCGACGCGACGCGAACTGCCTAGACTTCTGATTTCACCCGTTGGCGGGACATCGCCGTCAGTGCCGGAGAGCGCGGAGAGCTTCACGCGCCGTACTCGGCCGGGAGCAAGGTGGAACCAGTCGTCGTCGGCCCTGTAGCCTTCGGCGTCGATATGCACGGATTGCGCCAGCCGGTCGGTCCAGAGATCGATGACCCAGCTGTCGCCGTCTCTGCCGAGTGACGCCTCGATGCTGGCGTCGTGCAGGGCCTTTCCGCGTCCGCAGGGGAAATGGAAGCTTTCCGCGAGAACGACGCCATCGGCGAGGGAGCGCAGGCGCGCCACACTGGCATCATGGGCCGGCGGGCCGAAACGGAAGGCATAGGTCGTATCGAAGAAGGCGCCGAACAGCGCGGTGGTGGCAAAGCGTTCGGCGCTTCTTGCAGCCAGCTTGAAAGCCATGTTGCCGCTGACGACCTGCTGTTTTCCATCACTGAGGCAGATGACCTCGAGTTCCAGGTCGAGGTCGGTGTCCGTCTCGTTGACGACATGCACGTCGAGACCGTTGGTTCCCTCATCGGTGAAGATCGCCTGAATCGGCCGGAAGGCTCGGCGCATCGCATACCAGACAGGTTTCGGTTCGCCGGTGGAATCGATCACGCCCCAGCCGGGGCCGGGCAGCAGATCCTGAAGCGTCCAGACGAGTGCTCCGTTGCAGCCGGAGCCCTTGCGCCGCCACTCGGCGAAGGTCTCTTCGATCACCTCGCCGGTCACGGCGCGGGAAAGATCGAGGTAGCGCTCCTGATCTTCGCGGCGCAGCCGGGCCGGGTCGAAATCGTAAAGAAGCTTCAAATAATAGTCGCGAACATCCTCGAAATCCCAGGATGCGCTGCGATCGCGGGGCACGCGCGCCTTCCACAGCGGGCTGTGGAAGGCGGGCACATCGAGATGGCGCTGCAGCGTCCTTTGCTGCGGCACATGCGCAAAGGCGAGGCTTTCTGAGGCAAAGCGCACATTGGCGCGGCGGGCATCGGCAATCGGCCGCATATAGGCGCCGACCCCGTAATAATGCGCAATGCCGGAATTGGGCGAAAACGGCATCGCTCCGCCATAGGGCGAATTCGGCACATAGGGCACGTCGGGACGCATGCGCGCGGCGATGGCCGGGATGATTTCGTCGGTCACCGGTCCGCTCCAAAATTCCATGGGCAGGCCGAGCATCGCCGCCTGCTGATGAATCTCGCTGCCGCCGCAGAGAACCGCGAGCGAAGGCGACGCCTGGACGCCGTGCAGGAATTCCTCAACCTCGGCATGCACATGGCCGAGGAAAGCCTTGTCGTTGCGCGGATAGTCGAAATTGGCGAACATGAAATCCTGCCACACGAGCAGGCCGAGCTCGTCGCAGAGCGCAAAGAAATCGGGCGTCTCATAGGCCATGGTCCCGCCGATGCGGATCATGTTCATGCCGGCTTGGCAGGCAAGCCGCAAGAACGGCTCATAATCCGCGCGCCCGCCCGGCAGCTGCGCAATATCGGCGGTCGTCCAGACCGCGCCGCGGCAGAAGACACGCTCGCCGTTGACAAGGAGCGCGAAGTCTTCGCCATCCGCACCGCGGCCGACGTCGATGCGCCGGAAGCCGGTGCTGCCGAGCGAATATTCCTCGCCGGCGGAAACCAGCGTCAGATCGTAGAGACGTGGCGTGCCGTGCGTATGCGGCCACCAGGGCTCGATGTCGGACAGCTTGAGGATAGCCGAATAATGATTTTCGCCGATCTTCTCGAAAGGCTGTTCCATGCCGCCGCAGCGCAGCAGCATTGCCGGGTCTTCTGCATTGTTATGCAAGGAAACGCTCAGCCGGCCGGCGCCGCTTTCCTCCAGTACCGCGCGGATGCAGACATTGTCGATCGATTTGGGATCGCGTTGCACCAGTGAAATCGGCCGCCATGGCCCGACGGCGTGGATATCGGGGCACCAGCCTGGCATATGGCCGAGCAGCGTCGTGCGGAAATTCTTCAGGCCCGCCGGCGTGATCATCTGCGGCCGCCAGCGCGCCCGCGGACCGGGTTCGGACAAGCGGGGGGCGAGCGCCCGGAAGCAGAGCGCCAGCTCGTCGCCACCCGAAAGCGTCACCGGGAGCTCATGCGCCGTGAACATGCTTTCGGAAAAGAGGATTTCCTGACCGTTGAGGAAGACATTGCAGATCGTGGCCAGCCCGCCGAAACGCAGGATGGCTTCGCCGGGCTCCGCATCAAAAAGCCGGCAGAGATACCAGGCGTCTTTCGTATTCAACGGTTCGGGATTTTCGCGATCGAAGAGCCCGGCTTTTTCAAGCGCCGCCGCAACCGTGCCGGGAACGGGCGCAGGGATGAACTGCGCGGAAAGAGGAATATCGTGTGGTACGGCGCAGGCACCCGGCTCCGTCAGGATCAGATTCCAGCCTTCGGAAAGCACGCTTTCCCGGGCTCCGATGCTTGCCAAACGCCCCCGCATTGTCTGATCTCCAGCCTCAGATTCGCTCCGCAAGCGATGCCATCATGGAATCCCATGCATCGGCGGCCGGATCAAGTGCCGCCTGCAGCGGCTCGAACCTCCTGCGGGCAACGGCGCGGGCAAGCTGGAACTGCACGGACTTCGCCGCGTCTGAAATGCGTCGCGCATCCTCGGCGGGGGCCGTAAATTCGGGAGAGAGCCAGAGCAGATGATCGGCCGCCAGCTCGAAATTGGCGCCGACCTGTCGAAGCGTGTTGAAGGCGTATTTGTGGAAGAAGCCAAACGGCCGCTCCGCCACCGCTTCCACCTGCTGGGGGAAGACGCGCGCGAAGGCGCGGATAGGGTTTTCGCGGGGACGCCTGGCGAAGTGAAAACCCGCAAGCCGCCGTGCGGTCGCGCGCAGATGCGCTTCGTCGGCGGGCTTTTCCGGAAACCGGGCAAATTCCGTATAGGGCAAGAAGGGCGGGTCGTTCTCCGTCAGCTGCTGCTGGAACAGCCCATCGAAATCCTCGCCTTCGAGGCGGAAATAGCCGGCATTGTGAAAATACTCGACGCGCTTTGCCGCAACATCAAGCCGGTTGACCGCAACCGTCGTCTTGCCATGCTCCTGCCGATAGGCGGTGCCGCGCGTATCCGGCATGTAGAAGGAATCCATCTCGATCAGGCAGAGACGACCGCGCGCGATCTGCACTTCGACATGCCGTTCGACACGGTCGTAGATGGCAAGCTCGGTCGCGCGGATGCCGTAAAGCGCTTCGAGATCTTCGAGCGGCACCTTGAAGAAGGTGAACTGATCGCCTTCGAAATCCTGCGACAGGGTGAAACCCAGCATCGCCTCGGGCGCGACGCCCGCCGTCGCCAGCACCTCGATCCAGAGATCGACATAGCAGTTGGTTTCCGGCCATGCGCGCTCGCCGGAATGCAGCGCATGCTGCTGGTAGGTTTCCGGACTGATCGCCGGGAAGACCGATGTCATCGCCGTCATCAGCCCCACAGCGTTTTCCGTACGCTGGCCGGCCACTGCTTCACGTCGAGCCCGTGGTGGTGGAAAAGGGCGAGCGCGATACGCTCCAGGCCGAAGCCGACGCAAGCGGTGTGCGCAACGCTGCCGTCTTCCAGATTGAGGCCCCACTTCAGGCCGAAGGAGTCCTGATGGTAATTGAAGCTCATGCAGGCCGTCGGCTTCGCCCTAGAGGTAATCGGGATCAGCAGCTCGAACTTCAGGTTCTGGTCGCGCTGGTTGTTGACCATCATCTTGCCGGCGCGGCCGAAGAAGGGGTCGTTGGCAACATCGATGGTCACATCGAGGCCAAGCTGCTTCATCATTTCGACGCCGCGGTCTATCCATTTCTGACGGAAATCGGTGACGTGCTGCTCCGTTCCCATGCAGACATATTCGCGCATGCGGAAGAGCTGCTGGCGGGCCGGATCTTTCGATGGTTCATGGCGGAAGCAGTAGGACTGCAAATCGAACAGGCCGCCCGTCTTCGGCAGGTTGCCGCGCTTGGCGACCGTCGGATACAGCGGGTAGCAGGCAGCCGGTGTCAGCACGATATCGGTCGCTTGCTGGTCCTTGGTCCAGTCCTCGCCGGCCTCCATGCATTCAAGCAGGCTCATATGGTCGAGCTCGCTGCCGCAGAAACTGTGCACCGTGCCGGCAAGCTGCGGGAAGCTTTTCATATAACCGCTCTTTTCGAAGAGCGCGCGGTTCATGCCGGGCGGGAAACGCATCGCCTCGGCGCCGTCGGCGCCGCCGAACGTATCGATCAGCCGTTCGAAGGCGGTTATGACATCTTCGAACTGGCCGCTGCGGCCATAGAGACCGTCAACGCCGGTATCGATCAGCAGGCCGGACTCGAAGAGCCGGTCCAGAAACGAGGTCTGCATATCCATGGCTTTACCCCAGTAGGCTAGTGTCCTGCTTGTGGACGAGAAGCATGCTCGATGTGTTGGCGAGGATGCGGTCGTTCGAAATCATGAGCTGTGCGGAATGGGCGTCGCGCAGATGGCGTCCGAGGCTGAAGGGCGTGCCGTTCTTGTAGCCCATGATGCCGCAGATCAGCATGGCGTGATTGACGATCTCCAGGATCGTCTCGGAAGAGGCAATCTTGACATTGTTCATCGCCACCGCAAAACCCATCGACGACAGCCTGTCCGGGTCTGATTTGGCATCGTCATAAGCCTTCAACCCGGCAACGACATTGGATTTCACCATTTGCAGCAGGTTCGAGACTTCGGCGAGGCGCAGCGCGCCCGGCGGCTGCGCGTCCGGCGCCTTGCGGGCAGCGGCGCGCACAAAGGCCTGGGCGCGGGCAACAGCATCGACCGCGATGCCATACCAGACGCCGCTCCAGAGCAGGTGCGAGGAAGCGAGCATGGATTGCGCCGCAATCTCGGCGAATGGCTTCGGCAGGATCTGCCGCGCTGGCGCTTGGCCTTTGAAGAGGAAGCCGTCGGAGCAGGTGCCACGCATGCCGAGCGTATTCCAGACATGCGTTTTCTCGAGCGTGTACTGGTCCTTGAGGAAGGCCGTCAGCACCTGATCGGAGGAGGCCGCCTGCGGATGGGCACGCGAAGTGATAAGGATGGCGTCGGCATGCGAGCCGTAGGAAATGACGGTCGCATCCTTTTCGAGGCGGCAGGTATCACCGTCGATCTCGATCGCGCAAATGCTGTTGCGCAGGTTTCCGCCGATGCCGCCTTCGGTGGTGGCCGACGCGATCAGCAGCTGGTCGGCGGCGATGCCGCGCATTAAACTGCGGTGCCATTCGCTCTCGGCGCCGTGTTCGACGAGGCTGGACAGCTTGATATGATGCATGGCGAAGACCATGGCGCTTGCGGCACAGGCCTGGCCGAGCATCGAGCATAATTCGGCGATTTCGGTGGTCGAGGCCGATTCACCGCCGAGCTGGCGCGGCACCTGAATGCCGAGCAGCCTCTCTGCCTTCATCGCATCCACGGCTTCCCGGGGAAAGCGGCCTTCGATGTCGACGGCATCCGCATGTCTCGCCGCAACTTCGGCGACACGGGCGACCCTTGCGACAAGACCGTCCTCTATGATCTTGACGGGGAAGTTCATCAGGCGACCTTCCGACCATCCTGGATGATATCGACCGTCTTGGCGATGGCCGAGATGCTCGCGAAGGATTTGCGGTTCAGCAGATTGTCGGGAAATTCGATGTCGAACGCCTCTTCAATGCCGAGCATCAGCTGCACCGAGGCAAAGGACGTCAGACCTGCCGCATAAAGATCGGCGTCGTCGGCGATCTGGTCAACCGGCGTAGGAAGTTTGCCGAATTTGGCTACGAGGTCGCGGATTGTCTTATTCATCCCATCACTCCAAGGTTCTCATGATCCCGAACCGGCGTTCATCGCCTTGTCATGAGCGTCCTTTTAGTGCGGAAAACAGAACATTCCGCTAATAGGTTGGGTTAAAGATGATGGGTCCTCATAGTTAGGATTTTAACGATCCTTCCGGTGACGGCAGGAATATTCATTTTACACCAATGAGCTAAGATCATTTCAATGGAAATGCTCGACGCGGCTTCCGACGCGGCGAGTACAGAAATGATACGCAAAAGCGCGACCTCGGGTCAGTCAGCCGGCGGATAGGAATGCTCGCCGCCGCGGTAATCCGAGATGGAATAACACCCGTCGCCCGTCGTCCGAACAGTGCTTCCGCTGACAACGGCTTTACCATGACCGCCCGGGATGTCGAGAATGTAAGTCGGCTGGCAGAGGCCGGAAATCCGTCCGCGCAGCGCCGCGACGATCCTCTGCCCCTCCTCGATCGTCAATCTGAAATGGCTGGTGCCGGGCGCGAGATCGGGATGATGGAGGTAGTAAGGTTTGACGCGGATTTCGACGAAAGCCTTCATCAGTTCGGCAAGAATCGCAGGGTCGTCGTTGATACCCTTCAGCAGCACCGATTGGCTGACCATGACGATTCCGGCGTCGACCAAGCGCGCGCAGGCCGCCCGCGCTTCCATCGTCAACTCTCTGACATGGTTGGCGTGCAGCGCCACATAGATCGTCTGGCCACTTGCCTTCAGCGCGGCAATGAGCGCCGCATCGATTTTCTCCGGATCGACGACGGGGACGCGCGTATGGAAACGCACGATCTTCACATGGGCAATATCAGCGAGCGCCTCCATGATCTCGCGGAGTCGGCGCGGTGAAAGCACCAACGGGTCGCCGCCGGTCAGGATGACCTCCCAGATCTCCTGATGACTCCCGATGTAATCGAAGGCTGCCTCCATCGCCGCCGCATCGAGCGTGCCGAGACCCTGCGGCCCGACCATTTCGCGGCGGAAGCAGAAACGGCAATAGACCGGGCAGACATGCACGGCCTTCAGCAGCACCCGGTCCGGGTAACGGTGCACAATGCCCTCGACCGGGCTGTGGGCGTGATCGCCGATGGGATCGGCACGTTCTTCGGGCGCGACGATGAGTTCGGCCGCATCGGGCACGAATTGCCGGCCGATCGGGTCGTTGGGATCGGCGTGATCGATCAGCCTGGTGACGGCAGGCGTCAGCGCGATGGCGTAACGCGCGGCGACGGCCTCGAGCGCTGCGCGGTCGGCAGGCGCGGCAAGCCCCGCCTTCACGAGATCGTCGACGCTCTTGATTGGTTTGACGGCATTCATCTTCCGTACTCCGCGACCGGCGCCCACAGCACCTGGTCGATCCGCGACGCCCCCGTGGCCAGCATCACCAGCCGGTCGAAGCCGAGCGCGATGCCGCTTGCCTCGGGCATCAGCGACAGCGCGGCAAGAAAATCCTCATCGATCGGGTAAGTCTCGCCATAGATCCGCGCCTTCTCGGCCATTTCGATCTCGAAGCGCCGCCGTTGTTCGCCGGCGTTGGTGAGTTCGCCGAAACCATTGGCAAGCTCGACGCCGCAGGCATAGAGCTCGAAGCGTTCGGCAACCCGGGGGTCGCGCGGCGAGGGACGTGCAAGTGCTGCCTCCGAGACCGGATATTCGTCGAGAATGGTGATACGGCCGAAGCCGAGATGCGGCTCGATCTTTTCGACCAGCACCCGGCTGAAGAGATCGGCCCAGCCGTCGTCGCCGGCGACGCGCATGCCGACACGCCTGAGTTCGGCCGCCAGATGCTCGCGATCGGTCGAACCGTCGGCGGCAACGGAGGCAAGAAGATCGATGCCGGCATGCCGCTCAAAGGCTTCTGCGACGCTGATCCGCTCCGGACCGGCGAAGGGATCGCTTTCGCTGCCACGATAGGAAAGTTTGTCCGTCTTCACTGTTGCGGCCGCCAGCGCCAGGATCCGCACGCTATCCATCATCAGGCTCTCATAGCTTTCACCGGCCCGATACCATTCGAGCATGGTGAATTCTGGATGGTGCAACGGCCCGCGCTCGCGATTGCGATAGACATGGGCAAAACACGAGATGCGCTGTTCGCCCGCAGCAAGCAGCTTCTTGCAGGCGAATTCCGGCGAGGTGTGCAGATAGAACGGTGCCGCCTGACCGTCCGTCGTTATCGCTTGCGTCGCGAAGGCATGCAGATGCGCTTCGTTGCCGGGGGAGACCTGCAGCACCGCCGTGTCGACCTCGATGAAATCCTCGCGCGCGAAAAAGCCGCGAAGCGCAGCCTGAATCGCATTGCGCCCGATCAGGAATGGGCGGCGGTCGGCATGCACGGACGGGGTCCACCAGGGGGACGCTTTGGCCGAAAAGTTCATTCCAAGCTTTCTTCGCCGGAGAAGCCGGTATGGGGGTGGCTATTTCCCGGATTTTAGGTTAGTTGCGCCCCCAAAGAAAAACATTTGCGTCTTGGGGCCTCTCGACAGTCCTCTACGACGCCGAAAGCCGAGTTACAAGGAAGTCTTATGGTCAAGGTCATCGCCTCTTCGGTCCGCAAGGGCAACGTTCTCGACGTGGACGGCAAGCTCTACGTCGTTCTCACCGCCCAGAACTTTCATCCGGGCAAGGGCACGCCGGTCACCCAGGTCGACATGCGCCGCATCGTCGACGGCGTGAAGGTCTCCGAACGCTGGCGCACCACCGAACAGGTCGAGCGCGCCTTCGTCGAAGACGTCAACTTCCAGTACCTCTATGAAGATGGCGAAGGTTTCCACTTCATGAACCCGGCGACCTACGACCAGGTGGTCGTCAGCGCGGAAACCATGGGTGATCAGAAGGCCTATCTGCAGGAAGGCATGACCTGCATCCTGTCGATCCACGAAGGCATTCCGCTGGCGCTCGAACTGCCCCGCCACGTCACGCTCGAGATCGTCGAGACCGAACCGGTCGTCAAGGGCCAGACGGCATCCTCGTCCTACAAGCCGGCCATGCTTTCCAACGGCATCCGCACCTCGGTCCCGCCGCATATCGACGCCGGCACCCGCGTCGTCATCGCGACGGAAGACAATTCCTACGTCGAACGCGCCAAGGACTGATCCTGGTTTGATCGCGTGAAAAGGCCGGCTTCGACCGGCCTTTTTTCGTCCACTTGTCAGAGATGCGGGTTGCGCGGCCGGTATTTCTTGACGAGCTTCTGGTTGATCTCGGCTGCACCCGGCATGTTGGCGCTGAGATAAACTGGCGCATTGCCGCATTTCGAAAGCTCCGAGGCAACTTCGGCAAAGATCGCATTGATGATGGTCACCCCGACCGCCGTCGAGACCGGTCCGACCCGAAGTCCTGTTCCTTCGAGATCGACAACGGCGTCACCCGGCGGCAATCCGTTGTCGAGCACCACGTCGGCGACGTCGGCGAGCCGGCGGCGACCATTGGCGATCGCCGAGGAATAGGCGATCGACGTGATGGCGATGACCTTTGCGCCGATGTCGCGCGCATAGTCGGCCGCCTCGATCGGCGCGGCGTTCACACCCGAATTCGAGGCGATGATGATAACGTCGCCCGGCTGCATGCCGTAACGCTCCAGCATCGGCCGCACAAGGCCCTGTGTGCGCTCGTAGACCGAACTGATGACGGCGCCCTCATGCAGCATGGCGGAGCCGACAAGCACCGGCACGGTGAAGGCGAGCCCGCCGGCGCGGTAGTGCACCTCTTCCGCCAGCATGTGCGAATGGCCGGTGCCGAACACATAGACTCGCTTGTCGTCGCGGGCGGCATCGAGGATGACCGCCGCGGCCTGCGCCATCGGTTCGGCGAGCGCCTGCCTCAACGTCTCCAGCCGGCCGATCAGGTTGGAGAAATAGGCATCGGTAATGTCGGTCATCCCGCTTCTCCTTGCGTTCAGGCTGCCTCGCCGGCAAGCCAGGTGGCGGTGACAGTAAGCGCATCTGTCAGATGTACGAGATCGGCGCGCGCGCCCGGCGAGAGATGGCCACGATCGGCAAGCCTCAGGAAACGCGCGGGATAGAGGGTCGCCATGCGCAAGGCCTCGGCGAGCGTCAGGTCGAGATAGGTGACGCCGTAGCGGATCGCCGAGATCATATCGACGTCGGAGCCGGCGAGCGTCCCGTCGGAAAGCACGAGCTTCGAGCAGAAGCCGCCCCTTTCGCGCCGAACGGTGCGTCCGTTCAGCGTGAACGAGTCCTGTTGCGAGCCGACAAGCGACATCGCGTCGGTGACGAAGAACAGCTTGCCTTCGCCGCGCTTGGCGCGCAGCGCCGTGCGCAGGGCCTTTGGATCGACGTGATGGCCGTCGGCAATGATGCCGCACCAGGATGCGGGATGATCAATGGCCGCGCCGACCAGGCCCGGAGCACGGTGGCCCATCTGGCTCATCGCGTTGAAGAGATGCGTGACCCCGCGCGCTCCGGCATCGAACCGTTCCTCCGCCGCCTCGCTGGAACAATCGGAATGGCCGATACTGACGGTGACGCCGGCTTCGTCAAGCTCGCGCACCTGGGCGACCGTCACCTGCTCGGCGGCGATGGTGACGAGCAGCGTGCCGATCGACTCACGTGCCCGGATGAAGGCCTTGATGTCACTATCCTCCACCGGCCGCATCAGCTCGGCCAAATGAGCGCCCTTGCGGGCTGGCGCCAGATGCGGGCCTTCGAGATGCAGGCCGGCGACGCCGCGGTTTTCTTTCACAGCCTCCTTCGCCGCTTCGATAGCGGCACTGGTCGCCTCGGATATGTCGGTGATCAAGGTCGGCAGCAGCGACGTCGTGCCGTAAGGCCGATGCCCGCTGGCGATGATATCCATCGACGCTGGGGAAGGCTCATCGTTCAACATTCGGCCGCCGCCGCCATTGACCTGCGCATCGATGAAGCCGGCCGACAGGATGCCGCCCGCAAGAGCGACCGTCTCGCCATCGGGCAGGTCGTTTACCGCGATGATCGCTTCGACGCGGCCGTCGGCAACGATGAGCGCCTTGTCGTCATGGAAGCGCTCGCCGTCAAAGATGCGGGCGCCGACGAAGATCTTGCGGACCATCAGATCGTCTCCGTCACCTTGAGCAGGTTCGCCGGCCGGTCGGGATCGAAGCCCTTGCGGCGCGTCACCGATTCGATCAGCCGGTAGTAGACAAGCAGCGACACCAGCGGATCGATCAGGCCATTGCCCGTCGTCGGCACGCGCAGATTGATGCCGGGAAGCGGCTGTGCCGAAAAACCGACGGTGGTGGCGCCGAGCTTCTGCAGCCGCTCCAGCGCCTGGCCGTTATTGGCGAAGGCCGCATCGTCAGGCGCGAAGGCGACGATCGGAAAGCCGGGCTGCACCAGGCGCATCGGACCGTGCATCAGTTCCGCTAGCGAAAAGGCCTCGGCATGCAGCCCGGAGGTTTCCTTGGCCTTGAGCGCCGCTTCGAGCGCGATCGCAAAGGCCGGGCCGCGACCGGCCGTATAGAGCGAGGTCGCATGGAACAGCACATCTTCGGCCGCCGCCGTGTCGATGCCGGCGGTCGCCGAAAGCGCCTCCGGCAGTTTTTCAAGCGCTGCCTGCAGGCCGAACGTGCCGCCGATCGCGGCCGTCACGCCGGAAAGGGCGGCGACGGAGGCAATGAAGGATTTGGTCGCCGCCACACTCTTTTCGGCACCGGCGTTGAGACCGAGAACGATATCGGCCTGTTTGGCAAGCGGGCTGTCGGTGACGTTGACGACGGCGATGGTCGTCGCCCCACCCTTCTTCGCCGCCTCCTGCAAAGCCACGATGTCAGGGCTGGCGCCCGACTGCGAAACGGTGAAATGCACGCCGCCCTTCAGATGGAGGGCAGCGCCGTAGACGGAAGCGATTGACGGTCCCACCGATGCGACCGGTACGCCGCAGGTGATCTCGAAGAGATATTTGAAGAAGGTGGCGGCGTGGTCCGAGGAGCCGCGCGCCGCCGTGGTCACTACGCTCGGGCGGGCGGACGAAAACAGCCGGGCGATTTCCGCAAAGACCGGTTTTTCCTTTTCGAGAAGCGTGGCCACCACCTCCGGCGACTGGCCGGCTTCCTGCAGCATCAACGACTGGTTCTCACTCATGGTCATCTCCAATTCTCAATTCGGCAACGAAATCATAGGCATCGCCGCGGTAGTGCGAGCGGGTATATTCGACGACGCGCTGGTCTTCCAGGCGCGAGACACGTTCGATCAGAAGCGCCGGCGCGCCTGCCTTGACGTTCAGCATCGCGGCATAGGACGCATCGAGCGTGACGGCGGTCAGCCGCTGCAGCGCACGCACCGGTCGGTGGCCATTCGCCGCCAGCGCATCATAGAGCGATCCCTCGCCGCCGGCGTTCTCCCCCAGAAACTTGACCGGCACGACGGCGCGCTCGATCGCCAGCGGCAGGCCGTCGGCGAGGCGCAGACGGTCGAGTCTCAGAACCGGTTCGCCGGCGCCGAGGCCGAGCAGAAAGGATTCCTCCGGAGACGGCGTGTTGACCTCGCGTGACAAGATGCGCGCGGCCGGCAGACGCCCGCGCGAGCGCATGTCGGCGGAGAAGGAGGAAAGCCGCCAGAGCGACTGTTCCATGCGCTCCACCTTACCCGATACGAAAGTACCGCTTCCGTGGCGCGATTCCAGTGCGCCCGCCGCCATGAGGTCGCGATAGGCAGTGCGCACGGTGACACGGCCAAGCTTGAGAGCCTCGGCAAGGTCGCGCTCGCCCGGCAGCGCCGTGCCGGCCTTCAGCAAGCCCTCCTGAATGAGGCTGGTCAGCGCCTGCGCCAGCCGCTTGTAGAGCGGCCCGGCCAACGCTTCGTCGCGCAGGCCGCGTCTATTGAGTTCAGCTACTAGACTGGTTCTATCCATGGGCAGACAATAGAACCTATATAGAACCAATCGGCAAGTCTGAATCGGACAAGGCATAAGAAAAACCCTCTCCGGCAAACCGAAGAGGGTTCATAACGGTCAAATTTGACAGCCGTGCGTCTCTAGAATGCTCAGCTCTTGGTGAAGATGTAGTCCGTCTCCTGGCGCAGCACTTCGCCGGGGCGCAGGACCGCATTCGGAAAGCCGTCGTGGTTGATGGCATCCGGCCAGACCTGCGTTTCCAGGCAGAAGCCGGCGAACGGGCCGTATTTGCGCCCGCCGAGGCCGGGAGCACCTGTATTGAGCTTGAAGCCGGCATAGAACTGCACGCCCGGCTCGGTGCTGCGCACTTCCAGCGACACGCCGGAATAGAGGCTGCGGGCGAGTGCCACAGTCCGCTTGGCGGTGCGTTCGCGAGACAGGCAGAAATTATGGTCGTACAATGCCTGTTCATTGCCGACGAAACGCTTCATCGGAGCCATCTCGCGGAAATCGAATTCAGTGCCGGCAACGGGCCGGATTTCGCCGGTCGGCACCTGCTTTTCGTCGGTCGGCAAATAGTGATCGGCGGCGATCATGATGTCGTGGCCCAGCGCATCGTCGCGGCCGTCGAGATTGAAATAGGCGTGCTGGCAGACATTGGCGAGCGTCGGCTGGTCGCTTGTTGATTCGTAGGTGATCGACAGCTCGCCGTTGCCATGCACCCGGAACGTCGCCTGGATGGTGCAATTGCCGGGGTAGCCGGCGCGGCCGTCGGGATCGACGATCTTCATCACCAGCCGGTCAACGTCATGCTCGACGATCGTCCAGTTGCGCTTGCCGATGTTGTCGCTGCCGCCATGCAGATGCGTCACGCCGTTTTCGTTCCGCTCGAGCTGATAATCCTTGCCGTCGAGCGTGAACCTGCCGCCGCCGATGCGATTGGCGCAGCGGCCGGGCGTCGCGCCGAAATAGGCCGAGTAGAGCGGGTAGTTGTCGAACTCCTCGAAGCCAAGCTGCAGCGGCGCGTCATGTCCCGCAAGGCGCAGATCCTGGATGACCGCGCCCCAGGTGATGATCTTGGCCGTCAGGCCGCCGCCATTGATGACGACGCGATAGACGGTTTCGCCCGCCTTCGTCTGCCCGAAAACATCCCGCTCCAACTTATCCGACATAATCGACCGTCCGTTCCTTTGCGCGTCCGATAAGACGCGCGGCGCTGTAGAGTTCCGGACCGGAACCTGCCCGCATTTGCTCCAAACCGCAACCGGGCAGGTCAGAAAGAAATGCCGGTCAAAGATCCATGCCGATCTCTTCGACGTCATAGGGCGTCGTCTGGTAAATCTCATTGATCCAGTTACCGAACAAGAGGTGCGCATGGCTGCGCCAGCGGTTCTGCGGCGCAAGCGTCGGATCATTATGCGGGAAGTAATTATGCGGCATCTTGATCGGCACGCCGGCATCCACATCGCGGAAATACTCATCCGAAAGCGACGTGGAATCATATTCGACGTGGTTGAACATGTAGAGCCGCCGGCCCCTCTTCTCGTGCACGAGGCATACGCCCATCTCGCTGGATTCCATCAGGATTTCCAGGCTTGCGGATTTCTCGATATCTTCGCGGCGCACCTCGGTCCACCGCGACACCGGAACCTCGAAATTGTCGGAAAAGCCGTTCAGATAGATGGAGGAAGGCTTCAGGTTTCGGTGCCGGTAGACGCCAAAGGCCTTTTCCTTAAGCTCATATTTCGGAACGCCGTGGAAGTGATAGATCGCCGCCATCGCGCCCCAGCAGACGTTCATCGTCGAATGGACGTTGGTCTCGGTCCAATTAAAGATCTCCTGCATCTCTGCCCAATAGGTAACGTCCTCGTAGGGCAGAAGCTCGATCGGCGCTCCGGTGATGATGAAGCCATCGAACTTGCGCTGCTTCACCTCTTCCCAGGTCTGGTAGAAGGCGAGCAGGTGATCTTCGGATGTGTTCTTCGCCTTGTGGCCGCCGATGCGGATGAGCGACAGCTCCACCTGCAGCGGCGAAGCGCCGACGAGACGGGCCATCTGCAGTTCGGTCTTGATCTTGTTGGGCATCAGGTTGAGCAGGCCGATCTGCAACGGTCTTATATCCTGACGGATCGCCATCGTCTCGGTCATCACCCGCACACCTTCCTGAACCAGGGTTTCGAAAGCGGGCAGCGTATCGGGGATCTTGATGGGCATTTGCGGTCAACTCGATCGAAAATAAAAAACCGGCGGCGAAAAAATCGCTACCGGTCCGCACGCGGCCCTTTAGCGACTTTTTTAACGTGGCTGCAAGCCGGCCGGCCAAATCACCACGGAGTGCCTTAATTAGTCCCAGTTGAGGCGCGAAT
This sequence comes from Rhizobium sp. L9, assembly GCF_002531885.1. Taxonomy (NCBI): domain Bacteria; kingdom Pseudomonadati; phylum Pseudomonadota; class Alphaproteobacteria; order Hyphomicrobiales; family Rhizobiaceae; genus Rhizobium; species Rhizobium sp. L9. Next base: position 212,931 of record NZ_NWSZ01000006.1, on the reverse strand, counting down.
CAACTCCGAATGCATGCCGGAGCGGAGCGCCAAGAATCATCACAGTTTAATGACTGATAAAATCTGTTGATAGACCGGTAACGCCACCATGTTAATAATGACAGTATGGGCGGTGTTGGAAAAGCATGATGGCAGATAAGATCGAGGGGAGGCCGGGCACCAGGAGGCAGGATAAGGTTGGTTACGACTTCAGCCTGACATATCGCCTCGGAGTAATGTTCTCGGCATTCTGGAATTCTGAAGTGCGTGGCAAGGTGCTGTTTCTGGCAACCGTGCTGATCCTTGTCATCCTTCTGACAGCTTATGGCCAGGTCATTCTGAACGAGTGGAACGCCCCCTTCTATGATTCGCTCGAGCGCCGCGATCTCGGCGAATTCTTCCATCAGCTCGAAATCTTTGCGATGATCGCCGGCACGCTGCTGCTGCTCAACGTGCTGCAGGCCTGGCTGAACCAAATGACCGCGCTCTATATGCGCGAGGGCCTGTCGCGCGATCTCGTCAATCAATGGCTGAAGCGCAAGCGGGCGCTGCGGCTCGCCTCGAGCGGCCTGATCGGCGTCAATCCCGACCAGCGCCTGCACGAGGATTCCCGTAACCTCGCCGAAAGCACAACAGGGCTCGTTCTCGGCCTCTTACAGTCAACCATTCTTCTGGTGAGCTTCATCGGCGTGCTCTGGGAGCTGTCGAGCGGCTTCGTCTTCCACATCAGCGGCCACAGCTTCTCCATTCCAGGCTACATGGTCTGGGCAGCGATTTTTTATGCCGCCTCCGCCTCGGTGCTGAGTCAGGTCGTCGGCCGCAAGCTGGTCAAGCTCAATGCCGACCGGTTCTCGAAGGAGGCCGAGCTTCGTTTCACGCTGATGCATGCCAATGAGAACATGCCGGCAATCACCGTCGCTCGCGGCGAAGAGAATGAACGCCGGCGCATCAACACCGACATCAGTTCGGTGCTGAGGGTGGTCAAGCGGCTCGCCATGGCCAATACCAATCTCACCTGGGTTTCGGCCGGCTACGGCTGGCTCGTGATCGTTATCCCGATTATCGTTGCCGCACCCGCTTATTTTTCCGGCGGCCTCACCCTCGGGCAGCTGATGATGTCGGTCGGCGCCTTCAACCAAGTCAATACGGCGTTGCGCTGGTATGTCGCCAATTTCGGCCCGATCGCCGAATGGCGTGCCACGCTGATGCGCGTCACCGACTTCCGCCAGGCGCTGCTCGACATGGACGAGGACTTTGGTGTGAAGGGCAGCATCGCCTATGAAAACACCACCCCCGACAGGCTGACGCTGAAGGATGTGGTGATCAATGCCAAAATCGGCGAAGACATCGAGGAATGCGGCGGTTTTCGCCTGCGTGAAACCGATATCGTGATCAAGGCCGGCGAAAAGATCATGATCAACGGCGATCATAGCGTCAACCGCAAACTGCTGTTCCAGGCCTTGGCCGGGCTCTGGCCGTGCGGCAGCGGCACGATGGGTCTGCCGCCGATCGACGACATGCTGTTCGTTCCGCAGATTGCCTATATTCCGGGCGGCACTTTGCGCGAGGCGCTTGCCTTCCCCGAAAGCCCGGATGCCTACGAGCAGGCTGCCGTCGAGGCGGCCCTTGAAAAGGCCGGCCTGCACTCTCTGATCGCAAGGCTCGATACCCGCGCCCGCTGGGACAAGCTGCTCGACAGCGATGAGCAGAAGGCGATCGGCTTCGCGCGCCTGCTGCTGGTGCGCCCGCGTTGGATCATCTTCGACGAAGTGCTCGAGGGCATGGAGCCGGAATGGCAGGAGACGATGTGCAGCGTGCTGACTTCGATACCCGAAACGGGCATGATCTATATCGGCCGCTCTGAAACCTATCTGGAGGCGCTGCAGCCGCGGGTGCTGCATCTGCAGGCTCTGCCTTCGAGATCTGAAGAGCCGCAGCAGCAGGTCGCCCAGACCACCGGCGCCAGCGCTAGTGCGGGCGCAGCCGTCGTCCCCGCGCCGGCGCTTTAAGACCTCCCCATCAGCAGGAGTTTTACCTGCAGCGTGACGCGAGCGGCTGAGCGCGAGAGAGTCTCAGCCTTCGAGCTCTTCGCGCAGCATTTCGAGCTCCAACCATTCCTCTTCCATCTTGGACAGGCCGGCGCGCAGCTTTTCCATCTCGCTCGCAAGCTGATTGAAGGCGGCGGGGTCACGCGTGAAGAGACCGGGATCGGCCATGACAAGTTCGCGCTTGGCGAGCTCGGCCTCGGCTTTGGCCATCTCCTTCGGCAGATTTTCCAGCGCGAATTTCTGCTTGAAGGAAAGCTTGCCCTTCGAGCCTCCGCCGGAAGCTGTTATCTCCTGCGTCTTCGGCTTCTCCGCCGCCTTCTCGGCCTTCCGGCGCTCTTCGATCGCGCCTTTGCGCTGCGCCAGCATGTCCGTGTAACCGCCGGCATATTCGATCCATCGGCCGTCGGGCGCATCCGGTACGGCGGGCGCGATCGTCGAGGTCACGGTGCGGTCGAGGAAATCGCGATCGTGGCTGACGAGAATGACGGTGCCGGGAAAGCCGGCGACAATTTCCTGCAGGAGGTCGAGCGTCTCGATGTCGAGATCGTTGGTTGGTTCGTCGAGGATCAGGAGGTTTGCCGGGCGCGCCAGGATGCGCGCCAGCATAAGGCGGGCGCGTTCGCCGCCGGAGAGGCTTTTGATCGGCGTGCGCGCCTGTTCCGGCTGGAACAGGAATTCCTTCATGTAGCCGGTGACATGGCGCTGTTCGCCGTTTACGAGCAGGTTTTCGCCACGCCCGTCCGTCAGGTAGTTTGCAAGCGTATCCTCGGGGTTCAGGTCCTCGCGTTTCTGGTCGAGGGTGGCGATCTCCAGGTTGGTGCCGAGTTTCACTGTGCCGCTATCCGGCGAAAGCTGGCCGGTCAGCATTTTCAGGAGCGTCGTCTTGCCGGCACCGTTCGGTCCGACGAGACCGATGCAATCGCCGCGATGTACGCGGATCGAGAACGGCGTGACGATGGCCCGGTCGCCGAAGCTCTTGGTGATCTTCTCGGCCTCGATCACCAGCTTGCCGGATTCCTGCGCGTCCGAAACCGTCGCCTGCACCGTTCCTTGCGGTCCCTTATGGCCGCGATATTGCGAACGCATCGTCTGCAGCTCGCCGAGGCGGCGCATGTTGCGTTTGCGCCGGGCCGTGACGCCGTAGCGCAGCCAGTGTTCTTCGCGCTCGATCGCCTTGCCGAGCTTGTGCTGCTCCAGTTCTTCGGCCTCCAGCACCTGGTCGCGCCATGCCTCGAAATGCGCGAATCCCCTGTCGAGCCGGCGCGAGGCGCCGCGGTCGAGCCAGACGGTTGCCGTCGAGACTTTTTCGAGGAAACGACGGTCGTGCGAAATCAGCACCAGGGCGCTGCGGGTCTTCTGCAGCTCGCCTTCCAGCCATTCGATTGTGGGAAGGTCGAGATGGTTGGTCGGCTCGTCGAGCAGGAGAATATCCGGTTCCGGGGCCAGCACGCGGGCAAGGGCGGCCCGGCGCGCTTCACCGCCGGAAAGGGTGTTCGGATCTTCTTCGCCGGTCAGGCCGAGATGCGACAGAAGATAGGTGACGCGATAGTGGTCGTCGCCCGGTCCCAGCCCGGCCTCGGCATAGGCCTGAACGGTCCGGAAGCCGGCAAAGTCCGGGGCTTGTTCGAGATAGCGCACCGTCGAAGACGGATGGCGGAAGACCTCGCCGGACTGCGCCTCGACCAGGCCGGCGGCAATCTTCAGGAGTGTCGATTTGCCTGAGCCGTTACGCCCAACGAGACAGATCTTGTCGCCGGGCTCGACCTGCAGCGAAGCGCCCGCCAGCAGCGGTGCGCCGCCGAAGCTCAGGAAGATGTCGTCGAGTTTCAGAATGGGAGGGGCCAAAATCAGACTCCGGAAAGATCATAGGGTCGGGCAAGCACGATCGCCCGGCCGCTCTCGAGCGAAAAGCGAACCTTGCCTTCCGCGACATTTGAAATGGTGCGCGATGAGCCGAAAGGCAGATGGAAATCCGTGAGCGGATAGCGCGCATTCTCGATGGAGAGCCCCTTCAGCTCGCTGAACCCGGGGACGGAAAACAGGCAGCCCTTGGGAAGGTCCAGTTCGATCGTGCCGGCGGGCAGCGGAACGGCCTCTTCCTTGCCCGAGGTCAGCAGGACGTCGAAACCCTGCTCAGCAAGACCGACGGCCGACAGCAGGTGCTGAAGCGCATGGTCGGAGCGTTCGCCGCCGAGCGCGCCGGCGAGGATCAGCCGCCGGGCGCCTCGGGCGACCGCTTCCGATACCGCGATCTCTCCGTCCGTTGCCGCCTTTGCTGCGGGATAGGGTTGCTTTGGCACATCGAGAAAGCCCGCTTCGAGCTCGGGGGGCGTCGAATCGAAATCGCCGACCCAGAGCTCAGGCATGACACCAAGCGCCGCCGCATGCCGCATGCCGCCATCGGCCGCGATGAAACGGCTGCCGCCGATCGCGTGGCGCAGGCGTTCCGTCAGGCTGAGTTCGCCGCCGAGCAGAATGGTGAAGGTGGATTGGCTCATGGGCACTGCCCTTAGCGCAAACGGGGGGGCGAGGGGAAGGGGCACCGACGGACGGCGCTTTCGCCTCAACCGGGCGTGTCCTTGTCGCGCGAGAGAAAGATCGCCTCGTAGCCGCCAATGAAACGTTCGAACAGCGTCGCGAAGCGCTCTATATCTTCGTGCGGCCAATCGGAGACGATCTCGGAAATGATGGCCATTTTCTGCGCGTGGATCTCGGCAAGCAGCGCCTGGCCGGCCTCGGTGATGACGACGACGATCCGCCGCGCATCGGCCTGGGAGGCTTCGCGGCGCAGCACGTTGCGCCCGACCATCTCGGCCACGACCCGGCTGGCACGCGACGGGTCGATGCGCAGCATCTCCGCGATCAAGCCGACGGTAACCTCGCCGGGCGACTCAGCCCGCCGCACGGCGTCCAGCACGTCGAGATGGGAAAGCTCAAGGCCCGGTGCGGCACTCTGGATCGCCAGCCTGCCGATCAGCCGTCGGCCGGTCATCAGGCGCATGCGTGCCATGCTCTTACCGATGCGAGGCAGGTTCTCATCGTCCGGCTCGGCCCGACCGTTGGACAGGATCTTCGTCAGCGTCTCATTCATGACGGCACCATAGCAGAGCGGAGGTTAAAATTGAATATGCCGGAGTCACTCATGTGCCGTTGACAACTCCATGCTAATGGCACATAAAATGGATCAAACTCGGAAATATGCCCCCATGGACATGCAGCCCGCGCCTGCGCCGCTCGTGACGGATAGTCGTCGCCGGCTTATCCTCTTCTTCTTTCTGATGACCGCCATGTTCATGGCCACGCTCGATAATCAGATCGTCTCCACGGCCCTGCCGACGATCGTCGGTGAGTTCGGCCATCTCGAGCGTTTCGGTTGGATCGGCTCGGCCTACCTGCTGGCGCTCAGCGCTGTCATGCCACTCTACGGCAAGCTTGGTGATCTCTTCGGCCGCAAATATGTGATGATGACGGCGATCGCAATCTTCACCACCGGCTCCGCGGTCTGCGGTCTCGCCGTCTCGATGAACACGCTGATCGCCGCCCGTGTGCTGCAGGGCCTCGGCGGTGGCGGCATCATGGTATCGATCTTTGCCGTCAACGCCGATCTGTTCGAGCCGCGCGAGCGGGCGCGCTATCAAAGCTATTCCAGCCTCGTGCTGATGGCTTCAGGCGCGATCGGCCCGGTGCTCGGGGGAACGATGAGCGATCTCTTCGGCTGGCGCTCGATCTTCCTCGTCAACGTGCCGATCGGTTTCATCGTGCTCACCGGCCTTGCCTTCATGCTGCCCTACCGCAAGCCGCATCGGCGCCCGAAGATCGATTATGCCGGCGCACTCCTGATCGCGCTGACGACGACGAGCATCGTGCTTGCCACAGACAGCAGCGAATTGTTCGGCGCGTTGGTCTCACCACAGAGTATCGGCATCGTCGCCTTCGGCGCAGTCTGCGCCGTCACCTGGGTGTTCGTCGAGCGCCGCGCGCCGGAGCCGATCGTTCCCCTGCAGCTCTTCCGCAATTCGACCTTCAGCCTCCTGCTGCTAATATCGGTGATGGGCGGCGGGATCGCCATCGGCATGGTCAATTATCTCGCTCTCTTCCTACAGACGATAACCGGCCTTTCCCCATCGGCCGCCGGCCTTCTGTTCATTCTGCTGACCGGTGGTCTCGTCTGCGGATCACTGTCCGCCGGGCGTATTATCTCGATGACCGGCCGCTACAAACCCTTCGCCATCGCGAGCCTCACCTGCAGCGCCATTGCCTTTGCGCTGATGTCACAGGTCCGTGCGGGAACGCCAATCGCCTTCATCGGCGCGATCATGATGCTGCATGGCATCGGCATCGGCCTTGCGCAGCAGGTCCCCGTCATCGGCGTGCAGAATGCCGCCCCCGCTCGCGACGTCGGCGCCGCGACCGGCTCGGTGACGCTCTCGCGCATGGGCGGCGCCTCAATTGCCATTTCGATCTATGGCACGATCATCGCCTCCGGGCTCGGCAAGGTCGGCGCTCCCATTCCCGGTGTCGCCGATATCGAACAGCTGACGCCGAAGATGATGGCCGCCCTTCCCGAAGCAAGCCGCCAGGCCGTCGCAGATGTCTATGCCGCCGCCTTCTCGCCCCTTTTCATGACTTCCTGCGCCATTGCCCTGATCGGCCTTGCTGCCGCAATGATGCTGAAGCCCGTGCAGCTGCCCCGCACCGGGGAAATGAAGCGACCGCAATCGGCGGCGGCGGAAGCGGTGGAATAGCGGGCCGCATAACAGGAATATTCACCAGCAGACGTTCCATTATCGCGCAAATAAATTAAAAGTTGCGATTTTCTTGCGGGACTGCCGTTTCCCAGCCTGTTACTTCAATCGTGCCGTTCTTTTTCCGTGCCGGCGACAAATCTATGCCTGGTGACGGAACTTTCGCCATAATTTCATCCGAGCGAAGGGAACCTCGATGCCTGAGGCTTGCTAAAATGCAACGGCGCCACAATTAAACAGAGTCTCGCTATGCAACCGATGCGTAAATCAGTTACAGCAACGACGTGTATCGGCTTAGCATGCGGCGCGAGATCAGGGGTGCGCACCCGTTGAGTTCCCCTTGCCAAGGCCGGTCCCCATCTGCGGCAAACCGGCAAAACAGCGACATGATGCGGAGAACCAGACTGGACAGCTTGACGACGTGGAAATCGCCCGCGCTTTCCAGTGATGCCATCTCTGCGACGCGGCGCTTCGTCCATCGCCTGATGCTGCTTTCAGCCGTCGCAATGGCGCTGAACGGGTGTCAGCCGCTGATCGAACAATCCTACCAGCCGAGCATCTCGCCTTCTTCCAATCCCCAGATCGTCGACGAGGTGCAGAAGAACGATCCGCGGGCGATGATGGGCGCCCGCGAGCATCCGCGTATCGTGGCAAGCTACGGCGGCGAATATAAGGATGCCAGGACCGAGCGCCTCGTCGCGCGCATTGCCGGCGCACTGACGGCAGTGTCGGAAAATCCGAGCCAGTCCTACCGGATTACCATCCTGAACTCGCCTGCGATCAACGCCTTTGCGCTGCCGGGCGGGTATCTCTACGTCACCCGCGGCCTGCTCGCGCTTGCCAACGACGCCTCGGAAGTCGCCGCTGTGCTGTCGCACGAAATGGGCCACGTGACAGCGAACCACGGTATCGAGCGGCAGAAGCGCGAAGAAGCCGAAGTCATCGCCAGCCGCGTCGTCGCCGAGGTCCTCTCGAGCGACATTGCCGGCAAGCAGGCGCTGGCCCGGGGCAAGCTCAGGCTTGCCGCCTTCTCCCGCCAGCAGGAACTGCAGGCCGATGTCATCGGCGTGCGCATGCTTGGCGAAGCCGGTTACGACCCCTATGCCGCCGCCCGCTTCCTCGATTCCATGGCAGCCTACAGCCGCTTCATGTCGGTCGACCCGGAAGCCGACCAAAGCCTCGACTTCCTTTCGAGCCATCCGAACTCCGCCCAACGCATCGAGCTTGCCCGCACCCATGCGCGCGCCTTTGGCCAGGAGGGGACGGTCGGCGACAAGGGCCGCGATTATTATCTTGACGGCATTGACGGCCTGCTCTACGGCGACAGCCCGGAAGAGGGCTACGTGCGCGGTCAGACTTTCCTGCATGGCGGCCTCGGGATCCGCTTCGACGTGCCGGCGGACTTCAAGATCGACAACAAGGTCGAAGCCGTGATGGCCACCGGCCCCAACGACATTGCCGTCCGCTTCGATGGCGTCGCCGACAACCAGAACCAGAGCCTAACAAACTATATCTCCAGCGGCTGGGTGACCGGTCTCGACCCGTCGACCATTCAGCAGATTACCGTCAATGGCATGGAAGCAGCCACTGCGCGCGCAAGTGCCGACCGCTGGGATTTCGATGTCACCGTCATCCGCAACAATGCGCAGATCTTCCGTTTCCTGACCGCCGTGCCGAAGGGCAGCGATGCCCTCGAACCGACGGCCAATGTTCTGCGCGCCAGCTTCCGGCGCATGACACCGGCGGAAGCTGCCTCGCTGAAGCCGCTGCGCATTCGCGTCGTTACCGTGCGGCCCGGCGAGAACATCTCGACGCTTGCCGCCCGCATGATGGGCACCGACCGCAAGCTCGATCTCTTCAAGCTCATCAATGCCCTGCCGACGGGTGCGGCCGTTTCCCCCGGCGACCGCGTCAAAATCATTGCCGAATAAAAAAGCCCGGCTGGCGCCGGGCAGTCGGTGCTGCTGGAGCGGAAAGACGTTCAAGCGTAGGCCGCCATATGCGGATCGGCGCTGACCAGCGCGCTGCGAAGCTTTTCCATCGCCCGGCTTTCGATCTGGCGCACGCGCTCCTTGGAAATGCCGAGATCGGCGCCGAGTTCTTCGAGCGTGGCGCCGTCTTCCGCCAGGCGCCGGGCGCTGATGATCTTCATCTCACGTTCGTTGAGATGTTTCAGCGCCGAGGCGAGCCAGACGCGGCGCCGCTCGCCGTCGATCATATTGGAAACCTGCTCGTCCGGCAGCGGATCGTCGCTGACGAGGAAATCCATCTTCTCCGCGCTCTCGGCATCGCCGGAGACGGAAGGCGCCTGCAGTGAGGCGTCGTTGCCGGAAAGCCTGGCATCCATGGTCTGCACATCGGCGAGGCTGACGCCGAGAGCCGCCGCGATTTCCTGATGAATGGATTGCAGTGTCAGTTGCGTATCGCCCCTGGCAAGCTTAGCGCGCAGGCGGCGCAGATTGAAGAATAGCGCCTTCTGGGCCGAACTGGTGCCGCCGCGCACGATCGACCAGTTGCGCAGGATATAATCCTGGATCGACGCCCTGATCCACCAGCTGGCATAGGTCGAAAAACGCACGTCACGTTCGGGTTCGAAACGTGCGGCGGCTTCCAGCAGGCCGACATAGCCCTCTTGCACGAGGTCGCTCATCGGCAGACCGAAATTGCGGAACTTGCCGGCCATGGAGATTACCAAGCGCATATGCGCCATGGCGATTTGGTTGCGCGCACCGCGATCGTCGTGATCTTTCCAGCGAGTGGCGAGATCATGCTCTTCCTGGCGGGCGAGATATGGGGCGGCCATCGCGATTTTGATCATGCGCCGATCTGCAGACATGTTCTTCATTTCGATCTCCCGAAACAGGCCTTCGCCCTCAAAATGAACAATAAAACTCACCTTCCGGAACATCGCTGTCCGGACTGAATGGGTTCCGAATGCAAAAGGGCCTCACCCTGGACTTCTCAGGGAAAGGCCCTATTTCCTATCATGTGCCGCTAAGACGGCTGGGTCGGACCTGTTTCTTCACGTTGCCGAACGGGCAATATTGAAAAGGCATGAGCCGCTCCTCACCGAATATTGACGGAATAGCAGTTCGCCCGACGAGCCAGCGCCCGACGAGCAGTCCGCAATTACGTGTGATAAACGCGTCAGTCGGGAAAAAGTTCCAATAAAAAACCCGGCGCAAAGGCCGGGTTTTTTATTGGGAGAGACAGGCTGCCTTAAGCGGCTTCGTCCTGCGAATCGTCTTCTTCGATCGCCTTGCCGCGCTTCGGACCCTTATTAAGGTTGGTCTCGACGAGGCGGACGGCTTCGGTTTCCGACATCTTGTTGACGGCGGCAATTTCGCGCGCCATGCGATCGAGCGCTGCTTCGTAGAGCTGGCGCTCGGAATAGGACTGTTCGGGCTGGTTCTCTGCACGATAGAGATCACGCACGACTTCAGCAATGGAAATCAGATCGCCGGAATTGATCTTGGCATCATATTCCTGGGCGCGGCGGGACCACATGGTGCGCTTAACGCGCGCCTTGCCCTGCACAACCTTCAACGCACGATCGACGAAGTCCGTTTCCGAAAGCTTGCGCATTCCGATGCTCATCGCCTTGGCGACCGGAACCTTCAGGCGCATCTTGTCCTTCTCGAAATCGATAACGAAAAGTTCGAGCTTCATGCCGGCAACTTCTTGCTCTTCGATAGCGGTGATGGTACCGACGCCATGAGCGGGGTAGACGATCGATTCACCGGTCTTGAAGCCGTGACGTGCTGTAGAAGGCTTTTTCTGCTGAGTCGTCATTCTATTCAAAAACTCCCTGTTACGCTTCCGGCGGCGGCCGGAGCCGGGTCAGTCAGGCCCGGATGAGACGGGTAGATCCGTCGGGTGACTTCACTCTGGTCCCATCAGGCAAAAGCAAATGTGTCTTGCGCGCCATCTTGGGATGCGACGCTCAAGGCGTTGATATGTCACGGAAACCGTGGGACGGATTGGTTTTGCTTTCGTGATGGTTTTGGGCATGCGTCATGCCACAAATGGAACAGTGCACGGAACCTATCACAAAAATATGAGGAAATCAATAATTTGCTTCGCCTGAGTCATGCGAGCAACACAGATCACCCATATGCCAGACGCAGGATTTAAAACGTTTCACCGCATGGCCGCTCAAATGCAGCGGCCGAATCGCGCAGGGTCTTAGTCGCCGGAACCGGGTTTTTCGGAGAAGTATTTCTCGAATTTTCCCGTCTGGCCGTCCATTTCCTTGGCCTCCGGCAACGGGTCCTTCTTGACCGTGATATTCGGCCAGATGCTGGCATACTCAGTATTGATCTTCAGCCACTTGTCGAGGCCCGGCTCGGTATCCGGCTTGATCGCCTCGGCGGGACATTCCGGTTCGCAGACGCCGCAATCGATGCATTCGTCGGGGTGGATGACGAGAAAATTCTCGCCTTCATAAAAGCAGTCGACAGGGCAGACTTCCACGCAATCGGTGTATTTGCACTTGATGCAATTGTCGGTCACGACATAGGTCATGAAGAACTCCAGGATTTCATGCGGATGGGACCGGGCAACCTGGAACGTCGCGCCTATCCCCGTGCCGGGCGAAAAGCGTGGACAGGCTTGGCAGGCAAGCACGCTTCCGGCAGGTTTTCAGTGACCTATCGGCTTTAGCGGCGGATTTCAAGGATAAACGATCTGCAAAAGCCGCCACCACAGACAGAGTTTTCTAATCCTCGTCCGACATCAACCTGTCGATTGCACGTCTTTCCTTTTTGGTCGGACGGCCGGTACCGGTCGCACGGGTCGCTTGCTCAAACGGCGTGAGACGTTTTGTCTCATCCGGCGGCAGGGACTGGTCATCATAGAGCAGGCGAGCCTCTTCATAGGGACCCCGCCGTTCCCCGGCGAGACGCACGATGAGAATGACGTCGCGCCGCTCCAGCGTCAGTTCGACGCGGTCGCCCGGCTTGACCGTCTGGCTCGGGTGACTGCAGCGCTCGCCATTGATGCGCACATGCCCTGACTGGACGTGGCTCTGGGCCAGCGAGCGCGACTTCACCACGCGCGTGAAGAACAGCCACTTGTCGATGCGCTGGCGCGAACCGCTTGCCGGCTGTGTCTCCCCGCCCATGATTACTTCTTCATCTGTTCCTTGAGGGCTGCCAGCTTGGCGAAGGGCGAATCCGGATCGATCGGCTTCTCCTTGCGCGGCGGCTTGGCCTCGAAGCGCAGCGGCTGGGCGCCGCGATTGTTGTTCCGGTCGTTACGGTCATTGCGATCGTTACGCTCGCCGCGGTCCTTCCGATCGCCACGGTCCTGACGATCACCGCGCGGCTGGTCCTTGCGCTCGCTCCTTGCCTGCTGCGGCCTGCCGCCGTCGCGGCCGCCACCGTCCTTGCCGCGGCCGTGACGGTTGTCGCGCCCGTCGCCGCTGCGATTGCTCTCGCCGCCTTCACCGCCGTTCGGACGACGATTGCGCTCGCCGCGCTCCTGGTTCTGGCCGCCCCGGCGTTCGCCATGGCCGCCGCGTGCCTGGCGGTGATTGTCATTGCGACCGCCGAGACGCCACAAAAGAACCGGCTTTGGTTCCGCCGGCTCGCCAGCTTCCCCGGAAGCGGCAGTCTCTGCCGACGCGGCTGTCTCGGTCACTTCGGCCGCAGCGTCGTTGTCGGTCGCTTCTGGCGCGGGGGTCTCGGCTGCCGTCGACGCCGCCTCGGCTGCTGATGGCTCGGAAGCAGCCTCTTCCGTCGCCGCGTCGGCATCGTCGTGATCGGCTTTTTCTACCGCTTCTTCCCCGGACATTTCCGCGGAGGCGGCAGGGGCTGAAGCTGCGTCCTGCGCCGCAAGATGGGCCGACGCCTCTTCCGCCTTCACGGCATCGGCGCGATAGCCGAGGCCCTTGAGGATCTCTTCCATGTCCTCGAGCGTTGCCCCGAGAATCGACAGCATCGCCGTCGTCGTCGTGAAACGGCGACCGTCATAGGCGCCTTCCGGACGATTGTTCTGACCGGGCTTCCATTGCAGCAGCGGACGGATGATATCGGCAAGCCGCTCCAGAATGTCGATGCGCACGGCGCGCTTGCCGAGGAAACGGAAGCCGGCGAGCTTGTAGAACATCCGCTCGAAGCTCGGATCGGTGACAACGGAGGTGCGGCCAGCGGCAAGCACGGGAATGAGATCGCCGTAGCCCGGCTTGTCGAGACCGTCGTTCTTCAACGCCCAGAGCAGCGTGATCAGTTCGGCCGGTGCCGGCTTCAGAAGGGCCGGAACGAAGATATGATAGGCCCCGAAACGGACGCCGTAGCGGCGCATGGAGGCGCGAGCCTCCTGATCCAGCGACTTCACTTCTTCGGTGACGTCGCGGCGGAAGAGCACGCCGAGATTTTCGACCAGCTGGAAGGCAAGACCCTTGGCAAGGCCCTGCAGGTCTTCGGCGCGCGACAGATCGTCCAGAGGCTTCAATACCGTGCTGATGTGATGATTGACGAAACGTTCGATGCGGGCGGCGACGTGATCGCGGGCATTGCCCGTCAACTGCTCGTCGGCGAGCAGGATCACGCGCGGCCGCATGACGTGATCGCTGCCGGAAAGCCGCGCCACCGGGTCGCCGAGCCAACGGATCAATCCATCCGAACCGATCGCCAGATCGCTGTTACCCGCGGCATGCAGCCGGGCTGCACGGGCCTCGAACTCGAGCGCCAGCGCCTTCTGCGACGCAGCCTGAACCGCCTTGGCATCCGGTCCATCCGTTCCCGCCACCGGGGTGAAACGGAATCCGCTCAACTGCCCTACATGATGTCCTTCAACGAAGACATCGCCATTCACACTGATTTCAGCTTCCAGCATCGCATTCTCTCTCAGGCGCTTCATGAGCACAGATGTCCTGCGATCAACAAAGCGTTTCGTCAACCTTTCATGTAACGCATCGGACAATCGATCTTCGATTTCCCGCGTCTTTTCCTGCCAATGTGTCGGATCGGCAAGCCAGCCGGGCCGATTCGAAACGTAGGTCCAGGTCCTTATCTGCGCGATTCGCGCCGAAAGCGTGTCAATTTCCCCATCAGTTCGATCCGAGCGATGAACCTGCTCCGCAAGAAACTGCTCGTTCACCGTGCCATAGCGCACGAGATCGGAAAAGAGGGTCGAAATAAGATCGGCATGTTGGGCCGGAGTGATACGCCGGTAATCGGGCAGCGCGCAAGCCTCCCAGAGTTTTTCGACGCGGGCCGGCCTGTCGGCGAGGTCCATTACCTCGGGGTAGCGCGAAAGCTGCTCGAGCGCCTGCTGGTCGACCGCCGGCAGCGCCCGCGTCAGCCCGGGCACGCGCGGCCCGGCCTCCAGGCTGGCGCGCAGCGACTGAATCGAGGAGAAGTCCATCTCCGTCGTGCGCCACTGCAGAACCTTGACGTTGTCGAATTCATGTCCCTCGATGCGCTGCACCAGTTCCTCGTCGAAAGGCGAGACCTGTCCCGTGACGCCGAAGGTGCCGTCCCGCACGTGCCGCCCGGCGCGGCCGGCGATCTGGCCGAGTTCGGCCGGATTGAGGTTGCGGAACTGATAGCCGTCGAATTTCCGGTCCTGGGCGAAGGCGACGTGATCGACGTCGAGGTTGAGGCCCATGCCGATCGCATCGGTCGCCACCAGATATTCGACGTCGCCCGCCTGATAGAGCGCGACCTGCGCATTGCGGGTGCGGGGGCTCAACGCCCCCAGCACGACTGCCGCGCCGCCGCGCTGCCGGCGGATCAGTTCGGCGATGGCATAGACCTCGTCGGCGGAAAAGGCGACGATGGCGGAGCGCTGCGGCAGCCGGGTGATCTTCTTCTGCCCGGCGTAAAGGAGATGCGAAAGCCGCGGCCGCTCGACGATGGTGATACCTGGCAGGATATGCTGTAGGATTGGCCGCATCGTCCCTGCACCCAGCAACAGCGTTTCATCGCGGCCGCGAAGATGCAGGATGCGGTCGGTAAAGATATGGCCACGCTCGAGATCGCCTGCGAGCTGTACCTCGTCGATCGCGACAAAGGCGGCTTTGGTCTCCCGCGGCATCGCCTCGACAGTGCAGACGGAAAAACGCGCATTGGGCGGCGAAATCTTTTCTTCGCCGGTGACCAGCGCCACGTTCTGCAAGCCGACCTTCTCCACCACCCGCGTATAGACCTCGCGGGCCAGGAGCCTGAGGGGCAGGCCGATCACGCCGGTCCCGTGTGCGACCATGCGCTCGATGGCATAATGGGTCTTGCCGGTATTGGTTGGTCCAAGCACCGCGGTCACACCGCGCCCGCTCAGAATCATCGGCTGCGAAGTCAGAGTCATGGTCCATGCAAGTGAGGCAGGCGCGCCCCGGGAAAAATTTTGCCATCTCGATGGAGGCACAGAACACATGGACAGCTACCGCCGCAAACGCAAGGGCAGATTTCAAAATGCGTCGGGGATTGCGACCTGTGCGAGTCGTCTCGACGGTGCGTATTTCCAATTCGGAACAGCGTGAGAACGAATCAGAGACGAATCGCTGACTCCTATTGATTCAGCTTTTGTTCACGGCTAAGTATTGATTTTGAATCACTTTTTCCTACTAAATGCTGAATCGCGGAACTCTCTCCTGTTGGTATTTTGTGACCGTGCCGGAGGTCTGGCATACGCTTTCTGCCAAGTGAAAAATGCGTCGAAATTAACGTCTCGATCAAATACGGAACAAATCAGCGACGAATCGCCGACTGCTCGGCTTTCCCCTTTCGTTCACGGCCAGATCTGGTGGCGTCGCCATGTTCTGCCGCTAGATGCGGGGCAGGCGGCGAGGTCTCGTCACGTCGGTGTTAATCTTCCGGCGAGCAAATTCACACAGCGTTAAGCCGGACCCGCTTGCCCAGTGGGATCGATCAAAAACGGAACGAATCACCGACGAATCGGAGACATCGAGACCTTCCTGCTTTGTTCACCGCAACATATTGTATTTAAACGCTTTTTTAACCATACGGACGGTTTGTGAGGGGTGACGGATCACAAACCATGAATCGCCTTGCGTGCTAATTTACGCGCCCAACCGGGAACAAAAATCGCCAATGCGTGTTTCTTGTCCATCCAGATTGCGGATGAAATGAAGGAAAAACACCATGCTTGGCACGATACTTCTCGTTATCCTCATTCTGCTCTTGATCGGAGCTCTGCCAAACTGGGGTTATAGCCGTGGCTGGGGCTATGGACCTTCCGGCGGTTTGGGGCTAGTTCTCGTCATTATCATTATCCTTGTACTAATGGGCCGCATTTAAAGCCCGACAACTTGGGGAGTTACGACATGATGAAGAAGATTGTTCTTATCGGCGCGCTCGTGGGCGCTCTCGCATCCTGCACGGCGACCGAACAGGGCACGGCGATCGGCGCCGGCACCGGTGCGGTCATCGGCGGCGCGGTCACCAACAGCTGGGGTGGTGCCGCTGTCGGCGCGGTTGCCGGCGGTCTGACCGGCGCCCTCATCGGCCAGTCGGTCGAACGCCGCGGCTACTGCATCTATCGCGACCGCTACGGCCGCCGCTACGAGGCTCGTTGCCGCTACTGACCGACAAGTCATATCGGACTCCCAACGGGCGCTTCGGCGCCCGTTTTCTTTGCCGGCGCGTTCGTCAATGTGACGTTGACGAACGGTCGTGAAAGTCAAATCTACCGGCGCCCACTAGCTTGGCGCATATTTCCTTCGTGAGCGCAGGGCAGGTACCATCGCCCAAGGCACTGAAAGGAATATTTGCATGGACCAGATTGTCCTGAATTCCACCGTCGCCATTCTCGTTGCCGCGGCTTTCCTGACATCCGCGGTCTCAGCTCTTCGCAGCGGAGATCGCTCGCGGCAGCGAGTGCCTGTCAAGATTCGGGTTCAGCGAGACCGGAACACCGGCAAGCGCTTCTGACCTCCCGAACAAAAGCAAAGGCGCGTCCTGCAACGCGCCTTTGCAAATCAACAAACGTTCGTCCTGTCTTAAACGAAGAATTGCCCACCATTGGCCGTCAGCGTCGAACCGGTGATGAAACCAGCATCGTCGGAGACGAGGAAGGTGACGCAGCGGGCAATTTCTTCGGGCTCGCCGAGCCGGCCGACCGGGATCTGCGGAATGATGCGTTCATTCAGTACCTTCTCCGGCACGGCAAGCACCATTTCCGTTCCGATATAACCGGGGCAGATGGCATTGACGGTAATGTTTTTCGCCGCCCCTTCCTGAGCAAGCGCCTTGGTAAAGCCGAGATCGCCCGCCTTGGCCGCCGAATAGTTCGCCTGGCCCATCTGGCCCTTCTGGCCGTTGATCGACGAGATATTGACGATGCGGCCGAAGCTGCGGTCGCGCATGCCGCTCCAGACCTGATGCGTCATGTTGAACAGGCCGGTCAGATTGGTGCTGATCACCTCGTGCCACTGCTGCGGCGTCATCTTGTGGAACATCGCGTCGCGGGTGATGCCGGCATTGTTGACGAGGATTTCGACCGGCCCGATCTCGCGTTCGACCTTGGTGATCCCTTCACCGCAGGCAGCGTAGTCCGAAACATCCCATTTGAATACCGCAACGCCGGTGACGTCATGAAAGGCATGAGCCTTCTCGTCATTACCGGCATAAGTGGCCGCAACCCTGTAGCCGGCATTTTTCAGCGCCATGGATATCGCTGCGCCGATGCCGCGTGTACCTCCGGTGACCAGAGCCACTCTGCTCATGTTCCGCTCCCCTCTGTGTTTTCGCCTGCTCGTGGCGGCATTTAATCAATGACGGATATGCTGTTTAAGGTGCTTCAAAGCACATGGCGACGCCCATGCCGCCGCCGATGCAAAGCGTGGCGAGGCCCTTCTTCGCGCCGCGGCGCTTCATCTCGAACAGCAGGGTGTTGAGAATGCGCGCGCCGGAGGCGCCGATCGGATGGCCGATCGCAATCGCCCCGCCATTGACGTTGACGATCGACGGATCCCAGCCGAGATCCTTACTGACAGCGCAAGCCTGTGCCGCGAAGGCTTCGTTGGCCTCGACGAGATCGAGATCGTTCACAGACCAGCCGGCCTTTTCGAGCGCCTTGCGCGATGCCGGGATCGGGCCGGTACCCATGATGGACGGATCGACGCCCGCCGTTGCCCAGGAAACGATTCGGGCAAGCGGCTGAATGCCGCGCCGCGCCGCTTCCGCCTCGCTCATCAGCACGGCGGCGGCAGCGCCGTCGTTGAGGCCGGAGGCATTGGCGGCGGTAACCGTGCCTTCCTTGTCGAAGGCCGGACGAAGCTTGCCCATCGCCTCAAGCGTCGCGCCGTGGCGGATATATTCGTCGGAATCGACGGTCACGTCGCCCTTACGCGTCTGGATAACGTAGGGAATGATCTCGTCGGTGAAGCGGCCAGCCTTCTGCGCGGCCTCAGCCTTGTTCTGCGAGGCGACGGCGAACTGATCCTGGTCATCGCGCGACAGCTGCCACTGCCGTGCGATATTCTCGGCGGTGATGCCCATATGGTAACCGTGAAAAGCGTCGGTCAGGCCGTCCTTGATCATCGTGTCGACCATCTTCATGTCGCCCATCTTCGTGCCGCTGCGCAAATGCGCAGCATGCGGCGCCATCGACATGGATTCCTGGCCGCCGGCAACGATGATGCTGGCATCGCCGGTGGCAATCTGCTGCATTCCGAGCGCGACGGCGCGCAGGCCCGAGCCGCAAAGCTGGTTGACGCCCCAGGCCGTTGCCTCCTTGGGAATACCGGCCTTGATCGCCGCCTGGCGGGCCGGGTTCTGGCCTTCACCCGCGGCCAGCACCTGGCCGAGGATCACCTCATCCACCTCGCCGGCATCGACACCGGCACGCGCGAGCGCGCCCTTGATGACGGCCGCGCCGAGTTCATGCGCGGGGACCGTTGCAAAAGCGCCGTTGAACGAGCCGACTGCTGTCCGACCTGCGCTGGCGATGACGATGGATGAATTGCTCATGGGGTGGCTCCTCGTTTTTCGTCTTACTTACATAAGGGGAAACTGGCAAAGCTTTGAGCACAAGTCAAACGGGAAGACCGGTCGCCGCCATTTTTCGGCGGCAGCCGTCAAGGCCGATTCGTTTGATCTGCTAAAGGTTTGCCGCAACGCACAAAGAGATTGTCACCGGCCTTCTTTTGCGTTTACAGTCTGAAGTGGAGGAACATCCAAAATCAGACGGGGGTTCAGGAGACTGATATGGCGAAGAATGAGGGTCAGATTGTCATCAAGAAATACGCCAATCGCCGCCTGTACAATACAGGCACCAGCACCTATGTGACGCTGGAAGATCTGGCGGAGATGGTGAAGAAGGGCGAAGACTTTACCGTCCAGGACGCAAAAAGCGGGGACGACATCACCCATTCAGTGCTGACGCAGATCATCTTCGAGCAGGAATCGAAAACCGGCAACACGCTGCTTCCGATCTCCTTCCTGCGCCAGCTCATCACCTATTACGGTGACCAGATGCAGATGGTCGTGCCGAGCTTCCTCGAACATTCGATGCGCGCCTTCAGCGAACAGCAGGCCCAGATGCGCGAACAGGTAAACCGCGCCTTTGGCGAGACGCCGCTCGGCAAGAACCTGCAATTGCCGATGCAGATGGTCGAGGACCAGGTTCGCCGCAATACCGAGCTGTTTCAGCAGGCAATGCAGATGTTTTCGCCATTCATGGCGCCGCCAGCGGCCAAGGAAAGCCGCAAGGCCGAGGCCAAGGACATCGACGAGTTGAAGGAGCAGCTCCGCGCTCTCCAGAACAAACTCGACAACCTATAGTCCGATCGAAACATCCCGCCCGGCGCTCCGGATCGAAACGGCAAAACCGCCGATCACATCGATCAGAGCGATCGTCATCAAAATGAAGAACACCTGCGTCGCAGCGTCCTGGACGAGCAGAAACTCGACCAGGAAGGCGATGAAGACCAGCATCGACAATATGTGATTGAGGAGGTTGCCAGGCCCGGTTCGCGTTGCTTTCAGGATTTCGAAGAACAACACGACGAGGGCAACGACAATGAAGAGATCGCCGAGCGCCATGCTCCAGATCGCGCCCGAGAGCATCGACAGCACGATGATGTCATGCTGCAAGGCGGCGATGCCGCCGCCGCCCATCAGGCCGAGCATCGCCAGATTGTAAAGAATAAACGGAATAATCATCAGCGGCATTGCGGCTACCATCGGCAATCTCCTTGCGCAGCAAGAATACTGCCGCAAACCGCCGTCCTGCTGCAAGTCGTTGCAAATATTATCTTGCCGAAATGCAAAAGGCCGGCATGAAGCCGGCCTTGAAACTTGCGATCGGACGAGCCGGTCGGAAATTACGCGCCTTCCTTCGGCGTCAGAACCTGACGGCCGCGATACATGCCGGTCTTCAGGTCGATATGATGCGGGCGGCGCAGTTCGCCGGAATTCTTGTCTTCGACGTAGGTCGGAGCTTTCAGCGCATCAGCCGAACGGCGCATGCCGCGCTTGGACGGGCTCGTTTTTCTCTTCGGTACAGCCATTTTTCTTACTCCACTTGCGGGCAAAACATTCCCACGGCCAGACTGGCGGCCGAAACGGACATGTCGCGATTTCGGAAATTTTGCGCGCTTATACATGCAAGGGGCGGCCTTGACCAGTCCCCATGCGTATTTTTTGCGAGGCCGATGATTCGAGCCTCAGACCTCGTCTTCCGCCACGATCCAAGGCTCGGCCCGGGCGGCCTCTTCCCATTTCCGCCAGGCCGGATGCGCCTTCATCGTCTCCATGTAGGTGAGTGTATCCTTTCGGTTGACGAGATCATAGACGTCGAACCGGTTGACCACAGGCGCAAACATCGCATCCGCGCCACTGAAGCGCCCAAAGAGAAACGGTCCCCCGGATTTCTGCAGAAAGTCTCGCCAGATCGTCTCGATACGGCTGACATCGGCGTCGACGTCGTCAGGCAATGCGATCGTCCCCTTCGGCCGGCGAATATTCATCGGGCAGGCATTGCGCAGGGCTCGGAAGCCGGACAGCATTTCCATCGAAACAGAACGGGCGAGTGCCCGTTCGGCACGGGCGCGCGGCCAAAGGCCGGCGTCCGGATAAAGCTCGGCGGCATATTCGATGATCGCCAGCGACTCCCAGATCTTCAACGCGCCATGCTGCAGGACCGGCACCCGGCCACTCGGCGATATCGCCTTGATCTTGGGATTGCCGCCCGCATCATCGAAAGGGATCAGGATTTCTTCGAAATCGACGCCGGCGCTCGTCAGCGCCATCCACGGCCGGAACGACCAGGAAGAATAATTCTTGTTGGCGATGTAGAGCGTCGGTCTGTCCATAGGCCTCTCCCGTTCAGGCATCGAAATCGAAGATCAGCAGTTCGTGGAAATGGTTCATGTCCTCGTACACGCAGAATGCCGGTGGCGTCAGCTCGAAAACGGGGACCTTGCGGCTGACGTCCTCGACCACGTCGTCGAGCATCGCCTGCCAGCGCGGCAGGGCTTCGTCCTCCAGCCAGTCGATAGGATAGGCGAAAGTGACGTGGAACTTGTAGTCCGCATGGTTCGGCTGCCGATAGCCGGGAAGATCGGCAAAGGCGTCGCGCCAGGCGCGCATGATCCTACGGTCCTTCTCCGTCGCCCCATCGACAAGCAGACCCGAGGGACGAGCACCGATGACCCCGACATTGAAGGGCTCGGCCATCGAAAAACTGTCGAGACGCGCGGCCAGCAGCGCGGTCATGTCGTCGATCGGCGTGTCGAGAGGGAGGTCTGCAGGCCAGCAGTCCTGCCGGCGCCTGGTCTCAATGACGCATTCGAAAAGCGTCATGTGAAGGCTCGAGATCGGCGTGAAGAGAAATTGCGACGCCTCGGGCATCGCCAGATATTTTTCACGCGCCTCGATCAGTGCCGTGAGCGTCGTTGAACCTTTCTCGGGATGACAGACGATGGTGTTGCCGGCTTCGGGCAGGAAACCGCCGATCCTGCGATAGCGGCTGCCGAGATGGGGAGGTGGGTTTTGATTGTGCGTCTTCGAGTAAAGGAGAAGTTCGGGAGAAAAGGTCGGGGCGGTCATGGGCGACTCGGGGGCTCTGGTTGGATTGCATTCGCCCATATGGCAGAACCAAGAATGTCAGATGACGGCCACCGCTTCTAATGACAAGTTGTGATCTTATTCATAGATGCACTTGATGTAGTCGCCCGAACCCTGCGCACGCCTCTCGATGACGCCGGCAAGCCGGCGAAGGCCTCGTCCGGGCTTGCCCGCCTTGCGGTCGATCGGGTTCGGGAGCGAAACGGCAAGCAGCGATGCTTGGCGTCGCGTCAGCTTCGAGGCCGGCACCTTGAAATGATGCTGGGCGGCGGCCTCGATGCCGTAAATGCCGGGGCCCCATTCGGCGATATTGAGATAGATTTCCATCAGCCGCCGTTTCGACAGGACGAAATCCGTGGTGACGGCGAGGGGAAGCTCCATCGCCTTGCGCACGAAGGAGCGGCTGTTCCAGAGGAAGAGGTTCTTGGCCGTCTGCATCGGGATTGTGCTGCCGCCGCGTGTCGCCTGACCTTTCAGCGTGTCCTCGACCAGCATCCGCATCTCTGCCCAGTCGACGCCGCCGTGGAAGCAATATTGACCGTCTTCCGACATCATCACCGATTGCACCAGGACCGGAGAGATCTCATCCAACGACACCCATCTGCGGTCATAGCCGCGCAGCAGCACCAGATCGCGCAGCATCAGCGTCGAGACGGGATGGATGAAGGGCAGCAGGTAGAGGAAGATCAGCGCGTAAGGAAGGATCAGCACGGCCAGAACGGCAAGACCGACGCACCTCAGCACAGGCCGATCTTCGAACCATCGCCGACGGGCCGGCATGTCGGCGATATCCTCTCTCTCCGTCGCTATGTCCAATGTCCCCAGCCCATTTCTCTCCCTTTCGTTCTCATAACGCCTGTGAGCCGCTTATGCCAGAGGACAAGGGAAATCTTGCGGCAGTCATCGACAATTCCGTTGCAAGCCCCGATGCCCCATGCCAAACAGCGCCCATGGACGCGAACCGGAACACTTTCGAGACGAGGCTTAGCAACAACGCCCGCGAAATCGAGGCGCTGCTCGATACATTGCTTTCGCCGAGCCCTCTTTCCGATGAAATCGTCAGGCCTGACACCCTGCGCAGCGCCATGCATTATGCCGTGCTGAATGGCGGCAAGCGATTGCGCCCATTCCTTGTGGCCGAAAGTGCGGCCCTTCTCGGCGGCGATGTGCAGGCGGCCCTTCGGGTCGGCGCCGCACTCGAATGCGTTCACTGCTATTCTCTCGTGCATGACGACCTGCCGGCCATGGACGATGACGACCTGCGCCGCGGCAAACCGACAGTGCACGTCAAGTTCGATGAAGCCACCGCGATCCTCGCCGGCGACAGCCTGCTGACCTATGCTTTCGACATTGTTGCCGCGCCGGAAACCGCCCTTCCCGATACGAGCAAAGCGGCGTTGGTGCTGGCGCTCGCCCGCGCAGCCGGTCTCGGCGGCATGGCCGGCGGCCAGGCGCTCGATCTGGCGGCGGAAA
Source organism: Rhizobium sp. L9 (assembly GCF_002531885.1). Lineage (NCBI taxonomy): Bacteria > Pseudomonadati > Pseudomonadota > Alphaproteobacteria > Hyphomicrobiales > Rhizobiaceae > Rhizobium > Rhizobium sp. L9. The sequence goes on along the minus strand of NZ_NWSZ01000006.1, from coordinate 189,654 downwards.
AGCAGGCTCCCGACGAAGCCGGTATCATCCGTCTGCAGGCGATGAAAACAGGCGCGCTGATCCGCTTCGCCTGCGAGGCGGGCGCCATTATCGCGGCAAGCCCGCCCGAAGATCGCCGCCGCCTGCGTGCCTTCGGCGAAAAGATCGGCCTCGCCTTCCAACTCGCCGACGACATCCTCGACCTGACCTCGGATGCTGAGACCATGGGCAAGGCGACCGGCAAGGATGCGGCCCGCGGCAAGGGAACGCTGGTGGCGCTTCACGGCATGGAATGGGCCGAGACCGAGCTCCGCCGGCATGTGCGCGATGCCGAGGACCTGCTCGCCCCCTACGGGGCGCGCGCCTCCACCCTCACCGCCGCTGCGCATTTCATCGCCGACCGCAAGAGCTGAGGCGAAGGTCAGGCCGCCAATATCTCCTTGAGGGCGGAAACCAGGCGGGCGCATTCCTCGTCGGTGCCGATGCTGATGCGCAGGAATTCCGAAATGCGCGGCTCGGCGAAACGCCGGACGAGGACGCCACGCTCCCGCAGCTCGGTCAGAAGTGCAACGCCCGGCCGGCTCGCGTGCCTCGCAAAAATGAAATTCGCCTGCGACGGCAGCACCTCGAAATCCAGTGCCTCAAGCTCCCGGACGAGGCGTTGCCGGCTGGCGATGATTTTCCGCCGGCATGTCTCGAACCAAGCCTCGTCTCTGATCGCCGCCGTCGCCCCGACCTGTGCCAGGCGATCGAGCGGATAGGAATTGAAGCTGTCCTTGACGCGCACCAGCGCCTCGATCAGGTCCCGGTGCCCCAGTGCGAAGCCAACGCGCAGACCTGCGAACGAACGAGATTTCGACAAGGTCTGGATGACCAAAAGGTTGGGATAGCGAGAAATGAGCGGCACTGCGCTTTCGCCGCCGAAATCGACATAGGCCTCGTCGATCACGACTACCGCATCCGGATGAGCAGCAAGAAGCGTCTCGATCCCGGTCCGCGGCAGGCCGATACCCGTCGGCGCGTTCGGATTGGGGATGATGATCGCGCCGCACGGTCTGTCGTAATCGGACAGCCGGATCCGGAACCGATCGTCGAGCGGTATCTCGATAGTCTCGACGCCATATAGCAGGCTATAGGTCGAATAGAAGCTGTAAGTCACATCGGGATAGAGAAGCGGCAGATCGTGGTTCAGCAGCGCCTGGAACGTATGGGCGAGAACCTCGTCGGAGCCGTTGCCGACGAACACTTGTTCGCTCGTCAGCCCCAAACGGGCGGCGATCGCCTCGCGCAACTCGGTGGCGGCGGGATCGGGGTAGAGCCGCAGGCGGTCGTCTGTCGCTTGCCTGATCGCCTCGATCGCCTTTGGGGACGGCCCGTATGGATTCTCATTGGTATTGAGCTTGACCAGGCCGGGAATACGCGGCTGCTCCCCCGCGACGTAGGGCCGAAGCTTGCTGACATTATCAGACCAATACCGGCTCATTCGAACGCGCGGGCCTTCATTCCGCAGCCGTCCGCCGGCCGAAGCGCTTCTCGATATAGTCGACGACAAGCGCCTCGAAGTCGGCGGCGATATTGGGGCCGCGCAGTGTCAGCGCCTTCTTGCCGTCGATAAAAACGGGAGCGGCCGGCGTCTCGCCGGTGCCGGGAAGCGAGATGCCGATGTCGGCATGTTTGCTTTCGCCCGGTCCGTTGACAATGCAGCCCATGACGGCGACGTTCAGCGCCTCGACGCCGGGATATTTCTCGCGCCAAACCGGCATGTTCTTGCGGATGTCGTTCTGGATGTTCTGGGCCAGTTCCTGGAAGACCGTCGAGGTCGTGCGCCCGCAGCCGGGACAGGCGGCGACGACCGGCACGAACTGCCGGAAGCCCATGACCTGCAGGATTTCCTGCGCCACCTGGACCTCGCGGGTACGGTCGCCGTTCGGCTCGGGCGTCAGCGAAACGCGGATCGTATCACCGATGCCGTGCTGCAGCACGAAGCCCATGGCAGCCGACGAAGCGACGATGCCCTTGCTGCCCATGCCGGCTTCGGTGAGGCCGAGATGCAGCGCGTGATCGGAACGTTCGGCGAGCATGGAATTGACGGCGATCAGGTCCTGCACCTGGCTGACCTTGGCCGACAAGACGATGCGGTTGCGCGGCAAGCCGATCTCCTCGGCAAGGGCGGCCGACAGCAGCGCCGACTGCACGATCGCCTCGCGCGTCACCTGCCGTGCCGAAAGCGGCGAGCCGGCCTCGGCATTCTGATCCATCAGCGCCGTCAACAGGTCCTGATCGAGCGAGCCCCAGTTGACGCCGATGCGTACCGGCTTGTCAAAGCGGATCGCCATCTCGATGATCTCGGCGAACTGTTTGTCCTTCTTGTCCTTGAAGCCGACATTGCCGGGATTGATGCGGTATTTCGCCAACGCCTCGGCGCAGGCAGGATGATCGGCAAGCAGCTTGTGGCCGATATAGTGGAAGTCGCCGATCAGCGGCACGTCCATGCCGAGCCGCAGCAGCCGCTCGCGGATTTTCGGCACGGCGGCGGCACTCTCGTCGCGGTCGACGGTGATACGCACCAGTTCCGAACCCGCCCGGTGCAGGGCTGCGACTTGCGCAACGGTCGAATCGATATCGGCGGTATCCGTATTCGTCATCGATTGCACGACAATCGGCGCACCACCACCGACAATGACGCCGCCGACATTGACGGCGACGGAAGCGCGGCGCGGTTTCGGATCAAAATCGGCGGCTGACAACATGCAGAGTTCTTGCACCCCTAGAAACAGTGCCTTTCAGGTGGATCAAGCCCGGCTCCTTGTCAACCGCCGACTATATCACTTTTGTTTGGAGGCGCTCAGTGGCCGCCTCCGGAGACCCCATCGGCATAATGGGCCAGCTTGGAGAACATGAGAACGAACAGCAGCAGCACCGGCAGCGCCATGAAGACGACGGCAAAGCCGATATGTTCGGCAACGAAGCCGATCACCGACGGCGCGACCAGCATGCCGGAATAGCCCATCGTCGTAACCACCGAGATGCCGATGCCGGGTTTGAGACCGGGTATATTGCCCGCAGCCGAGAAAGCGATCGGCACCATGTTTGAAATGCCGATGCCGCAAAGCGCAAAGCCCAGAATGGCGATCTCAGCGTCCGGCGCAAGGCTCGCAAGCAACATGCCGACGATGGCAAAGAGCGTGCAGATGCGCAGTGTCTTGACCCCTCCGAGGCGGTCGCGCACCAGGTCGCCGGCAAAGCGCATGGTCGCCATGGTCGCCGAAAAGGCTGCGAAACCGAGACCGGAAAGCGCCACCGACGCATCCATGTCCTGCCGGAGATAGAGCGCACCCCAATCCAGAACCGCGCCTTCCGGCACCATGGAGAACAGCGCCATCAAGCCGAGCAGCCACGGCAGCGGCACCATCGGCAGCCTCGTCTTCTCCTTTTTCGCATCGGGATGGGGTGGATCCGCAAGGATCATCGGCCAGGCGACAGCGAGGAAGATCGCCGCCAGCGCAGTCGCGAGCTGGGCATGGCCGAGAACGCCGAGTTTGGCAATCACGATGCCGCCGAGGCCCGAGCCGATCAAGCCGCCGAGGCTCCAGAAAGCATGGCAGGATGACATGATGGCCCGCCGCATGGATTTTTCGACGGACACCGCATTGGCGTTCATCGCCACATCCATGGCGCCGATGAAGCCGCCGAACAGGAAGAGCGAGATTGCCGCGGTAAACACATTCGGCGCGAGCGTCAGAGCCAGGAGCAGCGGCAGCACGCAGACGGCGGTTGCCCGTACAACGACGCGAGAGCCGTGCCTGGCGATCTGCGCGCCGGCGATCGGCATCATGACCAGCGAGCCGACACCGAAGACGATGATCATCAGCCCAAGCTCGAACTTGCTCAGCCCGAGACGCTCGGCAAAATCCGGAATCTTCGGTGCCCAGCAGCCGACGACAAAGCCGTTCATGAGAAAGAGCAGGGAAACCGCTGCCCTGCTTCTGGTAATGAAGCCGCTGCGGACCCCCGACGGCGCATTCACATGACTGTCCATTTTCGGTCTTTCCTCGCTAACGGGCTTGGGAGCGCCCGCTTTTTCTAAACTCCGTGACGACGGCTCAGTTCGTTTTTTCGGCGATGACGGTCCGGCAGCCGCGCTCGCGATAACCCGCAAGAATGGCGGGATCGGCATCGTGCTCGACGACCAGGCATTCGCAATGCGCAACCGGAAGGATGCTGTGGGGCGCAGCCGTGCCGAATTTCTCCGAAGTTACCGCCGCCATAACCCTTTTGCTTCTCGATGTTGCAAACCGCTTGAATTCCGCATCCTCGAATCCGAAGGTGGTGATGCCGGCCTCGAGATCGATGCCGCAGGCGCCGAGAATGCAGAGATCGGGCGAAATCTGCTCCATATCCCGCAAGGCCTTTGCGCCGAGCGCTCCACCTGTCTGCCGGTCCATCATGCCGCCGATCAGGATGACGTTGACGGCGGGCTTGTCGATCAGCGCTGCGGCAATCACCGGCGCATTGGTCGCAGCCGTCAGTTCAAGTTCGGCAGGCAGGGCGTTGGCAATCGCCAGATTGGTGCTGCCGGCATCGAAGAACACGCACGAACCGGCAGTGATCTGCTTCGCGGCAGCCCGCGCCAAGGCCTGCTTGCGGTCGGCGGCAAATCCCGTGCGCTGCGTCAGGCTTCCATGCGCCGGCGAAACCGGCAGCGCGCCCCCATAGACCCGCTCGCAGAGGCCCGCCGCCGCCATCTCACGCAGGTCGCGCCGCACCGTATCCTCGGAGACGCCGAATTCGAGCGCAAGTTCCGCCGCCAGCACGCGGCCATTCAGCCGCAGCCGTTCGGAAATGACGCCTTGGCGCTCTCGTAACAGAAAATCCTGCATGTTCCTGCCGAATCTGCGTGTGAAGTATGGACAACGTGCATAACCGTTTACGACCGTGCAGGCAATATGCGCGATCACACGTTTTCTGACGCGGTGATACAAAGCGCCACCACCGGGCGAACTTACTATTGACCGGCCCAGTAGGCAGGATTATCGATTCACTATTCCCGATTCCCGCCGGCAAACCCGCCCCCTGGTGCGTCCCCGTGAAAAATCCCGTCAGCCTGGGCATTCTGCTCACGAGCCTCGCCTACATGGCGTTCACGTTCCATGATGCGATCATCAAGATCCTGACTTCAAGCATTCCCGTCTGGCAGATCCTGTTTTTTCGCAGCCTTACGATCCTGCTCGGTTGTCTCGCCTATGGTCGCGTCAGGCTCATCCGTCAGACAATGACATCGCCGATCATAAAACCAATGATTGCCCGCAGTATCCTTCTCCTTTGCGCCTGGCTTTCCTACTACTCCGCCGCAAGCCGCCTGCAACTGGCCGAAGTCACCACGCTTTATTACGCCGCACCCATCGTCGGCACCTTGCTTGCATGCTTCGTTCTGAAGGAGGACGTCATGCCAGCGCGATGGCTGGCCGTTGGCGTCGGTTTCGTCGGCGTGCTCATCGCCTGCGACCCGATCGGTCTCACCGTTTCCTGGCCCGTGTATCTGGCGCTACAGGCGGCGGTCCTCTGGGCGGCGGCCATGGTGCTGCTGCGCAAGACCTCGCTGCACGAAAAGACCATCGTCCAGCTTGCGGTTTCGAACGTCTTTTTCCTCGCCATGACGGGCATTGCCGTTCCTTACACTTGGCAGACACCCGACATGACGCAGTTGGGGCTTCTCATCGCAACCGGCGTAGTCGCCGGCTGTGCGCAGTTCGCCCTCTTCGAGGGAATGCGACAAGCACCCGTCTCCGTGCTTGCGCCGTTCGAATATACGTCTCTCGTCTGGGCCTTCGTCCTCGGCTATCTGATCTGGGGCGATATCCCACCGCCGAATGTCGTCGGCGGCGCGGCGATGATCCTCGGCGCCGGTTTGATCACCATCGTCAGCGAAAGGCTGCGCCGCCGGGCCGCGGTGTGATGCCCGTTTCCATGGAATTGATGCTTCAGAAGACGGCTTGAGAAAAATATTCGCAGTTGCCGCTTTTATTCGCAGTTTTCTACGCTTCCGGCGCCCTAGTTTTCTGCAAAGTATCGCTCATCCGATCGCAACCTCCCAAGGATGGATAGAACAATGAACTGGTTGAAAACCGTCGCCGCCGCTGCCCTTATTCAGGCCGCAGCCCTCCTGCCCGCCCATGCGGGCGAAAACCTCGCCGCCATCAAATCGGCCGGCGTCTTCAGGATCGGCACCGAGGGCACCTATGCGCCCTTCACCTATCATGACGAAAGCGGCAAGCTCGTCGGCTTCGACGTGGAGATCGGCGAAGCCATCGCCGCCAAGCTCGGCGTCAAGGCCGAGTTCGTCGAAGGCAAGTGGGACGGCCTCATCGCCGGCCTCGACGCCAAGCGTTACGACACTGTCATCAATCAGGTCGGCATCACCGAAGCCCGCAAGCAGAAATATGATTTCTCCGAGCCCTATATCGCTTCCAAGGCCGTGCTGATCGTCCGCGACGGCGACGACAGCATCAAGACCTTCGCCGACCTGAAGGGCAAGAAATCAGCGCAGTCGCTGACCAGCAACTTCGGCAAGATCGCTTCCGAATCCGGCGCCGAACTCGTGGGCACCGATGGTTTCGACCAGTCGATCCAGCTTGTGCTGACCAAACGCGCCGATGCGACGATCAACGACAGCCTCTCCTTCCTCGACTTCAAGAAGCACAAGCCGGACGCGCCGGTAAAGATCGCCGCCGAGCAGGAAAATGCCGATTACTCCGGCATCATCATCCGCAAGAACGAGCCGGAACTGCTGGAAGTGATCAACAAGGCGCTCGCCGATATCAAGGCCGACGGCACCTACAAGAAGATCGCCGACAAATATTTCGGCCAGGACGTCTCGAAGTAAGCTTCGTCTAAAAAACTCCCCTCCCTCCCCACAAGGGGGAGGGGCTTTGGCCGGGAGACCGCCTCACCTCAAAATAGACGTCCCGACTTGCAGTTCGGTGGTCATTTCATGCAGCGCGGGAGGCAGATTAAGTCCCTGCCCCTTGTGGGAAGCGGTTGGGGAGGGGTATTTCGAAGTATTGCTGCTCAACCGACGAGAGGGAATATCCCTTGCCGCACTGGCTCCAACTGATGGCGGAATCGCTTCCCTCGCTCCTCTGGGCGGGATTGATCTTCACCATTCCACTGACGCTGCTCTCCTTCGTCTTTGGTCTGATCCTCGGACTGATCACGGCGATCGCCCGCCTTTTCGGCCCGACGCCCGTCGCGGCGATTGCCCGTTTCTATGTCTGGGTCATTCGCGGCACGCCGCTGCTCGTCCAGCTCTTCGTGATCTTTTACGGGCTGCCGAGCATCGGCATCCTGCTCGACGCCTTTCCTGCCGCCCTGATCGGCTTTACCCTGAATATCGGCGCCTACAGCTCCGAAATCATCCGCGCGGTCATCTCCTCCGTGCCGAAGGGCCAGTGGGAAGCGGCCTATTCGATCGGCATGAGCTGGCGCCAGGCGATGAGCCGGACGATCCTGCCGCAGGCAGGCCGCGTCGCCGTGCCGCCTCTGTCGAACACCTTCATCTCGCTGGTCAAGGATACCTCGCTTGCCGCCGCCATCACCGTGCCGGAGCTCTTCCAGGCGGCACAACGCATCGTCGCCACCACCTACGAGCCGCTGATCCTCTATATCGAGGCGGCGCTGATCTATCTCGTCCTCAGCTCCGTCCTCTCGCAGCTGCAGGTGCGGCTGGAACGCCGTTTCGCGCGTTATGGCGGCATGCTGGAGGCAAACGCATGATCGAGCTTTCCAACATCGAAAAGCGCTTCGGCGATGCCGTCATTCTGAAGGATATCAGCATCCGCATTCCCGAGGGCAGCGTCACCGCGCTCGTCGGGCCGTCCGGTGGTGGCAAGAGCACGCTACTGCGCTGCATCAACCTGCTCGAAATCCCGACATCAGGCGCGATCCGCCTCGGTGAGGAAGAGCTTTCCTTCGCGCCCGGCAAACGCTTGGGATGGCAGGCGATCCAGAAAATCCGTCGTCAGACCGGCATGGTCTTCCAGAACTTCCAGCTCTTCCCGCATCAGACCGCGATCGAAAACGTCATGGAAGGTCTGGTCACGGTGCTAAAATGGCCGAAGGCGAAATCGCGCGAACGCGCCATGGAACTGCTGACCAAGGTCGGAATGGCACACAAGACCGATGCCTGGCCTTCGACCTTATCGGGTGGTCAGCAGCAACGCGTGGCAATCGCTCGGGCGCTTGCGCCGTCGCCGCGGGTGCTTCTCTGCGATGAGCCGACCTCGGCGCTCGATCCGGAACTTTCGGCGGAGGTGGTCGATGTGCTGGGCCAGCTTGCCCGCGAAGGCACGACGATGGTCATGGCCACCCATGATCTCCGACTCGCCTCGAAAATCGCCAACGACGTCGTCTTCCTGGAAGCCGGGAGCGTGGTCGAAACCGGCAGTGCGAAAGCTATTTTCAGCGCGCCTAAGCGCGAGCGTACCAAGCGCTTCATCTCGACGATCAACGCCGCCCATACATACGACATCTGAACTGTCTCACGTGAATCGTGATTCACGTGAGACGCTTTTGATTTAAGAGGCCTGCCTCAGGCCGAGGTGACGACCGAACGCGCCGCCTTCAACGCATTGCCCCACCACACGAGCTGATCGAGCTGGTTCTTGGCCGCCTCGTTGAGGTGCGGGTAATCGCCAAGGCTCTTGCCTTCCTTGAGCACGCTCAGATATTCGCTGAAAGCGATGTGCACGCCCGTTTTCACCGAGGCGGCGCCCATTTCCACGAAGATCAGCCGAAGCTGCTCGACGGCGCGCGCACCGCCAACGCCGCCGTAACCGACGAAGGCGACTGGCTTCTGAATGAATTCGCCGAGATCAATAGCGTTCTTCAGAACCGCCGTCGGCGCATGATTGTACTCGGCAACGGTGAATATGTAGCCGTCAAATTCGCGCAGCTTCTTCTTCCAGCGCTCGGCGGTGTCGCTTTCCGCCGTGGTGGCGCGCTCTTCGCCGAAGAAATGCATGGGATAGTCGAGAAGATCGAGAACCTCGACTTCCAGATCGGAGCGTTGGCCGACGAGCCCGGCAATCCATTTTGCTGGATGTTCGGCGAAACGGCCAATACGAGTGCTTCCGACAATGACAGCGATCTTCAATTTGCTCATGAAATTGTTTCCTGATTGATCTTGGGAGAGGCAGGCAGGCAAGTCTACGAAAAAGCCTCCCCGCCGGGCAAGGCGAGGAGGCCATTTGCTTTTCGAAAAAGCCGGCCTTTTAACAGCCTGGCTCTACACAATCGGGTGATCAGCCCGACTTGGCAAGGACGGGCGGACGAAACCTTGCGTGCCGTTTGCTCATCCGCCGTAAACCACCAGCAGATCCTTCGCGTCGATCTGGTCGCCGGCTTTGACCAGCACTTCGGCAATGGTGCCGTCCTTTTCGGCGTGGATCGCGGTTTCCATCTTCATCGCCTCGATGGAGACAAGCACGTCACCGGCGCTGATGGCCTGGCCCGGCGAGGCGAAGACGCGGCTGATGACGCCGGGCATCGGCGCGCCGACATGGGCGGCGTTGCCGACCTCGGCCTTGCGGCGCACGGCCGCCCCGGTCGCCCCATGGGCCCGATCGGGCACCTTGATGCGGCGCGGCTGGCCGTTGAGCTCGAAGAAGACGGTGACCATGCCCTGGCTGTCGGTTGCGCTCATCGCCTGGTTGACGATAACGAGCGTCTTGCCCTTCTCGATATCTGCAAACAGTTCCTCGCCGTCCGCCAACCCGTAGAAATAGGCGGGCGTCGGCAGTACCGAAACCGGGCCGTAGGTATCGGAGGCAAGCGCAAAGTCGGTGAAGACCTTCGGATACATCAGATAGGAAGCGAATTCGAAGTCGCTGACCTCGCGCTCCAGCTTCTTCTCGATGACCTTGCGTTCCGCATCGAGATCGGCTTCCTTCAGCAGTGAGCCCGGACGCACCGTATAGGGTTTTTCGCCCTTCAATGCCTTCTTCTGCAGCGCTTCCGGCCATCCAGACGGTGGCTGGCCGAGATCGCCCTTCAGCATCGACACCACTGATTCCGGGAAGGAAACCTCGCGGTCGGGGCTGACGACATCGGCAACGGTCAGGTCCTGGGAGACCATCATCAGCGCCATGTCGCCGACCACCTTCGAGGAGGGCGTCACCTTGACGATGTCGCCGAACATCTGGTTGGCGTCGGCATAGGCCTGCGCCACTTGGTGCCAGCGGGTTTCGAGCCCCAGCGAGCGGGCCTGCTCCTTCAGGTTGGTGAACTGGCCGCCAGGCATCTCGTGGAGATAGACTTCGGAGGCTGGCCCTTTGAGATCGCTTTCGAAGGCGGCATACTGGTTGCGCACCGCTTCCCAATAGAAGGAGATGCGGCGGATCCATTCCGGATCGAGGCCGGGGTCGCGCTCGGAGCCGGAGAGTGCCTCGACGATGGAGCCGAGACAGGGCTGCGAGGTATTGCCGGACAGCGCATCCATCGCCGCATCGACGGCATCGACGCCGGCTTCGACCGCGGCAAGAACGGTCGCCGCCGCAATGCCTGAGGTATCATGCGTGTGGAAGTGGATCGGCAGACCGGTCGCCTCGCGCAGCGCCTTGAACAAAACTTTCGCCGCCGCAGGCTTCAACAGGCCCGCCATGTCCTTCACAGCGATGATATGGGCGCCGGCCTTTTCGAGCTCGACGGCAAGGCCGGTATAGTACTTCAGGTCGTATTTCGGCCGCGCCGAATTCAGGATGTCGCCAGTATAGCAGATCGCCGCTTCGCAGAGCTTGTTCTCCTCGGCAATGGCATCCATCGATACCCGCATATTCTCCACCCAGTTCAGGCAGTCGAAGACGCGGAAGAGATCGATGCCGCCCTTGGCGGCCTGGCGGACGAAGTATTTGACGACATTGTCGGGATAGTTGGTGTAGCCGACGCCGTTGGCGCCGCGCAGCAGCATCTGCAGGAGCAGGTTCGGCGCCCCCTCGCGGATCAGCGCCAACCGCTCCCACGGATCTTCCGTGAGGAATCGCATCGAGACGTCGAAGGTGGCGCCGCCCCAGCATTCGAGCGAGAGCAGGTTCGGCAGCGCATGCGCATAGGTGCCGGCAATGCGGGCAATGTCATAGGTGCGCATGCGGGTGGCGAGCAGCGACTGGTGGCCGTCGCGCATCGTCGTGTCGGTCAGAAGCACCCGCTTCTCATTGCGCATCCACTCGCCGAACTTCTTCGGCCCAAGCGTGTCGAGAAGCTGCTTCGTGCCGTCCTTCACCCCGTTGCCATTGGCATAGGGCACCACCGGCTTGGCGGCGTTTTCCTGCGGCTTCGGCCTGTCCTTGGCCTCGGGATGGCCGTTGACGGTGACGTCGGCGAGATAGGTCAGGAGTTTCGTCGCGCGGTCCTGGCGCTTGACCTGCTGGAAGAGTTCCGGCGTCGTGTCGATGAAGCGGGTGGTGTAGCTGTTGTCGCGGAATTTCGGATGGCCGATGATCGCTTCGAGGAAGGTCAGATTGGTGGCCACACCTCGGATGCGGAATTCGCGCAGCGCCCGGTCCATGCGGGAAATGGCTTCCAGCGGGTTCGGCGCCCAGGCCGTGACCTTGACGAGCAGCGGATCGTAATAGCGGGTGATGATGGCGCCGGAATAGGAGGTGCCGCCGTCGAGGCGAATACCGAAGCCGGAGGCCGAGCGATAGGCGGTGATGCGGCCGTAATCCGGAATGAAATTATGCTCCGGATCTTCCGTCGTCACGCGGCACTGCAGGGCGTGACCGTTGAGACGGATCTCTTCCTGCTTCGGCACGCCGGATTGCGGCGTGCCGATCGCATAGCCGTCGAGGATGTGGATCTGCGCCTTGACGATATCGATGCCGGTGACGACTTCGGTCACCGTGTGCTCGACCTGGATGCGCGGATTGACTTCGATGAAGTAGAATTTGCCAGTATCGGCATCCATCAGATATTCGACGGTGCCGGCTCCGATATAGTTCGTCGCCTCTGCGATCTTCAGCGAATAGGCGGCGAGTTCCTGGCGCTGCGCTTCGGTGAGATAGGGTGCCGGCGCGCGCTCGACGACCTTCTGATTGCGGCGCTGAACGGAACAGTCGCGCTCGAAGAGATGCACGACATTGCCGTGGGTGTCGCCGAGGATCTGGCTTTCGACGTGGCGAGCGCGCTCGACGAGCTTTTCGAGATAGACCTCATCCTTGCCGAAGGCGGCCATTGCCTCGCGCTTGGCTTCCGTCACTTCCTTGGCGAGATCGGCCTCGGAACGGATGACGCGCATGCCGCGACCGCCGCCGCCCCAAGAGGCCTTCAGCATGACGGGATAGCCGATCTCGGCGGCCATTCTGGCGACTTCCTGCAAATCGTCCGGCAGCGGTTCGGTCGCCGGCACGACCGGCACGCCGACGGAGATCGCCAGATTACGCGCCGCCACCTTGTTGCCGAGCTGGCGCATCGTATCGGCCTTCGGGCCGATGAAGATGATGCCGGCCTTGTTGCAGGCATCGACGAATTCCGGGCTTTCCGACAAGAGGCCGTAGCCCGGATGGATGGCGTCGGCACCGGAAAGCTTGGCGACGCGGATCACCTCGTCGATCGACAGATAGCTTTCGATCGGCCCGAGATCGCGGGCAAGATGCGGGCCGCGGCCGACCTGATAGCTCTCGTCCGCCTTGAAGCGGTGCAGCGCCAGCTTGTCCTCTTCCGCCCAGATCGCCACCGTTTTTATTCCAAGCTCGTTGGCCGCGCGGAACACGCGAATGGCTATTTCGGAGCGGTTAGCAACGAGTATCTTGGATATGGGCAAAACGGTCTCCTCCGTCGTTCAGACACGGGCATGCTGCACCCGCGAAGAAAATTCTTAACTTCTTGTCACGGGAAGTTCAATTTCTCTTGCGACTGCGAAACGCACTTTCTCGCCATGCAGCGCATGTCGACCGTCAGTATGCAGCGATTTCGACGGAGTGGATAAGGAAAAGCCTAGCTTAACAGACCGTGGCGGAAGGCAAGCGCCACTGCCTGCTGCCTGTTCTTTGCCTTCAGCTTGGCCTGCAGACCGTTCATATACCAGTCAACGGTATGGTTTGAGATCTTCAGCATTTTGCTGATCTCCATCGACGTCATGCCTTCGGCGAGATAGTGGAGGATTTCCATCTCGCGCCGCGTCAGCGGCGTCTCGGTCGGCAGCACCGTTTCCAGCGCCTCGGCCTCGCCTTTCAGGTCGAGTAATCGCCAGAAGGTCTTGCGCGCCACGGCCTCCAGCAGCGCGATTTCCACCGGCGACAGATCGATCGGCTTGCCGCCGAGGCTGAGGCTGCCGAGAATGCCGTTGCGCCCATGAATCGGAAAGAGATAGCCGTCCTCCAATCCGTGGCCGAAGGCATCGACCATCATCTGCTCCATGCGGCGCTGATGCACGTCACCGTCGAAGGCTGCCATGCTCTCCCGCCAGCGGAAAGGCCGTTGCGCATGCGCGAGAAAACGCACCATCGGATCGATCCGGACATATTTTTTTGCGGCATATATCTGTAGCCATTGTTCCGGCCAGCGGCCGGCAAGCGGGGCGGCGCGCAATTCGATATTCTGCTGCGCCGGGCCTTGCTGCAAATGTCGCAGCAGACCGTAATATTCGAAACCGGAACCGTGGAGCGCCTGCTCGAGTTCGGTGACGACGGCGTCCGGATTTGGGCACTCTTCCAGAATTACAAGCAATTGAATTAAAGAATTAATATTCACAAATAGCGCCTTTGTCCGGACTAGATGCCCGCAGGCCGTTGGCGGCTGTTCAGATTGGTCGCGTAACGGTCTTCTGCAGAAAATGCAGTCTCTAATTTAATGCTGCGCTAAACATTGATTAAAATGCAAGCGCAAATTGTTGCGAGATATAATCATGGTGGAATTCCGGCGCCAGACCCCGCTGCCGAAAAATCTGATGAGCCCGGAGAACGTCGCTCTGTTCTATCCTATTGAGGCAGCTTCAATTTCATCGCAGATGCGATCGTGCGATCAAGTTACCACCCGGCGGACTGAATCCCGAATACTCCGTTAATCGCCGGTTCAGGTAGCCTTTTGTAGCATCCCACCATTCCCGTTTTCGCAGATGCACAAGAGGTTAGACGTGTCGCTATTCAAGGTCTATGCAAGAGCTCTGCGCTATCTTGGCGCTTACAAGCTCCGCGTATCCCTAGTCGTTATCGCCAACATTGTTCTGGCGACCATCACCATTGCGGAACCGATCCTGTTCGGTCGCATCATCGATGCGATATCGGGCAAGGGCGAAGTCAAACCCATCCTCTTCATGTGGGCTGGTTTCGCCGTGTTCAATACTGTCGCCTTCGTTCTGGTATCCCGCGAGGCCGACCGGCTTGCCCATGGCCGGCGGGCAACGCTGCTGACGGAAGCCTTCGGGCGCATCATTTCCATGCCGCTTGCCTGGCACCATCAGCGCGGCACCTCCAACGCGCTGCATACGCTGCTGCGGGCCTGCGAGACGCTGTTCGGCCTCTGGCTTGAGTTCATGCGCAACCACTTGTCAACGGTCATTGCGCTGGCTCTGCTGGTGCCGACCGCAATATCGATGGACTTGCGCCTCTCCGCCGTGCTGATCGTGCTTGGCATCGCCTATTGGCTGATCGGCCGCGTGGTCATGAGCCGCACCAAGGATGGCCAGGCTTCGGTCGAAAACCACTACCATACCGTCTTCTCGCATGTCAGCGACTCGATCAGCAATGTCTCCGTTCTGCATAGCTACAACCGCATCGAAGCTGAAACCAAGGCATTGAAATCTTTTGCTGACCGGCTGCTCGAAGCGCAGTATCCGGTGCTCGACTGGTGGGCGCTTGCCAGCGCGCTGAACCGCATGGCTTCGACCATTGCGATGATGGTGGTTCTGATCATCGGCACGATGCTCGTTCAGTCCGGCCAGCTGCGCGTCGGTGACGTCATTGCCTTCATCGGCTTTGCCAACCTGCTGATTGCCCGTCTCGACCTGATGCGTCAGTTCGCTACGCAGATCTTCGAGGCCCGCTCCAAGCTGCAGGATTTCTATACGCTTGAGGATTCAGTGCGCGATCGTGAAGAGCCGGCCGGCAATGGTGAGATCAAGAACGTCAAGGGTGCGGTTGAATTCCGCGACGTCTCCTTCGGCTTCGGCAACAGCTCGCAGGGCCTGCACAATGTCTCCTTCTCGGTGAAGGCAGGCCAGACGGTCGCCATCGTCGGCCCGACCGGCGCCGGCAAGACGACACTGGTCAACCTGCTGCAGCGCGTCTACGACCCGCAGGGCGGCCAGATCCTCGTCGACGGCACCGATATCACCAAGGTGACCCGAAAGTCGCTCCGTCGCCATATCGCTACCGTCTTCCAGGATGCGGGCCTGCTGAATCGTTCCATCAGCGACAATATCCGCCTCGGCCGCGAAGGTGCGAGCGAGGAGGACATGCGCCGTGCTGCCGAAGCCGCCGCCGCGGCCGATTTCATCGAGACCCGTGAAGATCGTTACGATACCCATGTCGGCGAACGCGGCAACAAGCTCTCCGGTGGTGAACGCCAGCGCATTGCGATCGCCCGCGCCATCCTCAAGGATGCGCCGATCCTGGTGCTCGATGAAGCGACCTCGGCGCTCGACGTCGAGACCGAAGCGCGCGTCAAGGCCGCGATCGACAATCTGCGGCAGAACCGCACCACCTTCATCATCGCCCACCGCCTCTCGACGGTCCGCGAAGCCGATATGGTGCTCTTCCTCGATGATGGACGTGTCGTCGAGCAGGGCGGCTTCGATGAGCTCAGCCACAGCAACGGCCGCTTCGCCGCGCTGCTGCGCGCCAGCGGCATCCTGACGGACGAGGAAGTCCGCAAGGCCCACACCACCGAAGCCGCCTGAGCGCTTCGGGTTACAGGAAAAGGCCGGAAGGGCAGGCGCTCTTCCGGCCTTTTGTTTATCTTGGGGAGCGGAAGGCCGCGTAGCTCCCTCTATCCCGCCGGCCACCCCCTACCAGGCAAGGGTAGAGACAGAAGGCGGCGCAGGGGATGTCGTCAGAGGCACTACGTGTCTGGCGGCGGGACTGATTGATCGCGCTGCCGATCCCCTCTAAATTCTTGTCCTTACCCGATACTCAGGAGAGCGGCATGAAAGTCCTGCGCATCGTTGCCAATATCCAGGCGCCCGACCTCACGGCCGCCAAACGCTTCTATCAGGATATTCTCGGGCTCGATCTGATGATGGATCTCGGCTGGATCGTCACGTTCGGCGCGAATACTTCCATGAAGGTTCAGCTCAGTGTCGCCAGCCAAGGCGGTTCCGGGACTCCGGTGCCCGATCTCTCCATCGAGGTGGATGATCTCGATGCTGCTTTCGAGGCGATGTCTGGCGCCGGCATTCCGATCGAATACGGTCCGGCCGACGAGCCCTGGGGCGTCAGGCGCTTCTACGTGCGCGATCCTTTCGACCGGCTAGTGAATATTCTCGTTCATAAAAGTTGAGCCGGCGGCATTACAGCGCAGCGCGTCTTTTCAGACGCGCGAAAGGCGCTGCTTTCGGGACGCCGCTAAGCCCGCGGCCGTTCAATCAGACCGGTGGACCTATTTCCGATTGGTGCGGCGATAGGTATTTGCCGCTCCGCCGACCCGCACAGGCACAGGGACGGCGGCAATCTCCGTCACGAGCTTGTGCCTGATTTTGCCCAGCTGGCGCTTGTGCTCGAGATAATAGGCATAGGCGAATTGCGTCGCAATGCCCGCGATGACGAAGAACGGGCCGACCAGCGGATCCTTGTTGGTGATATAGAGCACGACCTGGCCGATCATGGCGAGGATCGTGCCGGCGACGAAGATGTTCAGCGAATGGCGGCCGAGGATCGTCAGCGGGTGGTCGGCGGGGCGCCGCAGGATGCGGGAGAACGCCGGGATGCTGATGATGAGATAGGTTAGCGCCAGCACATGCAGCAGCCGCGGCAGCGACAGGAAAGTCTTGTCGAAACCAGTGATGACGGTGGGCAGGCCAAGCGCTGCCAGCGAATTACCGAAAATCCAGAGATGGCCGGTTACCCAGACGAAGGACAGCAGGACATAGAAGGCGGCAGCCGCAAACAACAACGGATGCCGCGGGATCGTGCCGCCGCGCTTGATATGCAGGATCGAAATTATGCCAATCGAAAACAGGAACTGCCAGGAGAGCGGATTGAGGAACCAGTAGCCCTCTATCAGCAAATTGTGCGGGGCCACTTCGTAAATGCCGGCCAGCAGCCAGACCGTGCCGGAAACCGCGAGCGCCAGAAGCGGGCTTCGCTCGTTGAGGAGCAGGATGATCGGCACCATCAGCAACAATGCGCCATACATCGGCAGGATATTGTTGTAGCCGATCTGGTGGCCGAGCAGCAGCAGCGCCGGAATGCCTTCCTTCAGGTTCATCAGAACCGCCAGGATGTTGATCTCGACCAGCAGCCCCGGCCGGTGGAACAGCCAGGCACCACAGATGAAGAGCGCCAGCGTCATGAAGGTGGTGATCATATGCGCAAGGTAGAGCGTGAAGGCACGCCGCGCCGCCTTGATCGCCGTCTTGATGCGGCCGCCCGGCTTGAAGCGGGAACCATAGGCGAGACCGACGGCGATGCCGGAGATCAGGACGAAGGCCTCGGCGGCGTCGGAAAAACCAAAATTCTTCGTCGTCACATATTCGAAGATCTGTCCGGGCACATGATTGATGAAAATCATGATCAGGGCCAGGCCACGCAGCACGTCAAGCCTTGTATCGCGCCCCGTCGCAGCTGCGGATGAGGAACTGCGCTCGGTGCCGATGGCTTCGGTCAGCGTGCTTGCCATATGGGTTTCTCCTGTTGTCCGGTTTTGCAAACGCGACGACGGCCAAAAGGGTTCCCTTTTGGCCGTCGCGAATCGCCGTGTTCTTCAGCGTGGAGAACGCTGTTATCCGAGCGGATATCCCTCTTCGGGATCGGTGACTTCGCTGCCGTTGATCGACAGAGTGTAGCCGCTGGCATTGGACGCTTTTGAGACCGAAATGCGGTATTTGACGCCGCCCCGCTCCACCTCCGCCGCAAAACCGTCCCATTCCGACGGAAGCGACGGACGCACATGGAGCCGGCCGTCCTTCAACCGGATCCCCAGAATGCCCTCGACGGCGGCTCGGTAGAGCCAGCCGGCCGATCCGGTATACCAGGTCCAGCCGCCGCGCGACGTATAAGGCTCATGCCCATAGACGTCAGCTGCCACGACATAGGGTTCGACCCGGTATTGTTCGGCCGAAGCCTTGTCGAGCGCATGCGTGATCGGATTGAGGATCTGGAAGCAGCGCAGCGCGTCGTCGCCCCGCTTCAGTTCCGCAAGCGCCATCACCACCCAGGTCGCGGCATGGGTATATTGCCCGCCGTTTTCACGCACGCCCGGCGGATAGGCCTTGATGTAACCGGGATCCCTGGCGGAATTGACGAAAGGCGGCGTGAACAGTCGGATGATGCGCGCCTCCTCATCGACCAGTTGGTCGAGCACGGCATCCATCGCCTTTCCGGCACGAGCCGGGTCGCCTTCGCCGGACAGAACGCTCCAGGATTGTGCGATCGAGTCGATCCGGCATTCCGGGCTCTCCTTGGAGCCGAGCAGCGCGCCGTCGTCGAATGTGCCGCGGCGATAGTAGCTGCCGTCCCACGCCGCAGTTTCGAGCGCCTTCTTCAATTCGGCGAGATGGGCGGACCAGAGGTCCACTCGGGCCGAATCGCCGCGCTCTTCGGCATAGGGAATGAAGGCGCGCAATGCACCCGCCAGGAACCAGCCAAGCCAGACGCTGGTGCCGCGCCCGCCGATGCCGACGCGGTTCATGCCGTCGTTCCAGTCGCCGCCGAGGAACAGCGGCAGACCGTTTGCGCCCTTGCGGGCGATGGCGAGATCGAGCGCCAGGGCCGCATGTTCGTAGACGCTCGCCTTGTCCTCCGAAATCTCCGGCTTGTAGAACGAGTCGTGCTGACCTTCGAGGAGAGCGGGTCCTTCCAGAAAGGCAAGCTCCTCGTCGAGCACGGTCTTGTCGCCGGTGACGCTGCAATAATGGTGGATCGCGTAGCTCAGCCAGACGACGTCGTCCGAAATCAAGGTGCGAACGCCCGCACCCGTTCCCGGCAGCCACCAATGCTGAACATCACCTTCGCGGAACTGCCGTGAGGCGGCATTCAGAATCTGACGCCGGGCGATCGACGGTTCGTGCATCAGGAAGGCCAGCGTATCCTGCAACTGGTCGCGGAAACCGAAGGCGCCGCTTGCTTGGTAGAAGGCGGTGCGGGCCATGATGCGGCAGCCGAGGCTCTGATAGGGCAGCCAGGTGTTGACGAGATTGTTCATCCCGCGATCTGGCGTGGAGATCTGCAGCCTGCCGGTGAAATCCCGCCAGAAGGCGCGGTTTGCCTCGACCGCATCGTCGAACGAAGACTTGCGGATCTCGGCGATCAAGGCGCGCGCTTCTTCCTCCGTCGGCGTATCGCCGAGCAAGAAGGTGACGTCGCGCTCTTCGCCGGCCCCGAGTTCGATGTCGATCGCCAGAGCCGCGGCCGGATCGCCATCGAGCTCGGTGATGCCGGAAAGCGGGGCTGCGGAGGTGACGGCCTGAGGCATCTGGATCGTGCCAGCCTTGCCGATAAATTCGCGCCGGCTTGCCGAGAAACTTGAAAGCGTCTCGCTCGCCGCGAAGAAGGCGGTTCGGTTGGAAAAATCGATGCTGTAAGGATTGGTGGCAAACAGCGCCCCCGTCTCCTCGTCATGGCTCGACAGAATGAAGGGCGCAGTGCGTCCCGGGTTGCTGCCAAGAACCCATTCGACGTAACCGTAGAGACGCAGCTTGCGGCCGGTCGAACCGGTGTTGCGCAGGCGCAGGCGCTGCAGTTTCACCGGCTTCTCGCGGTCGATCGTCTGCGTCAGCTCGAGCGCAATCTCGTGCTGAACGGTGGAGAAGACCGAATAGCCGAGTCCGTGGCGGGCTTCGAAGCGGATATCCGGCCGACGCGAAAGCGCTGCGAACGGTGTAATGACGGCGCCGCTTTCGAGATCGGCGAGATAGAAGGCCTCGCCCGACCGGTTGATCACCGCATCGTTCGACCAGGACGTCAGCTGATAATCGCGCGAGTTGACGCTCCAGGTGAAACCTGCGCCTTCAGCCGACACGTGGAAACCGAACCTGTCGTTGGAAATGACGTTGATCCAAGGCTGCGGCGTCGCATGACCGCCCGGCAGGCGAACGACATATTCGCGGCCGTCGCGCGCAAAGCCTCCAATGCCATTCCAGAAGTCGAGGTCGCCTTCCTCCTCGATGGCAACGGCCGGCACCACGGGCGGCGGCACCGGCGCGATGCGCTTGACCGGCGCCCTGTTGCGCTCGGCGCGCTCCATCTCCTGCAGTTCATCCTTTGACGGCGCAAAGAGGGCGACAGCGCGGTTGATCTGGTCGACCACCTTGCCGTTCTTCGCATGCAGGGTGACGCGGGAAGCCGCGATCAATGCCTTATAGGTGTTTTCCTCCATCAGGTCCTTGCGAACCGCGAAAATATGCTGGCGCAAGCCGTCGGCCTGACCCATGCGGCGTACATTCTCGCACATGGCGTCGAGCGCGTGTTGCATGTCCTGCGCATAGGAAGAAGCGCGTTCGTTCATGATGACGAGATCTGCGGTGACGCCACGCGAGCGCAGGTATTCCTGCGCCAGCAGTGCCTCGCGGGCGATGTCGAGATCCATGTCGTCGTCGACTCGCAACGTGAAGATCGGGAAGTCGCCGGAGATCGCCAGCGGCCAGAGCGCCGATTGCGATTGCAGGCCGGCCTCGACCGTCGCCTCATCCTTGCGCAACTGCATGTCGGGATAGACGAGGTAGCGGCCGAGATGCTGGAACGCTGCCGCCTGCTGCGAGGTGACGCCGACATGGCGCATCTGCACCTGCGTGCGCGTCCAGGCCTGGACGAGCTCGTGGTTGAAGGCGTCGGGATGACGATAGCGGTTGACCGCCTTGTCGACCTCGTCGCGGCTTGGCGCGGCAATCGTCCAGAAGAACACGCTGACCTTCTTGCCGGCCGGCACCCGCACGGTGCGGCGCAACGACATCACGGGATCAAGCGTGAAGCCGTCGCTACCGGAAAGTGTCGCACCCGGATCGAACGCCGCCGCGTCGGCGAGGCTGCGGCCGCGACCGATGAACTTGCGCCGATCGGTTTCGAATTCGGTGTGACGGGTGTCGCCGGCATTGTCGACGATCAGATGTGCGAGGCTGATGTTCGGCTCGTTCGGATCACGCTTGTTGCGTTCGGCGCGGATGACGTCGCCGCGCTTGCCGATCTCGGTCTTGACGAACATGCGGGCGAATGCCGGATGCGCGCTGTCGGTATCATCCGAGGTGATCACCGGTTCGAGATAGGACGTGACTTCGATGAAACGATCTTCCGTTCCCATGTTGAGCAGGGTGACACGACGGGCTTCGGCATCGTGCTCGGTGGCGATGATGCACTCCACCTCGCTCGTCAGCTCGCCGACCGTCTTGGTGAACTGCGCCTTTTCGTCGGCGAATTCGACCTTGATCTTTTCGCCCTCGACACCCTTCGGCTCCGCCGTCGCCGACCACCATTCGTTGGTGGCGGTATCGCGCAGGAAGATGAAGGTGCCCCAGCGGTCTTCGGTCGGATCGGCTTTCCAGCGGGAAACGGAAAGGCCGTTCCAGCGGGAATAACCGGCGCCCGTCGCCGTCAGCATCATGGAATAATGGCCGTTCGACAGGAAGACGAGCTCGCGGTCGCGCGAAAGGGGATCGCTGATCTTCCTGATTTCCGGCCGCATGAGATCGTCCTGGATGCTGGCCGGCGTATCGGATTCATGTTTGCCGCTCATGACGGGAATGTCGCGCGGCGCCTTTTCCTGCAGCAGAAGCTCCGCCGCCTCGATCACCGGGTCGGAGTGGAAGAGTTCGCGCAGATGTCCGTTGAAGGCGACGTTTGCAACGGCTGCGATCGACATGCCGTGATGGTGGGCATAATAATTGTAGACCACCGCGCATTTCTTGCCTTCCGGCACGCGCGTCGGCGTGAAATCGACCGCGTCGTGGAAGCCGAACTTGCCGAGTGCGCCGACCTTGCGCAGCCTCTGCAGGTTTTCGAGCGCGCCCGGCGGGTCGTACTGGCTGGCCAGCAGCGAAGCATAGGGGGCGATGACGGCATTGTGGCCGAGGCCGCGCTTGAGACCGAGCGTCGGCACGCCGAAATTCGTGTACTGGTAATTGAGGTTATGGTCGCGGGCATTGAAGGCCGCTTCCGAAATGCCCCACGGGATACCGAGCTTGCGGGCATAATTCATCTGCTCGATGACGACCAGATTGTTCGTCTGATTGAGAATACCCCCGCCACGCTCCTGCATGACGAGCGGCGGCATCAGATATTCGAACATCGAGCCGGACCAGGAGACCAGCGCGCCGCGTGAACCCACCGGCACGACCTGGCGGCCCAGACGATACCAGTGTTCCGTCGGCAGGTCGCCCTTGGCGATGCCGAAGAGGCTGGTCAGGCGGCATTCCGAGGCGAGAAGGTCGTAGCAGGCCTGGTCGAGTTCGCCGCTTTCGACGCGGTAGCCGATCGACAGCAGGCGCCGTTCCGGCCGGAACAGGAAGCCGAAATCCATCGAGAAGGCGAGATCGCGGGCCTTGTCGCGCAACGCCACCAGGCGCGGCCTGAGGGCATCGACCTTGGAGAGATCGAAGGTGCTGTCTGATATATGCGCCTCGCAGACCTTGACCAGCGACGCCGCCCATTGGGTGACCTCTTCGCTCTGCTTCGACTTGACCTCATGGTCGAGATTGGCGGCGAGCTTTTCGATGTCGCGTGCGAGAACGGCGAGGTTGATGATGCGGATCGAGGCGAACTCGTGCTCGCGCTTGACGGCGGCAAGCGCATTCTGGAAGCCGACGATGCGTTCTTCCAGGCGCCGGCGCAACGGGCGCACGGTCTTGCGGTCGTCGGGCAGGTCCGCCAGCACTTCGCCGAGGATGCCGGCGGTGTCGCCGACGCCGTCGAGATTGCCCTGCATGTGGGCCGACGGCGCCTCAGCCCAGTTGCGGCAGGCCGAGGAAATCGCAATGAGGTGGCCGGCGAGATTGCCGCTGTCGACGGCAGAGACGTAACGCGGCCCGAGCGTTTGCAGCGTATCGGTGTGATACCAGTTAAACAGGTGGCCGCGGAACTTCTCCATCTTATCGATCGTCGCGATCGTCTGCTCCAGCCGTTCGAGCGTCTCCTCAAAGGAGAACCAGCCGAAATGCCGGCCAGAAACGACGGAGAGCAGATAGACGCCGATATTGGTCGGCGACGTGCGCGCCGCCACGATGACGTGCGGCGTTTCCTGGATATTGTCCGGCGGCAGATAATTCTGCTCGGGGGTGGTGAAGGTCTCGAAATAACGCCAGGTGCGCCGGGCGATCTTGCGCAGCTCGCTCGATACGGAATCGGCGACCTCGAGCCGGTCCTCGGTCTCGGCCGACTGGCTGACATACCAGGCGACGACAGGCGAGAGAATCCATAAAAGCGCGAAGGGGATGCCGACGAGGAAAGCGTTGCCGCCGGGAAGGGCTGCGAAACCGAGCGCCAGCAGCGCCAGTACCGGCGCATGCCACATCTGCCTGTAATAAGAGGCGAGTGTGCCTTGGCCGCCTGCCTGGACGCTGGCGGCGGTCCGCCACTGCAGCATCAGCTTGCGGCTGACGAACAGCCGGTAGAGCGACCGGCCGATCGCATCCGCCATCATCGCCGCCGAATCGGCGATGAAGACGATCCGCAATGCGACCTGCGCATTGGCGGCGGTGATATCCGACCAGACCGTATAGAGATGGGCTCGGGCGACGATATCGCTGGTGCGCGGGATGATGCCGTTGATGAGCGACAGCGTCGGCGCCACGAACAGGCAGAAGATCAAGAGAATCTGCCAGACGAGCGCGCCGAGCGGACCCATGAAATACCAGCCGAGCACGGAGGCGAAGAACCATGCGATCGGCGTCAGCGAGCGGCGAAGATTATCGAACATCTTCCAGCGGCCAAGGGCCGTAACGCCGTATTTCGGATTGAACATATAGGGCAGGAGCTGCCAGTCGCCGCGCGCCCAACGATGCTGGCGCGAGGTCTCCACCTCATAGCGGATCGGGAAATCCTCGACCAATTCGAGATCGGTAACGAGCGCACAGCGCGCCATCGAGCCTTCGAGAAGGTCGTGGCTGAGCACCGAGTTCTCCTCGATGCGGCCCTTCAGCGAGGCTTCGAAAGCATCGACATGATAGAGGCCCTTGCCGGTGAACGTGCCTTCGCCGGCGAGATCCTGATAGACGTCGGACACCGTGAAGACATAGGGGTCGAGGCCTCGGTTGATCGAGAAGACGCGCTGGAAGACCGAGGCATCCTTGCCCGTGGTCAGCGACGGCGTCACGCGCGGCTGCAGCACGCCATAGCCGCTTTCGACGCGGCCGGTCTTCGGATTGATGACCGGGCGGTTGATCGGATGATAGAGCTTGCCAACGAGCTTGGTCACGGCATCGCGCATCAGGCGTGTGTCGGCATCGAGCGTCATGACATATTGCACATTGGCCGGCACGGTGTTGGCGCCGGGCAGATAGGTCGTGTCGCGGTCGCCGCGCAGCAGCATGTTCAGCTCATGCAGCTTGCCGCGCTTGCGCTCCCAGCCCATCCACACACCTTCCGAGGGATTGTAGAGGCGGCGGCGATGCAGCAGGTAGAAACGCGTCTTGCCGTCATAGGCATAGCGGGCGGAAAGATTGGCGATCTCGCGTCTTGCATAGTCGAGAACCTCGAGATCGGCAGGCGTTTCCTCGGCATCGCTGTCGGGCCAATCGCTGAGCATCGCGAAATAAATCTCTCCACGCGGATTGGCGAGATAATGAACTTCGAGATTGCGCACCTGATCGTCGACGCTGTCGCGGTTCGAGATAAGGCAGGGCACCACGAGCAGCGTGCGCGCGTCCTCCGGAATGCCTTCCTTGAACTCGTAGCCGACGAGGCGGGCCGGGGTGACGAAGAAGGACAGCAGGGTATTAAAGAGACCTGTTGCGCCCTCCGAGGCCGGCAATGAGAACATGATCAGCAGGATTGCGATTTCAATGGCGCCCATTCCGGCACTTGCCATGAACCTGCCGACGATCGCCATGGCGATGATCGTCAGCAGCATGACGGGTAGCGCGATCGACAGCCAGTTGAACCGGCGCACGGCGCGCACGAAGTGCTGGGTGATCGTCGGGCGATAATTCGCCCGCGCCTCGAGCTTCGGCCGTTGCGCGCCGGACAAGAAGCCACCGACATTCGGCTCATGTGGCTGCGGCTCGTC
The DNA here is from genome assembly GCF_002531885.1 of Rhizobium sp. L9. NCBI lineage: Bacteria > Pseudomonadati > Pseudomonadota > Alphaproteobacteria > Hyphomicrobiales > Rhizobiaceae > Rhizobium > Rhizobium sp. L9. Next base: position 164,316 of record NZ_NWSZ01000006.1, on the reverse strand, counting down.
GGAGGCCTTGGCGGCCTCGGTCATGTCGAGCGCCAGCTGGGCGATTTGCATTTCGGTCAGCGGCGAGCGCTTGGCCAGTTTCTCGATCTGCTTGCGGTATTTGTTTCGTGAACCGGAATCGAGGATGCCGTAATCCGAATGCTCCCAGAGCAGCTTGTCGACATGGCTGACCTGTTCGACCCAGACCGACCATTCGGTATCGTCGATCTCGCGCAGGCTACGGATGATGTTGCCCATCGTCACGTTGCCGGAAGAGAGACGGCTGTGTTCGGCCGTCGTCGCCTCTTCGGTGTTGCGACCGAGCTCTTCCAGGCGTTCATCGAGCCAGGTGATCGCCAGACTCGACGTCTGTGAGCCGTCACGCAGGCGATAGAGGAACTGCGTTGAGAAGGTATTATCTTCGGCAAGCGGTTCCAGCGTCTTCAGATAGGCGGCCGCCTTGGCCGGATCGGTCAGGCGCACCAATTCGTCGGCCGCCTCATTGGCGCGCCGGCGCAGGCGGCGGCTGGCTTCGACACGGCTCGAAATGCGGCGAAGGTTTTCCACCAGCACATAGCGCACCAGCGAGGGCAGGGCCCAGAGTTCACCGATCCTCAGCGTCTCCCTGCTCTGGAAGCCGTCGACCAGCGCCGTCAGGCTTTCCTGCGAGATCGTGCTGTGGGTATGGGCGACGTAGAGCCAGGCAAGCACCAGTGTGCGCGGAATGTCGACGCCGCCGACACGCATCGTCGGCAGTTCGCGGTAGAAGCGGCGGGGAAAGTCGCGCCGCACCTCCTGGATCGCCTCTTCGACGATGTAGTGATTGTCCAGCAGCCATTCCGCCGCCGGCGTGATCGTCTCTCCGGCCTCGACGTCGGTTGCCGTGGTGCGGTAGACGCGCAGAATTTCCTTCTCGTTTTCCTTGTGGCGCGCGAAGAAATCAAAGGGTGCGAAAGCCGGCAGCTTGTCGACGCCGTTGACGACGACCGCTTCGCCCATCGCCTTGATGTCCTCGATGGAAAGATAGGTCGAGCGGATCGAATCATTGTGATCAATCTGCTTCGTATCGGATTCGCGCGGAAGGCTCGGAGAAAGATTGGCAATAGACATGGGTTCGGTTCTGGATCCAAACAAAGTTATGGCTGTTTTGCTCAGCCTTTTGCACTGCTTATCATGACTGCTACATGAACGGGGCCCGATTCTTCGAAGATCGATGAAGCCGGGTGAATGACGTCTGGGCAAGCGATGTAACCGGGCCTAGCCTTGGTCCAGCGCGGCCTGAAGGTCGATCAATACCCTCTCCGCAAAACCATGGCGAAAAGTTGGACACTATCGCGATAATTCAAGTCAAGAATGGTGAGCCGAGCGGGCCGGCGCGCTTGCTGCGCAAGGCAGAGCGCCGTGCATGTCGCAACCTTGCGGCCCGGCCGCGGCTTGTCGATAGGAGGATGGTTCGCCAGATCATGGTCTGGCTGCGCTTTGATCGGGCTTGCCCCGAGCGAGGTAACGCGCCGCATGAGGCGCAGGCGGCCCCGGCACGTGCCGAGGCCTATCATCTGCCGACTATCCGAGGACGCCGCAGACCATTGCCACCACGAACAGGAATGCCGCGGTGAAGATCGTCCCATGGAGCACCGTCTGAAGCCTGTGGCGCGTCGCGTGCGGCTTCTTGGTGGCTACCGAACCATAGTGGTTCACGTGAGTATGCGAAATACCCAGCTCTGCCATGTGTCGCCTCCGTTGTTCTCGTGCGGCCGGTTGTGCGGCTCGCTGTTATATTTCTTATTCCCTATCAGGTAGGTAGAGATAAATTTCCTTCCAGAGCGGGCGGAAGAGAAAATTCAACCGCTCTTTAGCAGAGCGTGCGCCATGCCCAGATCAAGGAGCGCTCGATGGCGTTCTCGTTCTGCTGCAGATCGGAGGTCTCGGTCCCGATCAGGCGCCGGTTCTGTTCCGCCGGTATGGAGACCGTGATCTGTTCCTTGCGATCGGCTTTTACGGGAGGATCGAGATAGCCCATGGTCATCCCACCGAGAAAGAACATGCCTCGACCTCCATCGATCACGAAAGCTAACAATCGTTAACAGGATCATGACAGAAGCGCGGCGGCTGTCAATAGTCTAGTCGAATGGTCGTCTTTTAAGGGAACATTATCCTTAACGCCCCCACCGGCCTTTTCTTTTCAATGGCTTGAAATGATTACCTTTAGGCTTTGACGAAACCCTTGCTCGCGATCATCAGATTTTTCGTGTAATCCTCCTTGACCGCGCCCCGCGCCAGCTCTTCCGAGCTCAATCGTTCGACGACATCGCCGCTGCGCATCACCGCGAGCCTTTCGCACATATGGGTGATGACGCCGAGGTCATGGCTGACCATGACGAAAGTGAGCTTGCGGTCGCGGCGTATCTGTTCGAGCAGGTTCAGCACCTCCGCCTGCACCGAGGCGTCGAGCGCCGATGTCGGCTCGTCGAGCAGCAGGATCGACGGTTGCACGATCAGCGCCCTGGCGATCGCCACACGCTGTCGCTGACCACCGGAAAGCTGATGCGGATAGCGGAAACGGAAACCATTGCCGAGACCGACTTCGTCGAGCGCGCGGGCAATACGCTTGTCGCTGTCGGTAACGGCGTGGATCGCAAGCGGTTCGAGCAGCAACCGATCGATCGTCTGGCGCGGATGCAGCGAGCCGTAGGGATCCTGGAAGACCATCTGCACGCGCCGATAGAAGGCCTTGCTGCGCTTCGAACCCTTCAACTCTTCGCCGTCGATGCGGACCGCGCCGCCGCTGATGGGCGCAAGTCCGGCAACGGCGCGCAGCAAGGTCGATTTGCCCGACCCGGATTCACCGACGAGGCCGAAAGATTCACCGCGCTCGACGCTGATGCTGACATCCTTCAGCGCATGAAAATCATCGTAGGCGACACTGAGATTGTCGACGTGGAGGGCTGCGCTCATGCCGCCCACTCCGGCTTGCGGTCGAGCACCGGCAGCGGATGGCGGTTCGCGCCGATTTCCGGCATGCAGTTCAGCAGTCCCCTGGTATAGGGATGCTGCGCATGTTTGAGATCGGCAGCCGCCAGCTCTTCGACGATCTTGCCGGCATACATGACGATGACCCGGTCGCAGAAGGAAGAGACCAGCCTCAGATCATGGGAAACGAAGATCAGCCCCATTCCGCGCTCAGAGACCAGCCTGTCCATGATCCGCAGCACATCGAGCTGCACCGTCACGTCGAGCGCCGAAGTCGGTTCGTCGGCAATCAGCAGTTCAGGCCCGGCAATCAGCATCATGGCGATCATGGCGCGCTGTCCCATGCCGCCCGAAACTTCGTGCGGGTGCAGGTCGAAGACGCGTTTGGGATCGCGGATCTGCACCGCTTCCAGCATGGCGAGCGCCCGTTCGCGCGCTTCCGCTTTGCCGATCTTCTCATGGGTGCGCAGCGTTTCGCAGATCTGCCGTCCGATCGTCATGACTGGGTCGAGCGAATATTTCGGATCCTGCAGGATCATGGCGATGCGCTTGCCGCGCAACCTGCGCCTTTCGCCGGCGGATGCCTTGAGGAGATCGATGCCGCTGAAATCGAGCCTGTCGGCCGTGACGATCCCGTGTTTCGGCGTCAGCCCCATGATCGCCCGGCCGGTCTGCGACTTGCCGGAGCCGGATTCGCCGACGATGCCGAGCCTTTCTCTGCCGAGCGTGAAGGAGACGCCGCGCACGGCCTCGATCAGGCCGGTGCGGGTGGGGTAACTGACCTTGAGCTTGTCGACAGTCAGAAGCGTCGTCATCGGCCGCTCTCCTTCGGATCGAGCGCATCGCGCAGGCCGTCGCCTAAGAGATTAAAACCGAGACTGACGATGAGAATGGCGATGCCGGGCATGGCCGCGACCCACCACTGATCCAGAATGAAGCGCCGGCCCGAGGCGATCATCGCGCCCCATTCCGGCAGCGGCGGCTGTGCGCCGAGACCCAGAAAGCCGAGGCCGGCCGCTGTCAGAATGATGCCGGCCATATCGAGCGTCACGCGCACGATCAGCGAGGAAATGCAGAGCGGCATGACATGGCGCACGATGATGCGGAAAGGCGAGGCGCCCATCAGCTTCACCGCCGCAATGTAGTCGGAACGCCGGACCGTCAGCGTCTCGGCCCGAGCGATGCGGGCATAGGGGGGCCAGGAGGTGATGGCGATGGCGATGACCGCGTTCTGGATGCCGGGGCCGAGCGCGGCGACGAAGGCGAGCGCCAAAACCAACTTCGGAAAGGCAAGAAAGATATCGGTGATGCGCATCAGGGTCGCATCTACCCAGCCTCCGGCATAACCTGAGACCGTGCCGACGATCAGCCCGATCGGCGCGGAGATGATGGCGACGAGCACGACTACGAACAGGGTCAATCGCGATCCATAGATCAGCCGTGAATAGATGTCGCGGCCCTGATCATCCGTGCCGAGCAGGTAGCCGCTCGTTCCCGGCGGCAGCAGGCGGGCATTGCGGAGATCGCCGACGACGGGGTTGTGCGTGGCGAGGAGATCCGCGAACGCGGCGACGAGGAGCAGGGCGACGATGATCAGCAGGCCGACGACGGCAAGCCTGTTGGCCGTGAACTGCCGCCAGGTGACGTAAGCGCGGCCGAGACGGGCCTGCCTTCGCGATTGCGGCCGGTCGGAAAGCAGCCATTCGCGGCGGCTCATCGCAGGAGAGGGGCTGGCAGGAGCCGTCATCGGTTTCGCGTCCTCGGATCGAGCGTCCGGTAGAGAAGATCAGACAGAAGATTGATGCCGATGAAGATCGTCCCGATGACGATCGTGCCGCCGAGCACGGCGTTCATATCGGCGTTCTGCAGCGAATTGGTGATGTAGAGCCCGATGCCCGGCCAGGAAAATACGGTCTCGGTCAGCACCGATCCTTCGAGCAGCCCGGCATAGGAAAGCGCGATGACGGTGACGAGCGGCACGGCGGCATTGCGCAGCGCATGGCCCCAGATCACCCGTGTTTCCGAAAGACCTTTGGCACGCGCGGCGACGATATATTCCTGCGAAAGCTCGTTCAGCATGAAACTGCGCGTCATGCGGCTGATATAGGCAAGCGAAAAATAGCCGAGCAGGGACGCGGGAAGGATGATGTGGCGGACGACGTCATAGAAGACATCCCATTGCCCCTGCCAGGCGCTGTCCAGAAGATAGAAGCCGGTGATCGGCGTGAAGGTATATTCGAAGACGATGTCGATTCGGCCGGGAAAAGCCACCCACCGCAGCTGCGCATAGAAGATGACGAGGGAGATCAGCGCCAGCCAGAAGATCGGCACCGAATAGCCGATGAGACCAATGACGCGTACGATCTGGTCGGCGATGCTGCCGCGGCGCACTGCGGCGAGAACGCCAAGCGGCACGCCGACGCAGGCGCCGATTAGCGTTCCCAACGTCGCGAGCTCGATCGTCGCCGGCATGACCCGGCGGATGTCGACCATGACAGGATTGGTCGTCAGCACCGAGTTGCCGAAATCGCCGGACAGGACGCCTTTGATATAGATGTAGAACTGCTGATAGAGCGGCAGGTTGAAACCCATCTCCTGGCGCACCCGCTCGACGACATGGGTGGGAGCGCGGTCGCCGAGAATGGCGAGCACGGGATCGATCGGTACGACTCGGCCGATGAAGAAGGTGACGGCCAGTAGGCCGAGATAGGTGGTGACGGCGGCGAACAGGAACCGCCCCAAAGCCTTGGCGAAGGCGCCGGCACGGCCCTTGCGGGGCCGCGCCTCCCGTGTGGTTTCGATGGTGCTCACGCCGCTAATCCTGCCGGATTATTCCTTGGCGATCGGGCCGACGAAGTTGGTATCGAAGCTCGGACCCAGTTTGAACTCCTTCAGATTCTTCCGATAACCGGCCACCTCGGTCTGCTGGAAGATGATGACGAAGGGGCTGTTGGCAAGGAACTTCTTCTGGATATCCTCATACATTGCGGCGCGCTTGGCGTTGTCGCGTTCAAGCAAGGCCGCCTTGGTTTGCTTATCGAGTTCCGGCGCTTCCCAGGTGTTGCGCCAGGCGAGTGTCTTCACCGTGCCCGCATCCGAATTATCAGGATTACTCGTGAAGGTATCGGCATTGGAGTTCGGATCGAAATAATCCGATCCCCAGTTACCAATATAGATGTCGTGGGTGCGAGCGCGATATTTGGTCAGCGTCTGCTTGCCGTCACCCGGAATGATTTCCAGCTTGACGCCGGCCTGCGCCAGCGTCTGCTGCATGGATTCAGCTATACCGGTCACCGGCTGCGTGTTGCGCACATCCATCGTAACCGAGAACCCGTCCGGGAGGCCGGCCTTGGCAAGGAGCTCCTTGGCCTTGGCAACGTCGAGCTTGTAGGGGTTTTCATCCAGGGCGCCCAGTTGACCCTTCGGCAGGAAGGTCTGGTGGATCTCGCCGATGCCCTTGATCAAGGTCGCGCCGATCGCATCGTAATCGACCAGATACTTGAAAGCCTCCTGGACTTCAGGCTTCTTCAGGTTCTCGTTCTTGTTGTTCAGGCTGACATAGTAGATCGTGCCTTTCGGCGCACTTGTCGTGGCGAGATCGGCATTCTTGGAAACGGCGTCGATATCGCCAGGCTCCAGATTGCGGGCGATGTCGATATCACCAGCTTCGAGCGCCAGCCGCTGGGCCGAACTTTCCTTCATATAGCGGTAAATGACGCGGTTGAGCTTGGCCTTGTCGCCGTAATAATTGTCGTTCCGCTCAAGCACGACGACTTCGTTTGCCCGCCATTCGCGCAGTTTGAAGGCGCCGGAGCCGGCATAACCGGTCTTCAGCCATTCATTGCCGAAATCATTGTCGTATTTATGCTCGGCATCCGGCGTCACCGCCTTCACATGTTCCATCACGAGCTTCTTGTCGACAACCGAGGCGACGGTCGCCGTCAGGCAGTTGAGTACGAAGCTCGGCGCATAGGCCTTGTCCACGGTGAAGACGAAGGTATTGGCGTCGGCCGCCTTGGCTTTTTCAGTGACATTGTCGCCCGTCAGGCCGAACTGGGTGAGGATGAAGGCCGGGCTTTTGTCGAGCTTGACGGCGCGTTCGAACGACCATGCAACGTCTTCGGCGGTAATGGGGTTTCCGGAGGCGAATTTGAGGCCGGGCTTCAGCTTGAACGTATAGGTGAGGCCGTCATCCGAAACGCTCCAGCTCTCGGCAAGATCACCCTTCACCTTGGACGTGTCGGCGAGATCGAGACGGACGAGCAGGCTGTAGCTGTTGCTGGTGATCTCCGCGGTCGAAAGCTCGAAGGCTTCGCCCGGATCCATGGTGATGATGTCGTCGATGGCAAACCCTTCGACCAGCGTGTCCTTGGGCGTCTCGGCAAAGGCGGCGGGTGCCGTCATCATCAGGAGCGAAATGGCGGCTCCTGCGGAAAGTAGGCGGAAATTGCGGCTGAGCTTGGCGATCATCATGGTCTGTTCCCCTGTTCTTGATTGATTACGAGGCGTTTTGTCGGTCATGTCCCATTAAAATATTGTCCGTTTTCAGTGCGTCGAGAGGCGCGCCGCACTTTAGGCGTGGTCCTCCCGCCAAGCTTGCGCCAGAATACGAAGCCAATTTTCACGGGCAAGTTTCTTGAGGTCGGCCTCACCATATCCAACCTCCCGGAGAGCGGCAATCAGCTTCTGATTGCCGGCCGCGTCGCCGATTTCTTCCGGAATGGTTGCGCCGTCGAAGTCCGATCCGAGGCCGACGCAATCGATGCCGATGCGGTTCACCAGATAGTCGATGTGGCGGATCATATCGGCAAGCGGTGTATCGCTGTCCGAGCGACCGTCGGGACGCAGCATGGCGGTGGCATAGTTGATGCCGACGAGCCCGCGGCTTTCGCGGATCGCATCGAGCTGCCTATCCGTCAGATTGCGCGCCACCGGCGTCAGTGCATGCGCGTTGGAATGGCTGGCGACCAGCGGCTGGTCCGTCGTCTTCGCTACGTCCCAGAAGCCCTTTTCGGTAATGTGGGCGAGGTCGATGAGGATACCGAGGCGATTGCACTCCCTCACCAGCTCGAAACCGGCCTCGGTGAGGCCGGGCGCCGTATCCGGCGACATCGGGAAAGCGAAGGGCACGCCATGTCCGAAGACGTTGTGCCGGCTCCAGACCGGGCCAAGCGATCGCAGTCCCGCTGCATAAAATAGTTCGAGAGCCGAAAGGTCCGGGCCGATAGCCTCACAGCCTTCCATATGCATGACGGCGGCAAAGATCCCCTCCTGCATGGCGCCGCGGATGTCCTTAACCGTCCGGCAGAGCCGCCAGGCGCCTGCCTGGTCGAGCCGCAAAGCGATCGCCGCCATTTCGGTGGCGATGGCAAGCGACGGCAGCGGATCGAGAGGAGCCGCCATCGGCGTGATGTAGCGGCCATCGGCATCCGGATCGGCGAAGACAAGATCGCCCGAGGGAATGTAGATGGCGCAGAGGCCGCCTGAGAGGCCTCCTTCCCTGGCGCGACGTGCATCGATATGGCCGGTCGTCGTTCCGTCTGCGAATTCCGCGATCGGGTCGCTGCCGTCTTTTGAATGTGTCCAGAGCCGGAGGAGAACGTCGTTGTGGCCGTCAAATACGAATTGCATCTGTCTTCCTGCGCTGCCCGAGCGGGCCAATAAGCGGCAGAATAGAAAAGCTGACGGAATTCGCCACCTCTTTTTTTGGGCATCGGCATCGTGGAGCATCACCAAAAGCGAAACGGGGGCCGAAGCCCCCGCAAAATCATCGGATCACATGGTCGTGCTCAGTGCTTGCGGCGCTTCTTTTGCCGGTAGACGTCGATGACGACGGCCGCGACGATGATGAAGCCCTTGACGATCTCCTGATAATAGGCGTCGATCCTGAGGAAGGTGAAGCCCGAGGTCATGACGCCAAGAATGATGGTGCCGATGACGGTGCCGGTGATGCGCCCGACGCCGCCGGTGAGCGAGGTGCCGCCGATAACGGTCGCAGCGATCGCGTCCAACTCATATCCGACACCCATGCTCGCCTGCGCGGTTTCCGCGCGTGCCGCCGTGACGATGCCGGCGAGACCAGCAAGCAATCCAGCAATCACATAGACTTTGACGAGGTGCGCTTCGATGTTGATACCGGAAACGCGGGCGGCCTGGGGGTTCGCGCCGATGGCGTAGGTGAACTTTCCATAGCGGGTGTAGCGCAGCGCGATGTGGAAGATCAGCGCGACGACGAGGAAGACGACAACCGGCCACGCCTTCGTCCCGATGAAATGAAACTGCTCGGTGATACCGGAAACCGGCTGCCCCTTCGTATACCACTTGGCAACACCTCTGGCGGAAACGAACATGCCAAGCGTTGCAATGAACGGAGGGATCTTCGTATAGGCGATGAGCGCGCCGTTCGCCAGACCCGCCGCCGCTCCGATCAGCAGACCGATCATGATGGGCACGAGCGCCGGAAGATCGGTCAGCGAGGGAAAGACGGCCCGCCCCCAGGTGGAGGACTGGGCGAAACTTGTTGCGATCATCGCCGTCATGCCGACGACGGAGCCCGATGATAGATCGATGCCGCCTGTTATGATGACCTGCGTGACGCCGACTGCGATAATGCCGATGACGGAGACCTGCAGGATCATGATTGTCAGGCGCTGCGAATTCATCAGGAAGCTTTGGCCGATGAAAATCCAGCCGAGCGCTTCATAGATGAACGCGATGCCGACAAGCACCAGGAAGATGCTGAGTTCCGGCGGCATACGCCGCCGTCTCTGCCGGGTTGCGAGCGGGGCCGTACCCTCTGCTGCCTTGGTACTCATATCAAACCTCCCTTAGGCGATTCCAAGCTGCGCATTACCGCGCAGCCAGTTCCATCACCTTGATCTGCGTTGCTTCATCGCGATTGAGGAAACCGGTCACCAGGCCCTCATGCATGACCATGATGCGGTCGCTCATGCCGAGAACCTCCGGCATTTCGGATGAGATCATGATAACCGCCACGCCGTTTCGCGCCATTTCCGTGACTAGCCGATGGATTTCCGCCTTGGCGCCGACATCGATGCCGCGCGTCGGTTCATCGAGGATCAGGATCTTCGGATGGGTGAGCAGCCAGCGCCCGATCAGTACTTTCTGCTGATTGCCGCCCGAAAGGTTTTCCACCCGCTCGTAAAGATTGGGGGTTTTTACGCGCAGCCTTTTCGCCATGTCTTCGCAGGTTGCCTCGAGTGCGCCCTGCTGGACGAAACCACCCTTGACAAATTTGTCCTGCAGGACGGCGATCTGCATGTTTTCCAGAATATCCAAGATCAACAGGCAGCCGGTGTCTTTGCGATCCTCCGTCAGGAATGCCATTTGGTGACGGATCGCCTCGGTCGGCGAGGAAATCGTCACCGGCTTGCCGAACAGTTCGATCCTGCCGGAGCTTGCCGGCGTCACGCCGAACAGCGTTTCGGCGACATTCGACCGTCCGGAGCCGACGAGGCCGGCCACACCGAGAATCTCGCCGGCCCTGACCTCGAAGGAGACGTCCTTGAAGACACCGTTGAGGCAAAGATCCTTGACGGAGAGCACGACCTCGCCGATCGGCACCTGTTCCTTCGGAAACATCTGGGTGATCTCACGCCCGACCATCATGCGGATGATGTCGTCGCGGGTGACGTCGGTCGAGGCGTGCGTGCCGATATATCGGCCATCGCGGAAGACGGAAAACTCGTCGGCGATCTCGAACAGCTCGTTCATCTTATGGGTAATGTAGACGATGCCGATTCCCTCAGACCTGAGGTCGCGGATGATGCGGAAAAGATGCTCGACCTCGCGCTCCGTCAGGGCCGAAGTGGGTTCGTCCATGATGAGGACATCGGAATTATAGGAAACCGCCTTGGCGATCTCGACCATCTGCCGGTTGGCGACCGAGAGGTGCCGGACTTCGATATCGGGATCGATATCAATATTGAGCCGGGCAAACAGCTCCTCGGTCATGTTATGCATCACGCCATGGTCAATGAAACCGAAGCGGTTCTTCGGTTCGCGGCGGATCCAGATATTTTCGGCAACCGTCATGAACGGCATCAGGTTCAGCTCCTGATGGATCATGGCGATGCCGTTCTCCAGCGCATCGAGCGGAGATTTCAGCTGGATCTCGACCCCTTTGAGGCGAATATCGCCTTTATCGGGCGTATAGATTCCGGCGAGGATCTTCATCAATGTCGATTTGCCGGCGCCGTTTTCACCCATCAGCGCATGCACGGAGGCGCGCTTCAGCCGAAACTGCACATCATCGAGTGCGACGACGCCGGGAAACTCCTTGCGGACGCCCTCGGCGCTCAAGAGAAACTCCGCATTCGGAACGGCACCGCTCGCACGCACGGCTGCCATGGTTGTCGGACTGACGGCCATATCATCTCCTCCGGATACGGACAGACTGAAAGGATGCGGGCAGAGCCCGCATCCTGCCTGGCACTCGCCTCAGTTCTTGGCGACGAAGTCCTTGACGTTTTCTGGGGTGACGAGCTGGAAGGGGATGTAGACCTTCTTTTCGACCTTTTCGCCCTTGGCAAGCTTGAGCGCCGTATCGAGTGCGCCCTTGCCCTGGCCGGCAGCGTCCTGGAACACGGTGACGTCGAGGTCACCCGCCTGCATGGCGGCAAGCGCGTCCTGGGTGGCGTCGACGCCACCGATAACAACCTTGCTCATATCCTTGCCGGCTGCCTTCAGCGCCTGGATGGCGCCGATAGCCATTTCGTCGTTGTTGGAGATCACAGCGTCGAATTCGATGCCGCTGGAGAGCCAGTTGGTCATCAGGTCGGCGCCCTGGGTGCGATCCCAGTTGGCCGTCTGCTCTTCGACGATCTCAAGGCCCTTGCATTCATCCGTCTTGATGACGTCATGGACGTCCTGGGTGCGCATGCGGGCAGCCTGGTTGGAAAGCTCGCCCATGATGACGACGGCCTTGCCCTTGCCACCGAGAATGCGGCAGATTTCCTTGGTTTCCAGCGTGCCGGATTCCTGCTCGTTGGAAGCGACGAAGGCCTGCTTTTCTGGAAGCGTGTCGACGTTGACCGGCTGGCGGTTGACGTAAACCAGCGGAATGCCGGCATCGGCGGCGAGCTTCGACATTGCCGTGGTCGCATCGGTATCGACGGGGTTGACGATGATGGCATCGACCTTGGAGGCGATGAAATTCTGGATCTGGCTCTGCTGCTTGGAAACGTCGTTCTGTGCGTCTTCGACCTGCAGCGTGAGGCCGGAAAGCGTTTTAGCATAATCGGTCATGCCGTTGCGCAGAACGGTCAGGAAGTTGTCGTCGAACTTCGCCATAGAGACGCCAACCGTTTCCGCGTGGGCGGCCGTCGACATGACGAGCGCCATCGCAGTGCCCAGGATAAACTTTTTCATTTTCACTTCCTCCACAAAGCGGTGCCCGGCTGCACCCTCCTCACGCCGGAGCTCCGGGCATCTGCCCTGAAGCCGCAATTTGCTGCGCCGCCTCTCCCGCGGCGTTCCGAAAACGGAACAAACAAACCGTAAAATTTGTTCTGCGGAATATTCATTCCATTTTCTGGGAAAGACGTCAAGCTCTCTTTAGCGGCACTCGGGATATTGATGGGCAATGCATGGGAATTGCGCGTGGCACACGCGTTCGGCGGCATTGCGCACGAAGTGGGCAGCCTCCATCTATGGAAAGGTCCAAGACAGGCCCCGCCGCAGGCCCTTCGACATCGCCGCGGCCGCTCATTTTGAAAATTCTGGAGACAGACTGATGTCCATTTCGATCTATCGCCTTACCGTTCCGATGTTCCAGCGCGGCCTCGCCAGCCTGAAGACCTATCTCGATAAGGCTGAAGCCTATGCGAAGGAAAAGAATATCGATCCCGCGATACTCGTCTCCGCCCGCCTTGCGCCCGACATGCTGCCGCTCGCCGGCCAATATCAGCGGGCCAGCGACAGCGCCAAGTTCACGCTCGCTCGCCTGACCGCAACCGACGCGCCAAAGTTCGAGGATAACGAGACGACGATCGAGCATTTGCGCGAGCGCCTGGCAAAGACAGAAGCCTATCTCGCCGGATTCTCGGCGCAAGCCCTGGAGGGCGCGGAAAGCCGACAGATCACTCTGCCGGGCAAGAGCGGCATCGTGCTGCCGGGTGACGAATATGTCACCACCTTCGCCCTGCCGAACTTCTACTTTCACGTCGCCACCGCCCACGCCATCCTGCGCAACCAGGGCGCACCGATCGGCAAGCGCGACTATCTGGGCTGATTCAAGGCAATTCCGGCAAAGCGCACAGCGGGTCTTGCTGGACGTAAAAAATAAAGCGAGCGTTGCCTCCATTCGAAGAAGACGGAAACGCTCTACCGGGGTCGGTGCGTCACCGGCCCCTTTTCCGTCAGCTCGGTATAGGCAAGCGTCTGGTCGAGATGCCGTGCTCTCAGCGAGAGCAACTTCTCGGCATATTCAAGCCGGATCGCCGCATAGGCCGGATCAGTCGCGACATCGTCGAGCTCCATCGGATCATTGCTGAGATCGAAGAGCAGCGGCGGCAGTGCGGCAAAATGCACATATTTGAACCGATCGTCGCGGATCACGGCGAGGTTGCATTGGTTCGGCCCCAGCCCGAAATGCCGCTCCGCCTCGCCCTTGGCGATGTCGCGGAAATCGAATTCCCAGAATATCGCGTCGCGCCAGCCTTCGACGACCTCGCCCGTGATGAACGGCATCAGCGACCGACCGTCGAGGCCGTTCTTCGGCTCGATGCCGAGCCTTACGCACAAGGTGGGAAAAATATCCGCAGCGCTGGTGAAATCGTCAACGATCCTGCCGGCCGCAGCGTTTGCGGGATCGCGGATGATCAACGGGATATGGTAGCTTCCATCGAAGAAGCCACCCTTGCCGAGCGTCCAGTGATCTCCCGCCATCTCGGCGTGGTCCGAGGTGAAGACGACGAGCGTATTCTCCCAAGCGCCCGCATCCTTCAGCGCCTGCCAGATCCGGCCGAGCTGCGCATCGACCTCTGAGATCATCCCGTAATAAATTGCCCGGATCGCCGCGAAGTCCTCGCTGCTCCAGGCGCTGAGCGGCCCTTGCGCCCCGTGAATGAAGCTGCCCTTGTCGGTGAGCGGCATGGCATGGGAGAGATAGGGATGAGCTTCCTGTTCCGCTTCGCGGTTTTCCGCACGCGCAAAGGCCGGCCCGTCATCCGGCTTGTACATCCGGTTGAACGGCGCCGGCACTGAGAATGGCGGGTGCGGACGCAAGAAGGAGACATGCGCAAACCACGGCCGGTCCTGTTCGCCCATCCAGCGAATGAACTCGCCGGCCAGGAAGGCGGTCTGGGTCTCATCGCTGGAATAGGCTGGTGCAGCATCGGAAATTTCGCCGGCTCGCGCACCGACGGGAATGTGGATGTCGCGGCTGACGGCATTTGCATGGCTACGTGACCTGAGCCATGAGAGCCATTGCCGCTCATGCTCGGGCAGGAGTTGGCGAGCGGTAAAACCCGGCAACACGCATTCGTAGGTGGTCAGATGCGGGTCAGCCGCATCCATGCCGCGCGGATCGGGCGCCGTGTCGGTATAGCCGAACAGCGTTGGGTCGTATCCCGCCCGCCGGGCCGCCAGCGCCAGATTGTCGAAGCGAGCGTCGAGCGGCGAACCATTGCGGCAGACGCGGTGGTTCATCTGATAAAGGCCGGTATAAAGCGTGGCCCGGGCCGGAGAGCAGGGGGCGGCCCCGGCATAATGCTGCCGGAAGAGCGTGCCTTCGCGCGCCAGTGCATCGATGTGAGGTGTTTTCACACAAGTATGACCGACCGCCGACAGGCAGTCGCCACGCCATTGGTCCGCGGTAATCAGCAGAATATTGGGCCGGCGGAGCTTTTCAAGGCTTTTTGGCTCAATGCTGCTTGGCTCAATGCTGGTTGGATTTTGCATGCCAATTCCAGGCGGAGCGGATGATCTCGGACAGATCATATTGCGGCACCCAGCCGAGCACGTCGCGCGCCTTGTCGTTGTTGGCGACCAGCGTATGCGAATCCCCTTCGCGCCGGCCGATATATTCGACAGGGAAGGGTCGGTTCGACACGTCCTCGATCGCGCCCAGCAATTCCCTGACCGTCGTACCCGTGCCGGTGCCGAGGTTGAGCGCGACGGAATCGCCGCCCCTCAGCAGATATTCGACGGCGCGCACATGCGCGTCGGCAAGATCGAGCACATGGATGTAGTCGCGCACGCAGGTGCCGTCGCGCGTCTCGTAGTCGCTACCGAACACCTTGAAGCCCTGGCGACGGCCGAGTGCGGCGTCGATCGCCAAGGGAATCGCATGCGTTTCCGGCTGGTGCCACTCGCCGATCCGACCTTCGAAATCAGCACCGGCCGCATTGAAATAACGCAGCACCACCGAGCGCAGGCCCTTGTACTGGTCGTAATCGGCAAGCGCCTGTTCGACGATATATTTCGTCCGCCCATACGGGTTGATCGGCACCTGCCGGTGCGTCTCGTCGAGCGGTACGCTCTGTGGCAGGCCATAGGTGGCGCAGGTGGAGGAGAAGACGAAGGCGTTGACGCCGGCAGCCTGCGCCGCCGAAAGCAGCGTCAAGGTGCCGATCACATTATTTTCATAGAATGAAACCGGATCCTTGACCGATTCGCCGACCTCGATCAGCGCCGCGAAGTGAAGGATTGCCGCCGGCTTGTGCTTGGCCAGCACCTCGTCCAGCCGAGCACGATCGCGAATGTCGCCCTCTTCCGCCGGCCCCCATTTGACGAACTCGCGATGGCCGTTCGAAAAATTATCGAAGACGACAGGCCTATAGCCCTTGTTCGCCAGGTCGAGGCACGTATGCGAGCCGATATAACCGGCGCCGCCGACCACAAGAATCGTTTCACCTGCCATGCACCACCCTTAATTATCAGTGAGAGATGGAAGAAACCTAGACGAGATACGCGTCAATAAAAAGAAGGAACTTCGATCGGCGCGAGCGAACAATACGTCAAATGCCGAAACCGGCGGTATTGCGATTTGGCCGAAACGGGGAAGTCGATCAATTATTCGCGTGATTTGCATGACCGCTCGATTTAAGCGGCTTGTACCATCGGGCGATGCTCAACGATCCGCGACAGACAGCAAGGAGAACGGGAATGAGGAAGGCATTGATCGTCTGGGGCGGCTGGCAGGGCCATGAGCCGGAACAATGCGCCCATATCGTCGCCGATCTCCTGCGCGAGGACGACTTCGCCGTGGAGGTGACCGGCGATCTCGGCATATTCGGATCTCCGATCCTGGCCAAGGCGGATTTGCTGGTCCCCATCATCACCGGCGGAACGCTGGAAAAGCCCCATGCTAGCGCCCTGGTCGAGGCTGTACGTGGAGGTCTCGGACTAGCCGGCCATCACGGCGCACTCGCCACCTCCTTCAAGGAAAGCGCGCCTTTCCGCTACGTCTCCGGCGTCACCTGGGTCGCCCATCCCGGCAACATCATCGATTTCCGTGTCGCCGTCACCCGCCAGGACGATCCCGTCATGGAGGGCATTCCCGATTTCGACTACCGTTCGGAGCAATATTATCTGCATTACGATCCGACGGTCGAAATCCTTGCGACCACCACTTTCACCGGCGCCTACGATCCGGCGGCGCGCAATGTGGTGATGCCCGTCGTCTTCAAACGCCATTTCGGCGCCGGCCGCATCTTCTATTCCGCACTCGGCCATGTCGCCGCCGAGTTCGACCATCCCTTTATGCCACTCATCCTGCGGCGCGGCCTCGGCTGGGCCGCCCGCCAGTAGTATCAGGATGACACATTGCTGCATCCGGGCGGGATGAGTGCTTCAATTCGACTGGAAAAGGTTTTAACGCGCCGCTTTCAGCTGAAGGCCGTTCTCGACGGCGGGGACCGCCCCGTCATAGACCCGCATCAGCCGTCCGGCCGCCTTCAGTTTCTCGATAAGGTCATTTCCGTCGGGCGAGGCTTTGGTCAATTCCAGTTGCTCGAATTCCTTGAGCGCCTGCATCCAGTGGCTTTCCCCGCGCCCCTCCGGCCGACCTTCCGATTCCCACAGCGAATAAGCGCGCTGGCTGACCCAGGCGTCCCGATTGTGACTCATAACAAACCCCAGCCGAAAAATTTGGAAGCAAATTTCGATAGCCGACAAGGTGCCAGAGTTGGCTTTAGGAGTGGTTACGAGGCAACATTAGTTTTTAGATAATGCGAAGAGATGCGGATACTTAGGCCCTGATAAAGTAATAGGAACCGGCGGCAGAATTGCCGCACGTATCGTGCTGCGGCCCTTGCCAATACGGCAAAGGCCGGAGCACTGGAGGCAATCAACGGCGTTCCCGTTTGCGACGCCAGGGTGCATCCTTCTGCCAGTCGCCGGCCATGATGCTTCCATACGGAACGACCTCGTCGACTACCTCGGCCAGACCGTAGTGCTCGATCTGCGCACGCACATTGGCGGCGGACTTGTAGGCGCTCGGCAGTTCCGAGACGTCGGCAAAGCCTGAGAAGAAGCGAACGTCCAGACCCGCCGTCTCCTTTTCCATGATCGCCGCCATGTTGTTCGGGCTCAAGCCGCGGGCATCCGCGCCATATTCTTCCGCCAGGCGCCTGATATGGGCGCTGCGCGAAAAATTTCGGCCGGCGCCGTGTGGCGAGAAGCCGAGGCCATGGGCGGCGTTTGAGCCGCGGACGATCAGGATCGGTTCCGCCATGTTCAGCGGAATGATCGTCAGATCGGTCGCATCCTCAGCCCATTTGTCGAAGGCCGGCGTCGCTCCCTTGCCGTGATAGAAGAGGCCGTCCGATTTCCGGAAAACGAAATTGTGCTCGTTCCAGAAACGATCGGCCACCTTCGCCGAGAGTGCCTTTGCCGCCATGTCATGCACGACATAATGGTTTTCCCTCGTCCACTGCCGGATGGCCTGCAGAGCCGACCAGTAGAGGTCGCCCTCTTCGGTGTCGGCGGGAATCCACGCATTGTGCCGCAGGGTTTCCGGCGAGATCTGCTCGCGAAAGCGGTTCGCGGCCTTCATGCCCTTTTCGTAGAGCCGGGCACCCGGTGCACGCGACCCGTGATGGGTGACGAGCGCGGTCTCGCCGGTCGATTTCATCGTTCCGACAAAAGCAAAATGATTGCCGTCGCCCTGCGTGCCGAAATGCTCGATGCCGGCACTGAGCGCCCCGTCCCGCAGGAACGGGTTCTGCTGGAAGGCCGACAGCGTCGCTTCGGAAGGCTTGATCTGCGCGCCGCGCGGACGGCCCCCGGGACCAAAATGCGTCACCGCGTGCACGGCATCGAGAAGCGATTTCGGATCGACATCCGGAAAGATCGAGATTGCCATGGAGCAGCAGATGTCCGCCGAGTGCATGCCCGGATGGATCGCCTCGGATGCCACGACACCGCCAACCGGAATGGTGCCGACCGGCCCGGCCGGGCAGGCGTCCGGCATGATCGCCGCAGCCCGGACGACCGGCGTGCGTACCAGCGCCCGCATCGTAGCATTGACCTTTTCGACATTGTCCTGCTCGAAGGCGTTCTCGGCGCGGATGTTGGAATAGATCTCGATATCGTTATCCGATCTCAGGGCGAGCGTCGGCCCCGGCTGAAAAGCCCTTGCTGCTTCAAGCGCCTCCGCGGCCGAACCGCCCTGGCTCAAAACCCTGTTGGCCGCATCGAGAGCCGGACGAAACCACTTGCCCTGGCTCATGCCTGCGTCGATCAGATCCTGTCCGCTCATTATCTCGGTCATCTTCTTTTCTGCGTCTGCAGTCCTTCTTCTTGGTTACGTTTCATGCTCGCCTGGGCGACGATTTTCCCGGACGGCGAGGCATTTTTGCAGCGGCGACAAAGGTGGACGAAACCGAGTGGCCCCGCTCGTGCCAGAGAGCGCCGCCGGGTCAGGAGTCGAACCTGTCAGGCCACCTCGATACGGAGGCTGTAGTTTCGTCCGGCATTCGCCGCTGCAATTCTCGTCATGGCGACAAGTCCTGAGGAAACATCTTGCGCATCCTTCTCCCTTTCGGGATTCGGGCGACAAGGCGGGCCTTGAACCCGCGCCCAGGGTTACCGATGTAGTTTCCCCGGCATTCGCCATGTCTTTTACATGTCTTTCGATTGGTCCGTGACGACGAGATGTGGTGGAACACCCGCTCTATCCGCTGAGCTACGGGTCCTTGTTTTCTGGGGGACCCGACGGGATTCGAACCCGCGACCTGGAGAGTGACAGTCTGTAGTTCCATCCGGCATTCGTCACGGTGCCTCGCGCCGTTCACTGGCGGCGCGAAGCAGTTTCAAAGATCGGTCGCCTCGATCCTGCGAACCCATTCGCCCGGACCGGACTTGCCGGCTGCGAAGCTGGTGATGGCTCCGTAGACGGCATCCGAGAAGCCGCCGATATTCAGCACGTCCTCTCCCGTTGCCGGCGTCTGGACGTAGGGCTGGATGTCGAGGCAGACCAGCTTCGCCGCCGGGTTCAGCCTCTTGATCCGCGCCCATTCAGCCATCATCGCGGTCGCCTGGCCCTGCCCCTGCGCATCCATCCAGGACTGGTTGTCCGAGACGAAGAGCACGAGGTCGACCGCCGCCTTCTCCTTTGCCAGCAGCCGCAGCGGCGCGGAGCAGTTCGTTCCGCCGCCGCCGACTGCCGCGAGCTTCGCCGCATTGGTCATCACGCTGTCACGCCCGTTCAGCTGGACGTTCACGACGTCCTGTTCGAACGGGATGATACGCGTCTGCCGGTTACGCCGCAGGAACGACGCAGCCACGAGTGCTGCGACATCGATGCAGCGGACGGTTGATGTCGCGCCCTTTCGGGAGCCGGTGACGGGGGACGACATGGAGCCGGAGACATCCGGGCAGACCACGATCTTCCCGCCGATCGTCGGCACGCTGGAGACTGCCACCTCCATCGCATCCTGCAGAGCATCCGCAACGACAGCCGGAACCGACCGGTTCGCCATATGCCACGCCACCATCAACTGATAGGGGAAGACACGCGCCTTGCGCACAGCTTCCGGATCGGCAATCCGCGCAGCAAGCCGTGCGGCCATGCCATTCACCTCGAACACGCCGTTTCGGGCAAAGGTGTTGAGGTTCTGGCGCACCATCTGCCACGAGCCCTTCAAGGCGATTTCCGACCACTGCTCCTTGCTCAGACAAAGCGAGGTCAACATCTGGAACGGCACGGGCGGCAGCGGCAAGCTGCTATCGCGCTTGAACGCTTCGAACGCCTTTACCTCCGCCGGCAATGCGGCGACATCATACGGCTTGCCGACTGCCCAGGCGTAGAGCGCCTGACGCTCCGCGTCTCGCGGCTTCGGATGTACCATCCGGATCACATCCGGCAGCGACGGATCATTGCCGACCATCGCATGCAGAAACTGTTCCGTCGTCACCCGGTCGAACCAGGCCTGCACCATCTTCTTCGGCCGCGATCCGAGCGATTTCCGGCCGGTCACACCCGACCGCATGACCTGCACGAAGCCGCGCAACATCTTGCCGCTCTTCACGACACGCGGAAACGCCGGCGCAAAGGCATCGCTTTCGAGGCCCGAAAGCATCGCCAGCAGCATGACCGGCATGTCCTTCATATGGCCCTTCTCCGCCGCGTAGACCGCGAGCTTTGCCAGGAATTCCGACTCGACCTCCGCGCCAAGGCGCATCACGGCATCGAGCTGTTCCCTGGCATCCGCATAGAACGTGTCGCTGAATGTGCCGGTGACGGCATATTGCGCCAGGGCTTCACGCGGCGAGAGAGCATAGGCTGCTGCGCCTTCGTGGTTGGTCGTCGTCTTGCCGGCGAGCAGCTTTCCGAAGTAGGATTTGAAGATTGCCTTGTTCACCATGGCAGCACCTCTTTGATTTGGTTCTGCCCAATACAATTCAAGTGGCGTGCCAGTTTCTAAAATCCGCGACAAGTTCCCACGAAATAGATCGTAAACCTTTGATTTCCTATGTAAAAAGTCATAAGAGAATTTCTGCCTTGCAAATTGCCAAGTTCGAGAAAGCGGGATAGTCTATCTCATGATATAGGATTTTATAATTTTGGATAAAAGATGAAGCGCCGAGTCGCCATCAGCATTCTTGGAACGACTCTCGACGTGGGCCGGCGTGAAGACCGATGGACGCGCTGGCGGCCGAACGTCGGCCTTTGCCAACAGGCCGGTCTCTTTATCGATCGGCTGGAATTGATCCACGACAACCATTCCGACTGGCTGGCCAAGACTGTGATCAGGGATATCGAGACGATTTCGCCCGCGACGGAGGTTCGCCAGCGCATCATCAATCTGCGGGACCCCTGGGACTTTTCCGAAGTCTATACGAGCCTCAGGGATTTTGCCCGGGACTACAGTTTCGATCCCGAGGCCGAAGACTATTTCGTCAACATCACCACCGGCACCCATGTCGCCCAGATCTGCTGGTTCCTCCTGACCGAAGCGCGCATCATCCCCGGCAGGCCCGACCGGCGCGGGAAAATCCCAGCTTGCCAAGCGCATCTACGAACTCAAGAGGGTCGAGCGAAAAGTCAGCGGTCCGTTCGTTGAGGTCAACTGCGCAACGCTCCGCGGCGATCACGCCATGTCGGCGCTTTTCGGCCATGTCAAAGGCGCCTTTACCGGCGCGGCAGGCGAACGGCCCGGCCTGCTGAAGTCGGCGGACAAGGGTGTGCTCTTTCTCGATGAGATCGGCGAACTCGGCCTGGATGAACAGGCCATGTGCCTGCGGGCGATCGAGGAGAAGCGCTTCCTGCCGGTCGGCGCGGACCGCGAAGTTTCCGCCGACTTCCAGCTTCTGGCGGGTACCAATCGCGATCTCGGTGAAGCCGTCCACCACGGTCAATTCCGCGAAGATCTCTTTGCCCGGCTCAATCTATGGACTTTCCAGCTGCCGGCGTTGCGCGAGCGCAAGGAAGATATCGAGCCCAATCTCGATTTCGAGCTTCGACGGTTCCTTGAACGTGAAGGGCAGAACGTGACGTTCAACAAAGAGGCGCGAAGCCGCTATCTCGCATTTGCAACCGGCTCGGAAGCTGTCTGGAGCGCGAACTTCCGCGACTTGTCCGCCTCCGTCACGCGCATGGCAACGCTCGCGCCTCAAGGCCGAATCACTGTCGAGGTAGTCGATGACGAGATCCGACGCCTGAAGGCAGCCTGGCGCGGCTCCTCGGGACGCCGGTCATCCGACGAGATCCTCATCGATCTGCTCGGCGAGGACGCCGTTAACAGCCTCGATCGTTTCGACGCCGTTCAACTCGCCGCCGTTCTTCACACCTGCCAGGAGCATGTCAGCGCCAGTGCCGCGGGCCGGGCACTGTTTGCAAACTCGCGGCTGGAAAAGAAGAGCAGCAACGACGCCGATCGGCTTGCCAAATATCTCGCGCGCTTTGATCTGAAATTCGAAGACGTAAGAAAATCCCGCTAGGCGGTGTCTCCTCATCAGACCTGGCCCTTGCGAACCATCGCAACCGGTCGTTGGGAGGCTGCCGCTTGAGTCCGTTCCGTACCTGTGTCTTCGGGATGTGCAAGAGAAAAACTGGAGCGGGCGAAGGGATTCGAACCCTCGACCCCAACCTTGGCAAGGTTGTGCTCTACCCCTGAGCTACACCCGCTCAATCCGCATCGGTCCGGGGTAGTCGTTGGACCGTGGGCGCCGCCTCGTGGCGACGGGCGCTATATGGCCTAACGGATTTTCAAATGCAACAGGGAAATGACGGAGAAGCGAAGAAAAATTTCGGTGTCCTGCGAGGCAGAGCGGAAAGGCCGCAAAACTGGGGGCAGAGCGTCGGTTGCGAAGATTGCCAAACATTGTGGACGGACTTAATCAGGACGCCTCGACTTTTCCTTATCTCCGTTCGATGGATTACCCGATGTCCGATAATACCTCCAAGACAAGAGAAGAATTGTTCGCCTTCCTCGACGGGCTCGGCATCGCCCATAAGACAGTGGATCATGCGCCTGTTTTCACCGTGGCCGAATCAGTTGCGTTGCGCGACGCGATCCCCGGCGGCCACACGAAGAATCTTTTCATCAAGGACAAGAAGGACAGGTATTTCCTGCTGACGGTGGAGGAGAATGCCGAGGTCGACCTCAAGCAGGTTCACACCATTATTGGCGGGTCCGGCCGGGTCTCCTTCGGCAGAGCGGAGAAGCTGATGGAGTATCTCGGTGTCATTCCGGGAGCGGTCACTGCCTTCGGCGCGATCAACGACATCGGCGGAAACGTCACTTTCGTGCTCGATGCCGATCTGATGGCCGAGGAAATCATCAACTGCCACCCGCTCTCCAACGATGCGACAACATCGATTGCGAGCGGCGACCTCATCCGTTTCATGGAAGCGACCGGACATAAGCCGCTTGTCTTGAAAGTGACGTCCTGACATACGATTTTAGCGCTACAATGACGCCGGCAGGATCGGCGCGGCGGGAGATACCTATGAGCGGCAGCAACAACCCCTATAACGGTTCCTTCGGAAATCAGATGTCGGCGACGGCAAGCTTCGGCGCTCAGCCGGAAGCGGCGGCTGCGGCCGGCAGCTACATCAGCGACACGACGACTGCGAATTTCGGCAAGGACGTCATTGAGGCGTCGCGCAAACAGCCGGTGCTGGTCGATTTCTGGGCACCGTGGTGCGGTCCCTGCAAGCAGCTGACGCCGGTCCTGGAGAAGGTGGTCAATGAGGCCAAGGGCCGCGTTCGACTGGTCAAGATGAACATCGACGACCATCCCTCGATTGCCGGTCAGCTCGGAATCCAGTCGATCCCCGCCGTCATTGCCTTCGTCAACGGCCGTCCGGCTGACGGCTTCATGGGTGCGGTGCCGGAAAGTCAGATCACTCAGTTCATCGACCGTATTGCCGGGCCTGCCGGTGCCGATGAGGCGGCCGAAATCGAAGCCGTGCTGACGGAAGCGGCGGAGCTGCTCGCTGCTGGCAACGTCAACGAGGCGGCGCAGCTTTACGGCGCGGTCATGCAGGCCGATCCGGAGAATGCCAAGGCGCTTGCCGGGATGGCCGAATGCATGATCGCCGCAAACCAGCATCAGCGGGCCCGCGAAACGCTGACTGATCTGCCCGAGGAGCTTGCGAAGGACGCCGGCATCCAGGCGGTGCTGAAGAAGCTCGACCAGATCGAGGAGGCGCGCAAGCTCGGCGATCCCGTCGCGCTCGAGCAGGAGCTGGCGACCAATCCCGACAATCACGAGGCGCGGCTGAAGCTCGCCAAGATCCTCAATGTCGAAGGCCGGCGCGAGGAAGCCGCCGAACATCTGCTTCACATCATGCGCAAGGATCGCGCCTTCGACGATGACGGCGCCCGCCGGCAACTGCTGCAGTTCTTCGAGGTCTGGGGTTTCAAGGATCCGGCGACGGTTGCCGCGCGGCGCAAGCTTTCGGCAATGCTGTTCTCTTAAGATGAACATCCGCCCTTGCGTTTTCGGGCGGGGGCACCACATTCTCGTCAGGACGGGCGCGCCCGTCCACCAGAATGCGGGACGGTTTCATGCAAGTCGGTAATGCCAGATACCTGAAGCCGGGCGATCTGCCTGATGCGATCGCCGTCTTCCCCCTGACCGGGGCCCTCCTCCTGCCCGCCGGGCAGCTTCCCCTCAACATCTTCGAGCCGCGTTATCTGGCGATGCTGGATGCAGCCCTTGCCGGAAACCGGCTGATCGGCATGGTCCAGCCGGCACTCGGCGAACATGAGGACAAGGGCGGCGAGCACAACCTTGCCGCCGTCGGCTGCCTCGGTCGCATCACCTCCTTTGCCGAGACCGGCGATGGGCGCTATATCGTGTCGCTGACCGGCGTCTGCCGCTTCCGGCTCCTGGAGGAGAAGGTGACCAGCGATCCCTTCCGCACCTTCCGCATCGCGCCCTTCATTGCCGATCTCTCGGCCGAGAACGAGGAGGAGGCGGTCGACCGTACGGCGCTTCTGACCGCTTTTAAGGCCTATCTCGATGCCAATAAGCTGGAGGCCGACTGGGAGAGCGTCGAGCGGGCCAGCAACCTGACGCTCGTCAATTCACTTGCCATGATGTCGCCGTTCGGGCCGGCTGAAAAACAGGCGCTCCTGGAGGCGCCGGACCTGAAGACGCGGGCCGAGACGCTGATCGCCATTACCGAAATCGTGCTGGCGCGGGTCTTCGGTGACTCCGATACGGTTCTGCAGTAAACTGCGGTCATGGACGAAAAACTGAGCCGCGTCGATCCGAAACTGCTGGAACTCCTGGTCTGTCCGCTCTCCAAGGGCCGGCTTTCCTATGATCGCGAACACAATGAGCTCGTCTCGGAAAAGGCGCAGCTTGCCTATCCGATCCGCGACGGCATTCCGATCATGCTGGTGTCCGAGGCCCGCCGCCTCGACGAATAGCCTCTCCGAATTCGGCTAAATCGTCTGGCCGGCCAGCAGCCGCGGATTATCCTTTGCCGCTGTTCCGGCCGCCTGGCTGATGAAGAAGGATTTGAGGCGCGGCAGCCGGTCGACGATGCCGAGACCGACATCGCGAGCGATACGGATCGGCATTGCGTCGTTGGAGAAGAGCCGGTTCAGCACGTCGGTCGTCACGCCCATACGGAAGGTGTCGAAGCGCCGCCAGGTCTGGTAGCGCTCGAGGATGTTGATCGAGCCGATATCGAGACCGAGGCGGTCGGCCTCGACGATCGTTTCGGCGAGCGCCGCAACGTCCTTGAAGCCGAGATTGAGGCCCTGTCCCGAGATTGGATGGATGCCGTGGGCGGCGTCGCCGGCCAGCGCCAGACGTGGAGCGACGAAGGCGCGGGCAAGCGTCAGGCCGAGCGGAAAGGCGCGTTTGTCGCCGATGACCTTGAGCGCCCCGAGCTTGTGGCCGAAGCGGCGTTCCAGTTCCTCCTCGAAGATCAGATCGTCGGCGGCGACCAGCCTGTCGGCATCATGCGTGCGTTCCGTCCAGACGAGCGAGGAGCGGTTGTTCCGGAGCGGCAGGATGGCGAAGGGGCCGGCCGGCAGAAAATGCTCTTCGGCACAGCCGTCATGCGGCCGCTCATGTTCGACGGTCGCGACAATGCCGGACTGCCCGTAGTCCCAGGTGACGGTCCTGATGCCGGCGAGATCGCGCAGCCTTGAGCGCACGCCGTCGCAGGCAACCACCAGCCGGGATTCCAGCGTGCTGCCGTCCGAAAGCGTGACGTCGACATGGCTGTCGTGGGTTTTGAATTCGGTCGCCCCAAGCCCGTGGCGGATGTCGATGCCGAGCCGCTGGCAGAGACCGCGCAGTGCTGCCACCATTGCAACGTTCGGGATCATGTGTGCGAAGGGCCGGCCTTCCTCCACTTCGCCGTCGAACGTCAGGAATACGGGACGGACCGGATCGGAGGTCCGGGAATCGGTGACGATCATCTTGGTGATCGGCTGCGCTTCAGGCTCTATCTCGTTCCAGATGCCGAAGACTTCGAGCATCTTTGAGGCCGCCGCGATGATGGCTGAAGCGCGCGTATCGTTTTTCCAGACATGCTCGGGGGCGGCCTCCACGACCGCGACGTTCAGATGGGGCGCTGCCTGCTTGACCGCGACCGCCGCAGAAAGGCCGACATACCCCCCGCCCACAACCAGCATATCCAGCATCGCGCCGCTCCCGTACCTTGTGCCTCAGATGTGATCTATATAGATCATCGCAACTTCACTTCCTACCGCCGGGAGGCATACAAAATGACGCGCGAGACGAGCGAACCTTCGGCGATGGAGAGGCTGCTTGCGACGCTCGATCTGGAGCCGATCGAGGTCGATATCTTCCGCGGCCGCAGTCCGCAGGCCGGCTGGCAGCGGGTCTTCGGCGGCCAGGTCATCGGCCAGGCGCTGATGGCGGCACAGCGCACCATCGGGGCCGAGCGCTTCGTTCATTCGCTGCACGCTTATTTCATGCGCCCCGGCGATCCCTCGGTACCGATCATCTACCAGGTGGAGCGCATCCGCGACGGATCGAGCTTCAACACCCGGCGCGTCGTCGCTATCCAGCACGGCAAGGCAATCTTCGCGCTGTCGGCTTCTTTCCAGGTCGAGGAAGCGGGCTTCGACCACCAGATCGCCATGCCCGAGGTGGCGATGCCCGAAGAGCTGCTTGGCGAGCAGCAGATCAAGGAGCAATATCTCGCGCATGCACCGGAAGCGATCCGGAAATATTGGGAGCGCGAGCGGCCGATCGAGATCCGTCCCGTCTCGCTGACCCATTATTTTTCCGACAGGAAGCTCGACCCCCGGCAGGACGTCTGGGTGCGCGCCACCGCTCCGGTTCCCGATGACCGGCTCTATCAGGCGGCGGTGCTTGCCTATCTCTCAGACATGACGCTGCTCGATACGTCGCTTTATGCCCACGGAACGTCCATCTTCGACCAGAGCCTGCAGGTGGCAAGTCTCGATCACTCCATGTGGTTCCACCGACCCTGCAAACTCGACGACTGGCTGCTCTATACGCAGGACAGCCCCTCGGCTTCGGGCGCCAGGGGATTAACCCGCGGGAGCCTGTTCACCCGGACAGGTATGCTGATCGCGTCGGTCGCGCAAGAAGGATTGATTCGGAAAAAGGCAAATGAATAAATAACAGGCATATTTGCAGATTTGCGCATTATTTGTGCGCTTATTGCTCGGTCAATTGCCTGTTTATTGGCATTCCCAATTATAACATTTATTTTTCAATAAGTTAACTTCGGCTTCGAATCTGGCACGTCCTTTGAATGTATATCGCCGGTCGCTGTTCAGGAACGTCAGCGGCAAGGAGAGTCGGCTCCGCGCCGAGGATAACGAAGGATGGGAAACCAGATGAAAATTGTGATGGCTATTATCAAGCCGTTCAAGCTCGATGAGGTCCGCGAAGCCCTTACGGCGATCGGCATTCAGGGCCTGACCGTAACCGAAGTGAAGGGCTACGGGCGCCAGAAGGGGCATACCGAAATCTATCGCGGCACCGAATATGCGGTCAGCTTCCTGCCGAAGCTCAAGATCGAAATCGCGGTTGCATCGGAACTTGTCGACAGGGCGGTCGAAGCCATCGCGGCGTCGGCCAAGACCGGCCAGATCGGTGACGGCAAGATTTTCGTCTATTCGATCGACCATGCCGTGCGCATCCGTACGGGCGAAACCGATTCAGAAGCGCTGTAAGAACGGCAGATCAAGGAGCCTTTTCCAATGTCAATCTCGAAGTTTTCTTCCACCTTTGCGCGCGTCGGCGCTGCATCGGCCGCGCTTCTTGCGCCGGCCGTCGCTTTTGCGCAGGAGACTGCCGCGCCAGCTGCTGCCGCCGCTGCTCCTGCCTTCACCATGGACAAGGGTGACAATACCTGGATGCTCGTCTCCTCGGCGCTCGTCCTTCTGATGACCATCCCCGGCCTTGCGCTTTTCTACGGCGGTCTCGTGCGCGCCAAAAACATGCTCTCCGTGCTGATGCAGGTCTTCATGATCACGGCGGTCGTGTCGCTGATCTGGGTGACCTACGGCTATTCGCTCGCCTTTACCGACGGCGGCTCGCTGAACAGCTTCATCGGCGGCTTCTCCAAGGCCTTCCTCGCCGGCGTCAACACATCGTCGCTCGCCGAAACCTTCTCGAAGGGCGTCGCCATTCCGGAATACACCTTCATCGTCTTCCAGATGACCTTCGCCTGCATCACGCCCGGCCTGATCGTCGGCGCCTTCGCCGAACGCGTCAAGTTCTCGGCCGTCATGCTCTTCGTCGTGCTGTGGGTCACCTTCATCTACTTCCCGATGGCGCACATGGTCTGGTTCTGGGGCGGCCCGAGCTCCTACAGCGCACCGGCCGGCCTGATCTTCTCTTACGGCGCAATCGACTTCGCCGGCGGCACGGTCGTTCACATCAATGCCGGTATCGCCGGCCTTGTCGGCGCCATCATGCTCGGCAAGCGCACGGGCTATAAGAAGGAAATCATGGCACCGCATTCGATGACGCTGACCATGGTCGGTGCCTCGCTGCTCTGGGTCGGCTGGTTCGGCTTCAATGCCGGCTCCAACCTCGAAGCCAATGGCTATGCATCGCTTGCGATGATCAACACCTTCGTAGCGACGGCCGCCGCCGCCGTGTCCTGGTGCATCGTCGAAAGCCTCGCCCGCGGCAAGGCCTCGATGCTCGGCGGCGCTTCCGGTGCCGTCGCCGGTCTCGTCGCCATCACGCCAGCGGCAGGTTTTGCCGGTCCGATGGGCTCGATCGTTCTCGGCCTCGTCGTCTCGCCGATCTGCTACTTCTTCGTCGACGTCGTGAAGAACAAGTTCAACTATGACGACAGCCTCGACGTCTTCGGCGTGCATTGCATCGGTGGCATCATCGGCGCTCTCGGCACCGGCATCCTCGTCAATCCGGCGCTGGGCGGTGCAGGCATTGTCGACTATTCGACGGCTGATTTTGCCGCCACCTATGCCGGCACGGCAACCCAGGTCTTCAACCAGGCGAAGGGCGTTCTCACCACCCTCCTGTGGTCGGGCATCGGTTCGGCGATCCTCTACAAGATCGTCGACGTCGTCATCGGCCTGCGCGTCTCCGTCGAGGCCGAGCGCGAAGGTCTCGACCTGGCGACCCACGGCGAAGCCGCCTATCACTCGTAATCTCGGCTTTGGGCGCCCGCGTGAGGGCGCCCCACACAGCCCGTCGCGGCTCTCACCAAGAGCCGCTCTTGGCCCGAACCTTCCACCGGTTCGGGCCTTTTTATTTTCATCGCCGGCATTGGGCACGCCGGAATGCATGGTTAACATCGCTTTAACCCCGCTCTGGTTAGGTAGAGCGGACGCATTTGGCATGGCGAGGCTTCGGCGATTCGCCTGCCCTCAGGCATTGGACGGGTTAGACACATGGCAAGAAGCACGTCGCCGGCAATGGATGGCCGTCCGGATCGGTTCTCCTTCTCGGCATTCATGCTGCGGCAGATCCAGGCACTCATCGGCTTTGCGATCTTTCTGCTGCTGGCTTTCTCAGTTGCGGCGCTGGCGACGTGGAATGTCGCCGATCCGAGCTATTCCTACGCCACTGCCAACCTGCCGACGAATATTCTCGGCTACAGCGGTGCTGCCTTTGCCGATATCGTCATGCAGTTTCTGGGGCTTGCCAGTGTCGTGGCGATGCTGCCGATCGTGGCCTGGGCGTTGACGATGATCTCCGGCCGTCGCTTCGACCGCATTCCCGCCCGCATCGGCGCCTGGCTTGCCGGCTCCGTGCTTTCCTCCGCCGTCATCGGCTGTTTTCCGCCGCCGCTCACCTGGCCGATCCCGAACGGTATCGGCGGCGTCATCGGCGATATGATTCTGCGTTTTCCCGCACTCTTCGTCGGCGCCTATCCCACAGGGACCTTCGCCATGGTCGTCGGCTGCATTTTTGCCGTGCCGACGGCCTGGATGATGCTCTTTGCATCAGGCCTCGTCGGCCGCAGCGAGACCGATGACGAAATCGAGGACGATTACGTCGAGACAACAAGCAAGGCGCGGGTGGTCGGAGACGAGGATGAGGAAGAGGACGAATCGCGCTGGGTCGCTTTCAGCGGCGCGATGACGCATGCCTGGTTCATGAGCCAGGGCCGGCTGCGCCGGCTGTTCGGCATGGGACCGCGCAAGCGGCGCCAGGGTGATTTCGAATCGCCCTATGATTTCAACGACGATGAATTCGGCACGCTGAACGAACCGGTCCGCGCCAAAGCGCCGGCCGTTCGCGGCGAGCGCCTCGAGCCGTCGATGGAGCCGCGCTCGGCTTCGCTCCGCCGCGTCGCCGCGCCATCGCTTTCCATCGACGATGAGGATGAGGACGACGATCCGCCCTTCGATACCGACATGCCGCCGCGTCCGGCCGACATTCTGCCTGACGACGATGATGACGACTGGATGATCCGTGCGCCGGCAAAAGCCGCCGCCAAGCCGGAGCCTCGCGTCGTCCCGGCGATCACGCGTCCGAAGCCCGGCGCGCGTGTCGAGCGGGAAGCGCAGGGCTCGTTCATTCGTCCCGAGGGCTTCCAGCTTCCCTCGATGCATTTGCTCGCCGAGCCCAGGAACGTGGTGCGCGATTCGACACTGTCGGCCGATGCGCTGGAGCAGAATGCCCGCATGCTCGAAGGCGTGCTCGAGGATTTCGGCGTCAAGGGCGAAATCATTCATGTCCGTCCCGGCCCCGTGGTCACGCTGTACGAACTGGAGCCGGCGCCCGGCATCAAATCGTCGCGCGTCATCGGCCTTGCCGACGATATCGCCCGTTCGATGAGCGCCATTGCCGCCCGCGTCGCCGTCGTGCCGGGCCGCAATGCGATCGGTATCGAACTCCCGAACCAGACACGCGAGACCGTCTATCTCCGCGAACTGATCGCGTCGCGGGATTTCGACGGCAGCAAGGCCAAGCTCGCCATGGCGCTCGGCAAGACGATCGGCGGCGAAGCCGTCATCGCTGACCTCGCCAAGATGCCGCACCTGCTCGTCGCCGGCACCACCGGTTCAGGCAAATCGGTCGCCATCAACACGATGATCCTGTCGCTGCTCTACCGCATGACGCCGGAACAGTGCCGGCTGATCATGATCGACCCGAAGATGCTCGAACTCTCCGTCTATGACGGCATTCCGCATCTGCTTTCGCCTGTTGTCACCGATCCGAAGAAGGCCGTCGTCGCGCTGAAATGGACGGTGCGCGAGATGGAAGAGCGCTACAAGAAGATGTCGAAGATCGGCGTGCGCAACATAGACGGCTTCAACACGCGGGTCGAACAGGCCTTGTCGAAGGGTGAGGTGATCTCGCGCACGGTGCAGACCGGCTTCGACCGCCATACCGGCGAAGCCATGTACGAGACCGAGGAATTCGATCTGAAGCCGATGCCCTATATCGTCGTCATCATCGACGAAATGGCCGATCTGATGATGGTCGCCGGCAAGGATATCGAAGGCGCGGTCCAACGCCTGGCGCAAATGGCGCGTGCGGCCGGCATCCACGTGATCATGGCGACCCAGCGCCCTTCGGTCGACGTCATCACCGGCACGATCAAGGCGAACTTCCCGACCCGCATCTCCTTCCAGGTCACCTCGAAGATCGACAGCCGCACGATTCTCGGGGAGCAGGGCGCCGAACAGCTGCTCGGCATGGGCGACATGCTCTACATGGCGGGCGGCGGGCGCATCCAGCGCGTCCACGGCCCGTTCGTTTCTGATGTCGAGGTGGAAGAGATCGTCTCCTACTTGAAGACGCAGGGTTCGCCGCAATATCTCGATGCGATCACCGCCGATGACGACGAGGACGGCGATTATGGCGGCGGCGGCCCGGCCGGCACGTCGAACCTTTCGGATTCGGAAGATCCCTATGATCAGGCCGTCGCCATCGTGCTGCGCGACGGCAAGGCCTCGACCTCTTACGTCCAACGCCGACTTGGTATCGGCTATAATAGAGCCGCCTCGCTGATCGAGCGCATGGAGAAGGAAGGCATCATCGGGCCGGCCAACCATGCCGGCAAAAGAGAAATCCTCGTTCCGACCGAGGGCGACATCCTCGACCGCTGAGACAAGCGCCATATATTTCTGATGTGGCCGCTTTGCGGAAACGTAACGGCATCAACGCCGTTGCTTTTCGCGCGCCGATCGCAACGCCTTGAAGACGCCGCCTTTCAGCGGCATGCAGATCGCATTAAGGAGATTTAGATGCGTAACTCCGATTCCTTCCTCTCCGGCCTGGCGATGACGCGCCGCGATCTTCTCGGCGCTTTCGCCGTCGCTGCTGTGGCGAGCGCCGTCCCTCTCAGCGCCATCGCGCAGGCGGCAGCGCCCGCCTCCGGCACCGCGCAGGCAATCGCCGATCATTTCTCCGGCGTCACGACGATGCAGGGCGAATTTGTCCAGTTCGGTCCGCGCGGCGAACAAACCGGCGGCAAGTTCTTCATCCAGCGTCCCGGCAAGCTGCGTTTCAACTACGACGATCCGTCGCCGATGCGGGTGATCGCCGACGGCAAGAACGTCGCCATCGGCAATATGAAGCTCAAGACCTGGGATCTCTATCCGCTCTCGAAGACTCCGCTCAGCCTGCTCCTGGCGCAGCATATCGACCTTTCGGCCGGCATGGTGAAGGGCGTGAAGGAGGAGTCGGACCTGACGACGATCGCGCTCGGCAACAATACCGTGTTCGGAAACTCGACCATCACCATGATGTTCGATCCGAAGACCTATGATCTGCGCCAGTGGACGATCACCGACAACCAGGGCAAGGATACGTCGGTGATGATCTTCAACGTGAAGACGGGCGTGCAGTTCGACGACCGCGTCTTCCGGGTGCCCTACGAGAGCATTCCCGGCACGGCAGCTTCACGCGACTAAGGGTTTTCGATTGATCGCCTGAAGCCTTTGCACGCTGCCAGTTTCCTCCTGCGTGCCTTTGTTCTAAAGCCCTTCCATGAAAGTGTGAAAGGGCTTGGGCATGGGTTTTTCGATTACGACTTGGAACATCAATTCGGTGCGGCTGCGCATGCCGCTCGTCGAGCAGCTCGTGTTCAAACAGAGGCCTGACATTCTCTGCCTGCAGGAGACCAAGGTGCCGAACGAGCTCTTCCCGGCAGCACCTTTGCGGGCGATGGGCTACGATCACATCATCATCCATGGCCAGAAGGGCTATCACGGGGTCGCAATCGCCTCGCGCATTCCGCTGACGGAGGATCACCGGCAGGATTATTGCGGCGTCGGCGATGCCCGCCACATATCGGCGGTGTTCGAACGCGGCAATCGCCGTGTCCGGCTGCACAATTTCTACGTCCCGGCCGGCGGCGACGAGCCGGATCGCACCATCAATCCGAAATTCGGCCACAAGCTCGATTTCATCGAGGAGATGAAGCAGCTGAAAGCCAATGGCGAGGCCAATACTTCCGCCATCCTGGTCGGTGACCTCAACATCGCGCCGCTGGAGCACGATGTCTGGTCACACAAGCAACTGCTGAAAATCGTCAGCCATACGCCCGTCGAAACCGACGGGCTCATCGAGGTGATGAAGCGCGGCGGCTGGCTCGATCTCATGCGTCATCATGTGCCGGCGAGCGAGAAGCTTTATACCTGGTGGAGTTACCGGGCCAAGGATTGGGAAGCGGCCGACCGCGGCCGCCGTCTCGACCACATCTGGTCGTCTTCCGATCTCGGGCCGCATCTCCAGCGGATCGAGATCCTCAAGGAGGCGCGCGGCTGGGACCGGCCGTCGGACCACGTGCCGGTAACGGCGCATTTCGACTTCTGATGCAGTGGCTTCTTCAGCAGTTCGAAGACACCCAGAAGCTGGCCGAGGCGCTCGACCAGCTCGGTATCTCGTACACATGGCACAAAGTCGTCCCGTTCGTCGGCGAGCTCATCCCCGAGCCGGTCGTCCCGGATCCCGGCTCCGTGGTGATGTTCGGCTCCTATTCACTGTGGAAGAACGCCGAGGCGAACGGCTACTGGCCGGGCGTGTTCAAGCTCCGTCCGTTCGTCCAGGAAAAGGTTTGGCATCCCTACCTTCTCAACGGAGCCGACGCGCTGTTCCTGACGCTCCGAGACATCCCCAGGCGCCTGGCCGATGATGGGAGGGAATGGTTCCTGCGCCCCGTCGACGACAGCAAGGAAGAGCCCGGCACCGTGAAATCGACGGGCGAGATCGTCCGGATGGCGGAGCGGGTGCTTGCACTTGACGAAGAGGAAATCCCGGCAGGATCACTTCGCCATGACACGCTGCTGATGCTCACCAAGCCTGTGCGCATCCTGCGTGAATGGCGTCTCTGTGCCGTCAATGATCGGATTGTCACCTATTCGCTCTACAAGGATGGTTCACGTGTCATCCACCGTTACGAGATCGATGACGATGTGCTGGAGTTCGGGCAGCGCATGGTGGACATCAACCCCGGCTACTCGCCGGCCTATGTCATCGATGTCTGCCGTACCGAAGAGGGACTGAAGCTGCTCGAAACGAACTGCATCAATGCCGCCGGGTTCTACGCTTCAGATCTCCTGAAGCTTGCGGCGGCGATCGACGGCCTCGGCCGCGGCTGAGCTTACGCTCCTGGGCTGCGCTCCATCATTGCCCGGCGCTCTGGCAAGATTCAGCTGAATCGATGGAACTGGCTTGCCGCCTTGGCTGCAAGTTCGGCGAGATTGTCGCGGATGCGGTTTTCGATCAGGCGGGCCGCATCGGGATATTCCTCGAGTAGCCGATGGAAGAGGGCGCGGGTGATGCGGATGATGCTTGTGTCTTCGCGCGCGATCGCGGTGAACTTGCGCTCCACCAGGGTGACCAGCGCCAGCTCAGAAATCAGTGTTCCCGGTCCGGCGACAGCCTCCGCCCGCTGCATGCCGTCGCTGCTCGTCGTGCTGAGTTCCAGGCTGCCGCTCAAGACGACGTAGGCGCTCTCGGCCGGGGAGCCTTGGCGGAACAGCATCTGGCCGGCGGCGATCATGCGCCGGTCGGCGCCGAAGGCGATCAACCGCAACTGGTCCTCGCTCATGTCATTGAACAGCGGAAGCTGGGAAAGCAGATGAATGTCGTCGGTCAGCGCCATGTCGGCTTTTCGCCTTAGAGCAATTCCAACAGAAGCGCCTGGCGGTTTTGCCAGGAAAAGCGTCAAACGCTTTTGCTGGGAGCTACGTGAAAACAAAGAGTTAGAGCATCTCTGGAGAAAACGGAATGCTCTAGGGTATGATCTTGTAGCCGCCGTTTTCCGTCACCAGAATTTCGGCGTTGGAGGGATCGCGCTCGATCTTCTGGCGCAGCCGGTACACATGGGTTTCCAGCGTGTGCGTGGTTACACCGGAATTGTAGCCCCAGACCTCTTCAAGAAGCACGTCCCGGGTGACGACCTTCTGTTCGGCGCGGTAGAGATAGCGGATGATCGCCGCTTCCTTTTCCGTCAGGCGGATCTTCTGGCCGTTGTCGGTGGTGAGCAGTTTCTGGCTCGGCTTGAAGAGATACGGGCCGACGGTAAAGGTTGCGTCTTCGCTCTGCTCGTGCTGGCGCAATTGCACGCGGATGCGCGCCAGCAGCACAGCGAAGCGGAAGGGCTTGGTGACATAATCGTTGGCGCCGGCTTCAAGACCGAGGATCGTGTCCGAATCGGTATCGTGGCCGGTTAGCATGATGATCGGCGCCTTGAAGCCGCCCTTGCGCAGGAGCTTCACCGCTTCGCGGCCGTCCATATCGGGCAGGCCGACATCCATGATCAAGAGATCGACCGGCGTCGAACGAGCGGTCGCAACACCTTTGCCGGCGTTGGCTTCCTGCAGAACCGTGAATTCCTCATAAAGCGACAATTGCTCCGTCAGGGTCTGACGAAGGTCCTCGTCGTCATCCACCAGAAGAATGTTGCGTGCGGTCATGCCGTTGCGTCCTCAAAGTTTAGTCCCCTAGTCCTACGCCAAATTCCAGCTTTGGCAAGGATCGGCCGGCGGGGCTGTTGCCGCGCAGCTTTTCATATGATTCAATCACGGCCTCAGGCAATGCAAGACATGCGAGAAAAATGGAAAAAGCAAGGCGGAGCCGGGGCATGCGGCCATCGACGATCGTGGTGCGCCCCGCGCCAGGGAAGAAGAGCCGCGCCATCGTCCGATTCGGCGCAATCACCATCCCTGCCGCGATCGGCCGTTCGGGCCGGACCATCCTGAAACGCGAGGGCGACGGCGCCACGCCGATCGCGGCAATGCGGCTGATTTCCGGCTTCCGGCGCGGTGAACGGAACGGTCAGCTCATCACCTCGCTCCCCATTCGCCGCATCCGCGCAGACATGC
The DNA here is from genome assembly GCF_002531885.1 of Rhizobium sp. L9. NCBI lineage: Bacteria > Pseudomonadati > Pseudomonadota > Alphaproteobacteria > Hyphomicrobiales > Rhizobiaceae > Rhizobium > Rhizobium sp. L9. Next base: position 127,666 of record NZ_NWSZ01000006.1, on the reverse strand, counting down.
TCTGGTGCGACCAGCCCGGCAACGCCAACTACAATCGCCTCGTGCGGGCGCCATTCGGCGCAAGTCATGAGGAGATGCGGCGTAGTGACGGCCTCTACGATATCTGCCTTGTCATGGACTGGAACATTTCCTCGCGGCTGCGCAACCGCGGTTCGGCGATCTTCTTCCATCTCATCAGGCCTGGCTACGAGCCGACGGCCGGCTGCGTAGCCGTAAGCCTGCGTGACATGCGCCGCCTTCTGCCCCACCTTCGAAAGGGAACGATTGTCCGGGTCCTCTGATTGTCTTCAGGATGCCGCCACCTATATGGTTCCGGTGACTGGACGCTCCGGCTGAAATGCGTTCCGGGACGTCCGCAGGTGCGGGCGCAATCCATGCCTCGTCCAATTCTTCAAACTCCCGGAGATATATTGTGACCGCTCAACCCATCATCACTTTCCATGACGGACATTCCATTCCCCAGGTCGGTCTCGGCGTCTGGCAGACGCCACAGGAGATTGCCGCGCCGACGGTACGCACTGCCATTGCCGCCGGCTATCGGCATATCGATACGGCTTCGGGTTACGACAATGAAGAGGGTGTCGGCGAAGGCATCCGCTCGTCCGGTCTCGACCGGAAGGATATCTTCGTCACCACCAAACTCAGGAACACCGACCAGGGCTACGACAATGCGTTGCGCGCCTTCGACGGCAGCCTCAAGAAGCTCGGCTGCGACTATGTCGACCTCTATCTCATTCACTGGCCGTCGTCGCATCGCGGCCTCTACACCGAGACCTGGAAAGCGTTCGTGCGCATCCGCGAAGAGGGCCGCGCCCGCTCGATCGGCGTATCGAATTTCTATCCCGAACATCTCGAGCGCATCATCGGCGAGACCGGCGTCGTTCCGGTCATCAATCAGATCGAGCTGCACCCCGACTTCCAGCAGAGGGCGGCGCAGGAGGCTCACAAGAAACTGAATATCGTCACCGAATCGTGGAGTCCGCTCGGTCAGGGCAAATTCATCTCGAACAAGGTCATCGGCGAGATTGCCAAGAAACATCGGAAGACACCGGCCCAGGTGATCATCCGCTGGCATATCGATACCGGCCTCGTCGTCATCCCGAAGTCGGTCACGCCGTCGCGCATCGAGGAGAACTTCCAGGTGTTCGACTTCAAGCTCGATGCCGACGACATGGCGGCGATTGCCAAGCTCGACAATGCCGGCGCCCGCATGGGTCCGGATCCGATGACGGCGGCTTTCTGATCGCCGATTGCGCGAACACCGCCGATCGGCTGTCGGCGCCGCAATGTAAAAGCCGCCCGATGCGCGCAGACGCATCGGGCGGCTTTATCTTTCATTCCGTCGGACGGATCAGTTCCACTCGCGGATATCGACGAAGTGCCCGGCAATTGCGGCGGCGGCGGCCATGGCCGGCGAGACGAGATGCGTGCGGCCCTTGAAACCCTGACGGCCTTCGAAATTTCGGTTCGAGGTCGAGGCGCAACGCTCGCCCGGCTTAAGGCGGTCGTCGTTCATGGCAAGGCACATGGAGCAACCCGGCTCGCGCCAGTCAAAACCGGCGGCCTTGAAGATCTTGTCGAGGCCTTCGGCTTCCGCCTGTTCCTTGACGAGGCCGGAGCCGGGGACGATCATCGCGTTGACGGTCGAGGCGACGGTCTTGCCCTCGACGACCTTGGCAGCGGCGCGAAGGTCTTCGATGCGGCCGTTGGTGCACGAGCCGATGAAGACGCGATCGACAGCGATGTCGGTCATCTTCGTGCCCGGCTTCAGGCCCATATAGTCAAGCGCACGCCACTTGGAGGCACGCTTCGTTTCGTCCTGGATTTCATCCGGATTGGGTACGATGCCCTGGACGGAGACGACGTCCTCCGGGGAAGACCCCCAGGAGACGATCGGCGGCAGTTCGGCGGCGTTCAGTTTGACGACGCGGTCGAAATGAGCGCCTTCGTCTGATTTCAGCGTCTTCCAGTAGGCGATCGCCTGTTCCAGCGCTTCGCCCTTGGGCGCGCGCGGCTTGCCCTTGATATATTCAAAGGTGGTTTCGTCGGGAGCGATGAGGCCGGCGCGGGCGCCGCCTTCGATCGACATGTTGCAGATCGTCATGCGGCCTTCCATCGACAGCGCACGGATCGCTTCGCCGGCATATTCGATGACGTAGCCGGTGCCGCCTGCGGTGCCGATCTCGCCGATGATGGCAAGAACGATATCCTTGGCGGTGACGCCTGCCGGCAGCTGGCCGTCGACCTGCACCAGCATGTTCTTGGCCTTCTTCTGGATCAGCGTCTGGGTGGCGAGAACGTGCTCGACCTCAGATGTGCCGATGCCGTGGGCGAGCGAGCCGAAGGCGCCATGGGTGGAGGTGTGGCTGTCGCCGCAGACAATCGTCATGCCCGGCAGGGTGAAGCCCTGTTCCGGCCCGATGATGTGGACGATGCCCTGGCGCTTATCGTTCTCGGAATAATATTCGACGTTGAATTCGGCAGCGTTCGTGGCGAGCTGCTCGACCTGGATGCGGCTTTCCTCGTTCTTGATGCCGAGATGGCGGTCGGCCGAGGTCGGAACGTTGTGGTCGACGACGGCGAGCGTCTTTTCAGGGGCGCGAACCTTGCGGCCGGACATGCGCAGGCCTTCGAAAGCCTGCGGCGAGGTGACTTCATGGACCAGGTGGCGGTCGATGTAGAGAAGACAGGTGCCGTCTGCCTGCTCGTCGACCAGGTGGTCGTCCCAGATCTTGTCGTAGAGGGTACGCGGTGCGCTCATGGCGGTAAGTCCGTTTTTGGAAGCTTTGGAAAATCGGAAAAAGCGGATCAGGTTCCGCCGGCCGTCATTCGATCAACGAAGTCGGCTGTTGAGCGCACCGGAGACGCATGCAAAGAACCGCGCCGGCAGGCGATAATGATCCTGCAGCACGAATATATGCGCGCCAATGCAACTGAACTTGGATTCCATGGCGCTGGATATAGCGATTTTTGATCGAAACGGCAATTCGAATCGTGAGGCGCGTCCTTTCTGCATCCGAATGGACGCAGGTGTTTAGTGTCGCGGCATCTGCTTCATCTTCTTCTCGATCCGCCGCAGCGCCAGCGACAGTCCGATCGTCAGGATCAGATAGATATAGGTGACGATCGAATAGGTCTCGAAGAAGCGGAAGGAGCCGGAGGCATAGACCTTACCCATCTGCGTAATATCGGCCACGCCGAGCACCGACACGAGAGACGAATCCTTCACCATCGAGACGAAATCGTTGGAGAGCGGCGGGAGGATGACCCGGATCGCCTGCGGGAAGACGACGAGCCGGAACCGGCGGTAGCGCGAGAGGCCGAGCGACTTTGCCGCCTCGATCTGACCGATATCGACCGATTGAAAGCCGGCTCGGAAGACCTCGGCGATGAAGGATGAATAGCCGATCATCAGCGCGATGATGGCCCGCCACATCAGCGACAGGTCGCGCACCAGGATCGGCTCGGCGATACCTGATTTCACCAGGGGTGTGATGATAAAGTTATACGCCGTGACGAAACCGGGCGCACCGACGAAGGCGACGTAGAAGAGCAGCACCAGCATGGGAATGCCGCGGATGATCTCGATGTAGAAGCGGGCGATCTGGCGCAGCACGATGCTGTCGGCCAGCCCGAGCAGCGCGATGCCGAGACCAAGCACGGTTGCCAGCGCAAAGGCGACGAGCGTCACGAACACGGTGACGCCGACGCCATTCACCACGGTCCGGAAGACCTGGGTGTAAATGTCATTGGTGATGATGACGACGGCGAGAACGATGCCGATCAGGACAAGGACGGCCAGCCACCAGGGACGGTCGTCCTTCTCGTGTCGCGGGGATGGTTGGGGCGCCATCTGCGATCGCTCGGCGGATTATTCGCCCATCTTGTAGTAGAGGAACCATTTCTTGTTCAGTGCGTCGAAGGTGCCGTCGGACTTCAGCGCTGCGATCGCGGCGTTGATGGGAGCGACGAGATCGGAACCCTTCGGGAAGATGAAGCCGAAGTCCTCGGTGCCGAGCGGTTCGCCGACGACCTTCAGGCCGCCGTTGGAAGAATCGACATAGCCCTTGGCAGCGACGCTGTCGGTGAGGACGAGATCGACGTCGCCTGTTTTCAAGGCTTGCACGGTGGCGCCGAATGTTTCGAAAAGCTTGATGCGCGGGTTCTGTTCGTTGCCGTCGAGGATTTCGTAGACGGCGGTGTAGAAAGGCGAGGTGCCGGGCTGGGCGCCGATCAGGCCTTCCTTGAATTCACCAAAGGACTTGGCGTCGGTGAAGCGCTTCTCATCGCCGCGCACCAGCATGAATTGCTGCGAGCGCATATAAGGATCGGAGAAATCCACCTTCTGCTTGCGGTCGTCCTTGATCGTGATGCCGGTCATGCCGATGTTGTACTGGCCGTCGGAAACCGCCTGGATCATCGCGTCCCAGCTGGTGTTCTGGTACTCGACCTTGAAATTCAGCCGCTTGGCGATCTCATTCATCGCATCATATTCCCAGCCGATCGCCTTGCCGGATTTCGGGTCGACGAACTGCAGCGGCGGATAGGCATTCTCGGTGACGACGATGACGCTCTTGCCGCCAAGATCCGGCAGTTCGGCGGCCGATGCGGCAAGCGGCAGAAGAGCAAGGGCGGCAAAGCCAGCAAGAACGGTGCGGCGAAACAACATTGAACGGTTCCCTCAAATGAACGGCAAAAACTGTCACGGAAGATGGGTGTGAGGCAAGGCCGCCGGCTGCGTGGCGAAGCAAAAAATAGAAAAGGCGATCCGAAGACCGCCTTTCCAGAAACAGAATTTTGCGCAGATCTTATTCTGCCGCCTTCTCGGCTTCGGCTGCAGCAGCTGCTTCGGCAGCGGCCTTGGCTTCCGCAGCTTCTGCTGCTGCCTTTTCGGCGGCGAGCGCCTGGGCGGCTGCAACCTTCTCGGCTTCGATACGGGCCTTCTCCTCGGCGACAGCAGCGCGTTCGGCGTCGTTGAGCTTGCGGGCGCGAACGCCGGTGTCTTCGACGATACGAGCGGACTTGCCGCGACGGTCGCGGAGGTAATAGAGCTTGGCGCGACGGACCTTACCGCGACGAACGACGTCGACGCTTTCGATCAGCGGCGAGTAGACCGGGAATACGCGCTCGACGCCTTCGCCGTAGGAGATCTTGCGGACCGTGAAGTTTTCCTGCAGGCCGCCGCCGGAGCGGGCGATGCAGACGCCTTCATAGGCCTGAACGCGGGTACGGTTGCCTTCCGTAACCTTCACGTTGACGCGGACGGTGTCGCCCGGGGAGAACTCGGGGAGGGTGCGCTTGGCTTCGATCTTGGCGGCCTGTTCGGCCTCAAGCTGCTGGATGATGTTCATCGTCTTAACCTTTGGTTCTTCTGAAACAGCCAGAGCGCTCGACACTGATCCTTTGGGTTAGCCTCAGGATTGTGCCCTTGCGGGCGGGAGCGGATTCGCCATTCTTTGTTTGCTGGCAGACGGGGCTAACCCCATTTCCGCGTGCGCCAATACACGAAAGGCCGGGGCTTGTCATCCCTCGCACGACATTTTTGTGAAAAGGCCGGCGAAATCAGCCGTTTTTCTCGGTTTTAACGCTATCGAGCAAGTCCGGCCGCCGTTCCCGCGTCAGTCGCACCGCTTCCTGGTGGCGCCATTTCTCGATGGCCCCGTGGTTGCCGGACATCAAGACGGAGGGAATTTCCCGGCCTTCCCACTCTTGGGGGCGGGTATAATGGGGATGTTCCAGCAGGCCGCCCTCGAAGCTTTCGTGCAGGCCGGAAAGATCGTTGCCCATAACGCCGGGCAGGGTGCGGATGATCGCATCAAGCAGAACCAGCGCCGCCGGCTCGCCACCCGACAGCACGTAATCGCCGATCGAGACCTCTTCCAATCCGCGTGCCTCGATCACCCGCTGGTCGACGCCCTCGAAGCGACCGCAGACGATGATGACACCGTCACCCGCCGCAAGCTCACGCACGCGCTGCTGAGTCAGCGGACGGCCGCGCGGGCTCATCAGCAGGCGCGGCCGGGGATCATTCTCACCGCCGCTGTCGATCGCGCGAGCAAGAACGTCTGCCTTCAGCACCATGCCGGCGCCGCCGCCCGCCGGGGTGTCGTCGACGGTGCGGTGTCTGTCAGTGGCGAAATCACGTATTTGCACCAGATCCAGCGACCATTGCCCACGCTCCATCGCCTTGCCGGCGAGCGAGAAGCCAAGATGCCCCGGAAACATTTCCGGATAAAGTGTCAGTATGCGCGCCCGGAAAGCCATTACTTCTTCTTTTTCGGCTTGCCCGCAGTGAACTGCGACAGCTCGGGCTCATCGACCAGTCCCGCCGCCAGCGGATCGATCAGCAGCGTACCGGCTTCGAGATCGATTTCCAGCACCGAGGCTTCGGAGAAGGGAATGAGGACCGGGCGCTTGCCCGGGCCCTTGAGCTCCAGGAGATCGCCGGCGCCGAAATCGAATACACCGGTGACCGTCCCGTAGCTGACGCCCTTGTCATCAAGCGCTTCGAGCCCTTCGAGATCGGCATAGTAGAATTCGTCGTCCTCGAGCTCCTCGTCCGGCAGGTTGTCTCGCTCGATATAGAGTTCGAGTCCGTTCAGCGCTTCGGCGGCGTTGCGGTCGTTAATGCCGCGGAAACGGACAACGACGACGTTCTTCATCTCGCGGATTTCGAGGATTTCGAAGCTGCGCCCGTCCATGCTGTGCAGAAGGCCATAATCGCCGAGCGCGGTCGGATCGGCCGTGTAGGCCTTGGCGCGCACCTCGCCCCTGAGGCCCTGTGCGCCGCCGATCGTAGCCATCAAAACCGGGTTTTCAAGCTTTGTCATGGGTTCCTTCATGTGAAGCCGAAAGACAGGTTTCTCATAAACGAAGTGCGGGCGATTGGAAACGAAAACGGGCGGCATGTCGCCATGCCGCCCGCTCGAAAAGGGGATGTCCGGATTATTCCGCGGCGTCAGCAGCAGCTGCTGCGGCGTCGGCGATCTTCTGGGCCTTTTCGGCGGCGCGTTCCTGGGCGCGTTTGCCAGGCTTCGCCTTGATCGGGTTGTTCTTGGCTTCGCGCTTGGCAACGCCGGCTTCGTCGAGGAAGCGCAGGACGCGGTCAGTCGGCTGAGCGCCGTTGTCGAGCCAATGCTTGATGCGCTCGGCGTTCAGCTGAACGCGCTTTTCGTCATCCTTGGCGAGCATCGGGTTCCAGGAGCCGAGATTTTCGAGGAAGCGGCCGTCACGCGGGCTGCGCGCATCGGCGAGAACGACGTGGTAATACGGGCGCTTTTTGGAGCCACCGCGGGCGAGACGAATTTTCAGTGCCATGTTCTTTACTCCTTAGGCTTTTCTAGACCGCTTCGTAAGGCGGTATGGTTATCGGGCTGCGGCGTTCTGTTCAGCGTGGTCCGCAGCGATCTGCTCATGATGCCGGATGACTTCCTTGATGACGAAGTTCAAGAACTTCTCGGCGAAATCCGGGTCCAGATTGGCGGCTTTCGCCAGCTGGCGAAGGCGTTCGATCTGGTATTCCTCGCGCGCCGGATCGGCCGGCGGCAGATTGTATTTGGCCTTCAGCACGCCGACCTCTTTGGTGCAGCGGAAGCGTTCGGCCAGCATGTGCACGAGAGCGGCATCGATATTGTCGATCGACTGACGATAGCTCCCGAGCTGGGCTTTGACGTCCGGATCAATCATGGGGCAAACGATCCTTTCACTTCTTCTTCGGCAATCCGGGCAAACCCGGGAAACCACCGCCAAGACCCGGCAGCTTGGCGCCGCCGAGGCCAGGCAAACCACCCGGCAAGCCGCCGAGACCGGGCATACCCCCACCCGGTTTTCCCAAACCCGCCGCTTCCGCCTGTTTCTGCAGGGCTTCCAGCTGCTTCGGGTCGATATTCGAGAGATCGGGCATGCCGCCCATGCCGCCGAGGCCCCCCAGCCCCATCTTGCCCGCAAGGCCGCCCATCATCTGCTTCATCAGGCCGCCTTTGCCCTTGCCGCCCATCATCTTCATCATATCAGCCATCTGGCGGTGCATCTTCAGAAGCTTGTTGATGTCGGCGGCATCGGTGCCTGAGCCGGCGGCGATTCGCTTCTTGCGCGAATGCTTGAGCAAGTCGGGATTGGCGCGCTCGGCCTTGGTCATCGACTGGATGATGGCGATCTGGCGGCCGAAAAGCTTGTCGTTCAGACCGGCGGCGGCCATCTTGTCCTTCATGCCGGCCATGCCGGGCATCATCCCCATGATGCCGCCCATGCCGCCCATCTTCTGCATCTGGCGCAGCTGGTCGGCGAGGTCATCGAGGTCGAACTTACCCTTGGCCATCTTGGCGGCCATCGCGGCCGCCTTCTCGGCGTCGATGTTCTCGGCCGCGCGCTCGACGAGCGAGACGATGTCGCCCATGCCGAGGATACGGTCGGCGATGCGGCGGGGATGGAATTCCTCGAGCTCGCTCATCTTCTCGCCGACGCCGATCAGCTTGATCGGCTTGCCGGTTACGGCGCGCATCGAAAGGGCAGCACCGCCGCGCCCGTCGCCGTCCATACGGGTCAGCACGAGACCGGTGATGCCGACGCGTTCGTCGAAGTTGCGGGCGAGGTTGACGGCGTCCTGACCGGTGAGGCTGTCGGCGACCAGCAGGATTTCGTGCGGATTCGATCGCTTCTTGATGTCGGCCATCTCGACCATCAAGGGCTCGTCGATATGGGTGCGGCCGGCGGTATCGAGGATGACGACGTCGTGGCCGCCGAGCTTGGCCGCCTGCACGGCGCGGGCGGCGATATCGGTCGGCGACTGACCCGTGATGATTGGCAGCGTGTCGATATTGGTCTGGGCGCCGAGCTGACGAAGCTGTTCCTGAGCGGCCGGACGGCGCGTGTCGAGCGACGCCATCAGCACCTTCTTCTTATCGCGCGTCGACAGGCGATTGGCGATCTTGGCGGTCGTCGTCGTCTTGCCCGAGCCCTGCAGGCCGACCATCATGACTACGACGGGGGCCGGCGCATGCAGATCGATGCCGACACCTTCGCCGCCCAGCATCTCGATCAGCTCGTCATGCACGATCTTGACGACCATTTGGCCGGGTTTGATCGACTTCAGGATCTCGGCGCCGACTGCCTTTTCACGCACGCGGTCAGTGAAGGAGCGCACGACGTCGAGTGCGACGTCGGCCTCCAGCAACGCGCGGCGAACCTCGCGCAGCGCTGCAGAAACATCGGCTTCCGAAAGCGCGCCACGGCCTGTCAGTCCATTCAGAATGGATCCAAGACGGTCCTGGAGGTTTTCAAACATCGGCTCTTCCTTGATACGTTTCGGGCGGGTTGATCTGCCCGGAAACGTCGTGCTTTTCCTTGACGAAAACAAGACGCAAAGCCAAAAAGCACCCGAGGGCGCATCGCGCTGTCGGGTGTTGACCTCCGGGATCTCGGTGTCCCGGTCGGCGGCTCGGAGTCATGTGGCTCGTCGCGGATTGGCCGCGATAAACAGGAAAGCGTCGGGAAAGTCAAGGCGAATGCGGGCCGATGGCCGCATGACCGGCTTTTCGGAGGCAGTGGGACATGGATCCGGTAGTTAAATGCCGCTTACAGGCCAATACGCTATTTACGCCAGTTGCAAAATATTCCGCTTGTGATTCTACTTTCTACTTAAGTGCGTCCTGTAAAATGATTCGTGAATATCCTTGATGCCGGATGATCCGGCGGAGATATCGAATGATCAATGCTGATATTGAAAGTTGGGCGCTGGCACGGGCCCATCATATTGTTCTCAACGAAGGCCTTAGTCTTGCAAAAGCGGCACAGGATCTGGATCGCAAACGATCCCGCTCGCTGGTCTACGAGCTGAGGAAGGTCATCACCGCCGCTATCGTCGAGGCGCATGCGGCGTCCTTCGAAGCCGACGGCGGTCAGCGGTAGAAGACGGACCGCCCGGAGGCTCAGTCGGCTGCAAGGCCTGCATGGCACTCACCCACTGGTAATTCCCTCGCGTTTCCGCCATATACAGCGGAAAGACGGACGGAATGACATTATGAGCGCAACGGTCGAATTCGCGAGGATGAACGGGCTTGGCAACAAGATCCTAGTCGTCGACATGCGCGGACGGCCTGATAAGGTGACGCCCTCGGCGGCGGTCGCGCTCAATGCCGATCCGCAGACCGAGTTCGACCAGATCATGGCGATCCATGATCCGAAGGCCGACGGCACAGATGCCTTCATCGATATCCTGAACTCCGATGGCTCGAAGGCGCAGGCCTGCGGTAACGGCACCCGCTGCGTCGTGCAGGCGCTTGCCGCAGAGACCGGTCGGAAGGCCTTCACCTTCCAAACGGTCGCCGGGATCCTCAATGCCGTCGAGCACGAGGACGGGACGATCTCCGTCGATATGGGAAAGCCGGTTTTCGATTGGAACAGGATCCCGCTGGCGGAAGAATTTCACGACACCAGCCGTATCGAGCTGCAGATCGGCCCGATCGACAATCCGGTGCTGCATTCGCCTTCCGCCATGTCGATGGGAAATCCGCATGCGATCTTCTGGGTGGATAAGGACGTAATGTCCTATGATCTCGCCCGCTTCGGGCCGCTGCTCGAAAACCATCCGATGTTTCCCGAGCGCGCCAATATCACGCTGGCGCAGGTGACGTCGCCTACATCGGTAACGACACGCACTTGGGAGCGCGGCGCGGGGTTGACGCTCGCCTGCGGCTCGGCCGCCTGTTCGGCTGCTGTCAGCGCCGCACGTACCGGCCGCACCGGCCGCAAGGTGACGATCAATGTGGCGAGCGCCAAGCCGCCAGCCGTGCTTTCGATCGAATGGCGCGAGCGCGACGATCACGTCATCATGACCGGTCCGGCCGAATGGGAATGGTCGGGCCGACTCGATCCGTCGACAGGTCTCTGGTCGCGCGATGGTACCCAAGAGGCGGGGGCGCAGTGAGCGGCGTCGAGGTCATTACCTTCGGCTGCCGCCTCAACACATATGAATCCGAAGTGATGAAGGCGCAGGCCGAGAAGGCCGGGCTCAACAACGCCATCCTGGTCAATACTTGCGCCGTCACCGGCGAAGCCGTGCGTCAGGCCCGCCAGGCGATCCGCCGGGCGCGGCGCGACAATCCACATGCCCGCATCATCGTCACCGGCTGCGCCGCGCAGACGGAAAAACAGACCTTCGCCGAGATGGCGGAGGTCGATGCGGTGCTCGGCAACGAGGAGAAGCTTTCGAGCGCCTCCTATCGCAGCCTGCCGGATTTCGGTGTTTCGGCCGAGGAGAAGCTCCGCGTCAACGATATCATGAGCGTCAAGGCGACGGCGCCGCAGATGGTCAGGCACATCGACGGTCATGTTCGTGCCTTCATCCAGGTCCAGAACGGCTGCGACCATCGCTGCACCTTCTGCATCATTCCCTATGGCCGCGGCAATTCCCGCTCGGTGCCGATGGGCGCCGTGGTTGACCAGGCCCGCAAGCTCGTCGACAGCGGGTATCGCGAGATCGTGCTGACCGGGGTCGACGCCACCAGCTATGGCGGCGATCTGCCGGGCGCGCCGACGCTCGGGCTTCTGGCAAAGACGCTTTTGAAACAGCTCCCGGAGATCCGCCGACTGAGGCTATCCTCGATCGACAGCATCGAGGCCGATGCCCATCTGATGGACCTGATCGCCGACGAGCCTCGCTTCATGCCGCATCTGCATCTGTCGCTGCAGCATGGCGACGACATGATCCTGAAGCGGATGAAGAGGCGGCATTCTCGCGCCGACGCGCTGCGTTTCATCGAGGATGCGCGCCGCCTTCGCCCGGAGATGAGCTTCGGCGCCGATATGATCGCAGGTTTCCCAACGGAAACGGAAGAGATGTTCGCCAATGCGGTCCGGTTCGCTGAAGAAGCTGATATCGCGCACCTGCATGTTTTCCCCTACAGCCCGCGTCCCGGCACGCCGGCCGCCCGCATGCCGCAGCACGACCGGTCGCTGGTCAAGGACCGCGCCGCACGGCTGCGCGCCACGGGACATAGGCTGCATCAATCCCACCTCGATGGCATGGTAGGAACCCGGCAGTGGCTGCTTGTCGAAAACAACGGCCTGGCGCATACGGAAAACTTCACGCTGGTCACAGCCGCCGGCCTTCGTCCCGGCGAACTTGTGCCGGTCACGATCACCGGCCACAATGGCAAGCATCTCGACATGCAATTGACGGCCGCAGCGGCCTGACTTTCACGGAATCCCCATGGCGCTCAGTTTCATCAAAAAGGTCTTCACCTTCGGCAAGCCGGCTGAAGAACCCGTGCCTGAGGCTGTGGAAAGGGAGCTCGAGCAGCGTTCGCGCGACGAAGACCTGCCGATCGCGGATGATCCTGTTCTTCCCGAGGAGATGGATACCGCCGGCGGACCGGCTGCGGATGTCGTGCAGGATGCCGAGGAAGAGCGTGACGATGCCGAGCCAGCGATCCTGCCGGCTCCGGACCAGCTGAGCGATATGGGCGTCGTGCCGCTGTCGCTGCTGGAAGCCGAGGCGGAAGCGGAGGTGAGTGCCGAGAGTGCTGCGGAAGCACCCACCTCTGTCCCTTCGGGACATGTCCCCTACAAGGGGGGAGATCATTTGGAGTCTGATGCGCCGGCTTCGATCGAAGGGACCGAAGAAGTCGCAGAAGCGCCTGTAGAGGAAATTCTACCTGAGATCGATGAGGTGCTGGACGCCTCTGTTCAGCCGATCTCCCCCCTTGTGGGGAAGATGCCCGGCAGGGCAGAGGGGGGTAGCCCCACGGCGGAATCGGCGACCAGCACTCCCATCCTTCCCAAAGGCTTCGCTACCGGCCCGAAGGTCGCCGAACCCGAACCCGTTGCCCCGCAAGCCAAACTCAGCTGGTTCCAGCGCCTGCGCAACGGGCTTGCGCGTACGTCCTCGCAGCTCACCGGCCAGATCACCGGACTCTTCACTAAGCGCAAGCTCGACGACGAGACGCTGCAGGATCTCGAAGACCTGCTGATCCAGGCCGATCTCGGCGTCGAGACGGCGCTGCGCGTCACCGACACGCTGGCTTCCGAGCGCTACGGCAAGGATGTGACCGGCGAGGACGTCAGCCGAATCATGGCGTCCGAAATCGCCAAGGTTTTGACGCCAGTCGCCAAGCCGCTGCAGCTCGATCTCTCGCACAAGCCGCATGTCATCCTCGTCGTCGGCGTCAACGGTACCGGCAAGACGACGACGATCGGCAAGCTTGCGGCGAAGCTTTCGGGCGCCGGGCTGAAGGTGATGCTCGCCGCCGGCGATACCTTCCGCGCGGCGGCGATCGAGCAGCTGAAGATCTGGGCTGAGCGAACCAATTCCGAATTCATCGGCACCAAGCTCGGCGCCGATGCCGCCGGTCTTGCCTATGATGCCTTCGAACAGGCGAAGGCGAAAAAATGCGACGTGCTGATCGTCGATACCGCCGGCCGCCTGCAGAACAAGGCCGAGCTGATGGCCGAGCTCGAGAAGATCGTGCGCGTGCTCGGCAAGCTCGATCCCGATGCGCCGCACACCGTACTGCAGACGCTCGACGCCACGACGGGGCAGAATGCGCTGAGCCAGGTCGAGATCTTCCGCAATGTCGCCGGCGTCAACGGGCTGATCATGACCAAGCTCGACGGCACGGCACGGGGCGGCATTCTCGTTGCGATCTCCGCCAAGCACAAGCTGCCGGTCTATTTCATCGGCATCGGCGAGGGTGTCGACGATCTGGAGCCGTTCGAGGCCGAGGATTTTGCCCATGCCATTGCCGGGCTGGGGCAATGATGCCACAGATATGCCGCCGAAAGCCTGCAAGGGACGGTCGGGAAACAGGTTTTCAGGAATAGCAGGTTCGACGAACGCATGACCACCGAAAGCGATATCACCCCGTCCGCGGCCGACCGCCATCATCCGATGCTGAAACTGGCGTTGGAACTCGGGCCGCTGATGATCTTCTTCTTCGCCAATCTGCGTGGCCAATGGCTGGTCGAAAAATTTCCCGCCCTTTCGGAACTGGGCGGGCCGCTGTTCGTCGCGACCGGGCTCTTCATGGCGGCGACGGTGATTTCGCTTGTGGTTTCGAAGATCGTGCTCGGCCATCTGCCGATCATGCCCTTCGTCTCCGGCATCGTGGTCGTCATCTTCGGCTCGCTGTCGATCTGGCTGCAGAACGAGACCTTCATCAAGATGAAGCCGACCATCGTCAACACGCTCTTCGGGGTGGCGCTGCTCGGCGGGCTCGCCTTTGGCCGGTCGCTGCTCGGCTATGTCTTCAACGCCGCCTTCCAGCTCGATGCCGAAGGCTGGCGCAAACTCACCATCCGTTGGGGCATCTTCTTTCTGTTCCTCGCCGTGCTGAACGAAGTCGTCTGGCGCAATTTTTCCGACGATACCTGGGTCGCGTTCAAGGTCTGGGGCACGATGCCGATCACCATCATCTTCACGCTGGCGCAGATGCCGCTGGTGCTGAAGCATAGCCTCAATCCCGAAACGGACGGCGAAAAGTGAGCGCTGCAGACGCCGAATATCGGGTCAGGCATCAGACCTTCTGGTTCGTCGCGTGCCTCGCGGTCCTGGTCGCCCAGATCATCGCCGAACATCTGATGGGCCGCGTGCCGATCTGCGCCTGCGGCTATGTCAAGCTGTGGGAGGGCGGGGTCAATACCAGCGGCAATTCGCAGCATCTGTCGGACTGGTACACGCCGTCGCACATCATTCATGGCTTCCTGTTTTACGGCCTGAGCTATCTGCTCCTGCGCCGCAAGCCGCTGATGGCGCGTCTGCTCCTGGCGCTCGTCATCGAGTCCGGCTGGGAACTGCTGGAAAACTCGCCTCTCATCATCGACCGCTACCGCACGGCGACGATCGCGCTCGATTATTACGGCGACAGCATCCTCAATTCGGCAATGGACACCGTCTTCATGTGCCTCGGCTTCTTCTTCGCCTGGCGGGCGCCGGTGGCGCTGACCGTCGCCGTCGCCATCTTCTTCGAGATTTTCACTGGCTATATGATCCGAGACAACCTGACGCTGAACGTGCTGATGCTGATCTGGCCGGTCGAGGCGATCAAGGTCTGGCAGGGCGGAGTTTAGGGTCAAGAAAGTCCCCTCCCCAACCCTCCCCACAAGAGGGAGGGACATCTGGGGCACCGCCTCGCTTCTCCAAGAACGGCTCTATATCGTATATTCCGGTTCAGATAAGGTCTGGTCCATCGTGATGCCCGGCAGGTTGAAATGGCGCTTGCCGACCTGTTTCGCCGGAACGCCGGCTACCGATGTGTAGGCTGCCACGGCATTTACGACAACGCTTCCTGCGCCAACCTTGGCGCCGACGCCGATTTCGATGTTGCCGAGGATCTTGGCGCCTGCTCCGATCAGCGCGCCACGCCGGACCTTGGGGTGTCGGTCGCCGGTCTCCTTGCCCGTTCCTCCCAATGTGACGTTCTGGAGGATCGATACGTCGTCTTCGACGATGGCTGTCTCGCCGATGACCAAGCCGCTCCCGTGATCGAGCATGATGCTCCTGCCCATCTTGGCGACGGGATGAATGTCGACGCCAAAGACTTCAGAAATGCGGCTCTGGATGTGGCGCGCCAGATGCAGGCGGTCATGATGCCAGAGCCAATGGGCGACACGTTGTCCCTGCAGGGCGACAAAGCCCTTGAAATATAGAAATGGCGTCAGGATTTCCGTATTCGACGGATCGCGCTCCTTGACCGCCGTCAGGTCCGCAGCGGCATCCGCAACGATATTGCGATTGGCGATCAAGGCCTGCGCGATTACCGCCAGCAGTTCGTCCTGGTCGAGGTCGTGGTTGGCCAGTTTGATTGCGACCCGCTGGGCGAGCGCCTGGGCGAAGCTCGCGTGATAAAGCACTGCCGAATTCATGGCGCGCGTGAGTGCGGGGTCCTTGGCCGAAGCATTGACGGCCTCCGCGCAAAGGGCCTGCCAAATCGCGGCAACCTGAGGCGAAGCCGCTGGCTCTGTCGACAGATTGCTCAAGCTGACCAATGGAGCCGCCATGCTACCTTCCTCTTGCAGCCGATGCCAGGACCCGGAAGAGAGACGTTAAGCCAATCCTCGCTGGAATTGATGGTTCAAGAATTCCGCAGATCGACGCAGTTGTTCGAAATTCCTCTCTTTTTTCGGCGTGGCCGGGAATTAATTTCCAATCGTCCATCTCCCGCATCTTCATTGCTTCAGAAGGCGCGAAGCAGCCAGTCGGCAAGGGAACAGCGGTCCTGTCGCAAGCCGAAGCCACGTTGCCAACCGTGCGCGTCGAATAATGTTTGCGTTCGGAATAGTATTTTCTATTATTTTAGTGGAGAATTAGGCGGCGCTCGATCCGGGCGCTCACACGCAGAAGGAGCCGATGAATGACTCTTCTCTCGTCACGTTCTTCGAGGCCGGATGGCCAGAAAGCCGACCATCTCGCACGGATTGCGATCGTCGGCCGGGGCTTTACCGGAATCATGACCGCAATCGCTCTTTTCAAGAGAGTCGATCACCCTTTCCATCTGGTGATGTTCGACCCGCGCGCAAAGATCGATATCAGCGAAGGCATCAGCCAGCCTGCATCGACGGTGCTGACCAGCCGGGTTCGCGACCTTTCCGTCGATCCCGCGCTGCCCGACGATTTCCGTCGCTGGCTGGAAAGAGATGACACATGGCGCGATCGCCTCACCTCGGACCCTGCCGGTCTCGAGCACGCCTTCGTTCCAGGAGATATCTTCAGCAGCTATGTCTATAAACGCTTCTCCGAGGCCCTGACAGATCGGCCCGATGTCGTCGTGCAGTTTGGTTCGGATGCGATCACGGCGATCGGCAGGCATCCGGCCGGAGGATATTCGGTCTTCGCAGGTGCCGAGCAGCCGACCCGCTTCGATGCCGTTTTTCTCGCCACCGGTTACGGCCTGCGTGAAACTTCGGATGCGGCGCTTGCCGATGCTGCGCAAAGCGCTATCGTGATCGGCAGTGGCATTCACGCGGTCGACAGGGCGCTCGGGCTGCTGGCTGATTCCAGAATTTCCCGTGTCACGTTGATCTCGGAATCGGGTTTCCTGCCTCAGTCGCATGCTCCCGCTGCGGTTGGATCCGTCGTCACGGACCAGCCCGTGCCGAAGACGCTGCGCGGTGCGTTTCGCTTCTTGCGCGAGGCCGCACGCAGAGCCGACCTGGAAGGTTCGGGATGGCAGGGCGTCATGAACGGTTTTCGTTCCCGCGCGCGAGACATCTGGACTGGCCTGACGCCGGAAGAACGGGCACGGTTCAAACGTCACGTGAAGGCCGTCTACGACAGTCATCGCAACCGCTTGCCGCCGGAGCACTATCAGCGCCTGCATCACGCAATCGCAAGCGGCGCGATTGCCGTGAGGAAGGGAAAGGTGAATTGCATCGCCACCAACGGCGTGCTGTTTTCGGCACTGACCGGGCCGGAGGTCCTTCCCGCGGACGGCCATCCGGGACCGATAGCCCACCCGTGCGTTCGCTTATTGTTGCGGGTCTGGCAACGAGGGACGAACTCGATATCGGCATCGTCGTGGACGACTGCGGGCGGACCCGGGCGAACCCTTCGCATGGGGTGTTTGCGATGGGGCCACTGGGGCTGGGCAGCCTTCCCGATATCGATCTGGTGCCCCAGATCGTTCAGCAAAGCCATGCCGCTGCGTCGGTGGTCAACAACTTGATCGGCGAAGCGGCGCGGGCAGTTTCAGTCCGGAGTGATTTCCCAGCACGCCATGCTGGGCGAACCGGCGATGACTGCACAATTTAAGCCAACGGTCTCCGGCAATCCGGCGCGGTTCAGTTCGTTTTCAAAAACCGCCGCCATTGTCTCATCAAGGCCAATCTTTTGTCGCCGAACGCACATCTCCGGGCCGCGGGGTAGTAATCGCCCGCCCTTCAGGGTTGTCGTCCGCCACCGCAAGCGTTCGCATTGAATCGATGACTTTGGGTTGCGAAAATATTCTCGAAGCGAAAGCCATCTCGCAAAAATCATCTTTGTCTATCAATTTCACAGACAATACGTTGGTCCCTCCAAAACAAGAGGTCAACCAATGAAACTTACGCTTAGAACATTGCTTGTGGCTGTGGCCGCGCTGTCCTTCTCATTGCCTGCAACGGCGGCCACGTTGAAGGTCGGCGTTGTTCCTGGCGTATACGCGGACTCGATTGAAGTCTTGATCCCGGAGGCGAAGGCCAAAGGGCTCGATCTCGAAGTGGTCGAGTTCAGCGACTGGACGACGCCGAATATCGCGCTTCAATCCGGCGACATCGACGTCAACTATTTTCAGCACCAGCCGTTCCTCGACAATGCTACGAAGGAGCGTGGCTATGATTTCAAGAGCGCCGGCATTGGTGTGCTTGCTAACATCGGGCTGTACTCGCTCAAGTACAAGAAGTTCGAAGATATCCCCGAAAACGGCAAGGTTGCCATAGCGAATGACCCGGTTAACCAGGGCCGCGGACTTCTACTCCTCCAGCGGGCCGGCCTTCTCAAGCTCAAGGACGGCGTTGGGTTCAAGGGATCGCTTGACGACATCACTGAAAATCCAAAGAACCTGAGTTTCACCGAAGTCGAGGGTCCCCAGCTTGCGCGCGTCACTGGCGATGTTGATCTGGCTCAGGGGTACCCTCACTTTATCGTCGCCTCCAAGGCGTTCGATCCGAGTTCGGGCCTCCTCTACTCCGGTGTCGACGACAAGCAGTTCGCCATCATTTTTGCCGTAAAGTCCGACCGCGTGGAAGATCCGGCCGTCAAGGAGCTGGTCACTCTTTACCAGAATTCGCAGGCCGTGAAGGATGCGATCAACAAGGCGTTCGCATCCGACACGAAGCTCTACACCTTGCCTTGGGTGGCAACGAATTGACCGCCTTATCCGTAAGCCGGGTCGAGCCAATCGAGGCACCTTCGCCGGAAAACGGGAAAGGCTTATCGGCCAATCCCGCGCGGGCAATCGCCGTCTCGTTCGACGGCGTGGGAAAGACCTATGACACACACAGGGGCTCCGTCCACGCTCTCAAAGGCATTACGATAGACGTCGCACGAGGCTCGATCTTCGGCATCATAGGGCGCAGCGGAGCAGGGAAATCGAGCCTGCTCCGCACTGTGAATCGGCTGGAGACCGCGACCGAGGGCAGCGTCGTCGTAGACGGGGTTGACGTCCGGTCGCTAAGTGACGACGAACTCGTGACATTCCGACGCAAGGTCGGAATGATCTTTCAACACTTCAATTTGCTGTCGGCTAAAACCGTCTGGGGTAACGTCGCGCTCCCTCTGATAGTGGCGGGTGTGCCCAAGCTCGAAATTGACGAGCGCGTTGCTGATGTTTTGCGGCTTGTCGGCCTCGAAGGGAAGCAGGACGCCTACCCCTCGCGTTTGTCAGGTGGGCAGAAACAGAGGGTAGGGATCGCGAGGGCGCTGGTGAACCGACCTGAAATTCTCCTTTGCGACGAGGCGACCTCCGCGCTTGATCCGGAGACCACGCTCTCTATTCTCCAATTGCTCAAAGACATCAATCGCTCGCTCGGCATCACAATCCTGCTGATCACGCACGAGATGAGCGTCGTGCGTGAGATCTGTGATGACGTCGTTGTGCTGGAAGGCGGCCAGGTTGCCGAGGCTGGCAAGACCTGGGAGATTTTCAGCAAGCCCGGCCATGCAGCCACAAAGGCACTGCTCAAGCCGCTGGAGCCTGGTATTCCGCGCGATATCGCGGACCGGCTGACATCTGCGCGCGAGCATTTTTACCAGCGGGCGCTCATTGAACTCACCTACGGGGGCAATGGGCGTGAGGGTATCAGGCTTCAGGAGTTGGCGAGGGTCGTCGGCTCATCGGTGCAGATCGTTCAGAGCATAGTGGACCGGATCCAAGGCCACGCGTACGGCCGGATACTTTTGACAACTGACGCAGACGATCAAGTCGGTCTCTCCAGATTCGAGGGACTTGCAGATAACGTAAGGATACTCGGCTATGTCCGCGATGATGTATGAGCGCCTCTGGCAGGCGCTGCTGGACACCGTTCTCATGGTGGGCACATCGGCTCTGATCGCACTGGCCGCCGGTATCCCGCTTGCAGTCTTCCTCGTTCTAGCTGCCCCAGGCGGGCTCATAAAGGCTCCTTATGCCCAACGCTCTTTGGCGGCAGTCATCAACGGTTTTAGAGCAACGCCATTCATCGTGTTGCTCGTCGCGCTGTTACCCCTCACTCGGTTGATTACAGGAACCACAATCGGGGTGTGGGCCGCGGTCGTGCCGCTTTCAATAAGTGCGACGCCGTTCTTCGCTAGAATTGCGGAAGTCAGCCTGCGCGAGGTCGATGGCGGGCTGATTGAGGCAGCCCAGGCCATCGGCTGCAGGAGATGGCATATCGTCAGGCACGTCCTGCTTCCGGAGGCGCTTCCCGGAATCGTCGGCGGCTTCACGATCACCGTCGTCAGCATGATCGGCGCCTCAGCGATGGCAGGTGCTGTGGGTGCAGGAGGCCTCGGTGATATGGCAATCCGGTACGGGTATCAGCGTTTTGACACGACCGTTATGGTGGCGGTGATCGTCGTGCTCATTGCCCTGGTATGTGTCGTACAGCTTGGCGGCGACGCTGTAGTTCGCCGCCTCAAGGCACGATGAGGTCAATGATGGCTGACAATGTGTCTCATCGGCCGGTTGAAAATCGACTACCGCATCCACCCGCAAAGCCGCATTTGATCACAAGCGACCTCGAGGCCCTGGCGATAGCGGAAAAATTGGCCGCGCGTTTCAAAATCGAGGCGTCGTCACGAGACCGCGAACGACGACTGCCTTGGGATGAAATAGAGGAATACACTGCGAGCGGTCTTGGCGGTATCACGGTTCCAGGCGAGTTTGGCGGCGCGGATGTCTCGTTGGTAACTCTCGCCAAGGTGTTCGAAATCCTGTGCGAGGCCGATCCGTCGCTCGGCCAACTCCCCCAAAACCAGTTTGGCGTGCTCGCTTTGCTCCGTGATATCGGGAGCGAGAGCCAAAAGACCCGCATTTTCGGTGACGTGCTCAACGGTCATCGGATTGGAAACGCGGGACCTGAAAAAGGCAGCCGGGTGGTTACGGCGAGCACAACTCGACTATCGATGGTCAACGGAGAGCCGAGGCTCACGGGGAGGCGTTTCTATTCGACCAGTGCAATATTCGCCCATTGGATTCCAACCCGTGCGGTTGATGACGACGATAACCCAGTCCAGGTCTGGCTTCGTCGAGACCAGCCCGGTGTGAAGGTTGTCGACGACTGGTCTTCCTTCGGGCAACGGACAACGGCAAGCGGATCGGTCATCTTCGACGACGCAGCGGCCGATCCCGATCTTATTTTCCGGATGGCCGAGTTCAAGGACAGGCCGGGGCTCGCCGGTCCCACTTCGCAATTGATACAGGCCGCGATCGATTGCGGCATTGCTGGCGCGGCAATATCCGATGCGGTGTCCTTCGTTCGAGACCGGGTACGCCCTTGGGTCGATTTCGGCGGCGAGCGCGCCGCGGACGACCCGACTATCATCCACGAAATAGGAAACCTTTACACGAGCTACCATGCGGCCCAGGAGGTGCTCTATGAGGCCGCTGCCGCGCTAGATGAGATCGCGAGGCGGCCTGTGACCGAACGTTCCAGCGCAGAGGCTTCTGTAGCGGTGGCGAACGCAAAGATACTCACGACCGAAGTCGCGCTGGAGGCAAGCGAGATGCTTTTCGATCTAGCGGGTTCCTCGGCCACGCGCGCCTCCCACAATCTTGACCGCCATTGGAGAAATGCAAGAACGCACACTCTGCACGATCCGGTTCGTTGGAAGTATCACCTTGTGGGCAATTTCGAACTGAACGACATTTTTCCCAAGCGGCATCAATGGAACTAGTGATGAGTGATGAAGCAAAAGCTGCCGCGCCGGCCCCTCGGCCGTCAGGTGTCCCGCCGGTCATTGGTAGCCATGAGCAAGCCCTCGAAGTAGCCGATAAGCTCGCCGCCGGTTTTGCGGTGACGGCTTCCGAAAGGGATCGCGGCCGCGAACTTCCCTGGAGCGAGGTTGAACAGTTCTCCCAGAGTGGCCTTTGGGGTGTCACCGTTCCAAAGGAGTTCGGCGGCCCGGCGCTCGGCTCCAAGACGGTCTCGGATATCATATCGACGATCGGGGCGGCCGACGGATCGCTTTCGCAGATCCCCCAGAACCATTTCTATGCCCTTGAGGTACTGCGCGTCGGCGGAAGCTGGGAGCAGAAACGCTTTTTCTACGATCGTGTCCTCGCCGGCGAACGTTTTGGCAATGCGCTTGCGGAGATTGGCAATAAGGATTTCAAAAGAAGAACCTCCTTGCGCCAGGAGAACGGCGATTGGATCGTCAGCGGGCGCAAATTCTATTGCACCGGGGCGATCTTTGCGCATTGGATACCGACCCTTGCTGTCGCGCAGGAGGGAGGCGGGCAAGTCTCCTATCTGGTGATGGTTCCAAGAACATCGGGCGGCGTCGCCGTCATCGACGACTGGGACGGCTTCGGGCAGCGTAACCGGCAGCGGCTCCGTGACGTTCGATAACGTTCGCGTCGAAGAACGGTGGATCATACCATTCCAGGCTTCGTTCGATAGGCCGACTACGATCGGGCCTTTCGCCCAGCTGATGCACGCGGCCATTGATTACGGCATCGGCGTCGGAGCACATGAAGAAATGAAGCGCTTCGTCCGCGAGCGAGCCAGGCCGTGGATTGACGCCAATGTCGGTAGAGCCTCCGACGACCCGCTGACGGTCAGCGCAGTGGGCCAGGTGAACGTCAAGCTAAAAGCCGCCGCGGCATTGTTGCGTCGGGCATCCCGCTTTGTGGATGACGCACAATCCACGCCGACAGAAGCCACGGTAGCCGCGGCATCGGTGGCAGTAGCCGAAGCCAGAATTCTAACGACAAAAGCTGGTCTGCTGGCCGCAACGAAATTGTTCGAATTGTCAGGCACCTCCGCCACGGCGAGTGAGCTTAACCTCGACCGATACTGGCGCAATGTCAGAACGCACACACTCCACGACCCGGTCCGTTGGAAGTACCAGGCTATCGGAAACTATTACCTGAATGAGCGCGCCCCGCCGCGACACGGTGCCATCTAGGCGATTTTACGATGACAAAAAAACTGCTGATCAACGCGTTCAACATGAATTCGGTGGGCCACATCAATCACGGTCTATGGGCGCACCCGCGTGATCAATCCCACAAATACAAGACACTCGACTATTGGACGTCGCTTGCGAAGACGCTCGATCGCGGTCTTTTCGACGGAATTTTCCTGGCCGATATCGTTGGCGTCTACGATGTTTATCAGGGATCAGCCGATCTGACGCTCCGGGAATCGATCCAGCTGCCTGTCAATGATCCACTCTTGCTGATCTCGGCAATGGCGGCCGTGACACAACACCTTGGTTTCGGTGTCACCGTAAACGTGAATGGTGAGCCGCCCTATCTGTTTGCGCGCCGGATGTCGACCCTCGACCACCTTACCGGGGGTCGGCTTGGGTGGAACATCGTTACGGGCTATCTCGACAGTGCGGCGCGTGCGGTCGGGCAAGACGCGCAATCGGAGCATGACAGCCGATATGAGCGGGCCGACGAGTACCTCGAGGTCCTCTATAAGCTCTGGGAGGGGAGCTGGTCAGACGAGGCCGTCTTGCTGGACAAGGAAGGCCGCAGATACGCAGATCCGAACAGAGTGAGGCCGGTCATGCACGATGGCCTCTACTACAAGGCCACCGGTTATCATTTGGCGGAGCCTTCCCCTCAACGCACGCCGGTCCTTTATCAGGCCGGCACCTCGGGTCGTGGAAAGGAATTCGCTGCGAAACACGCGGAATGTGTATTCATCACCGCAGTCGACAAGGCAGCCGCTCGCAAGACCGCGCGCGCCATCCGCGAGGGAGCGGTCAGTGCCGGTCGGAATGCCGACGATGTAAAGATATTCGTCGGCATAACGGTCATAACCGGCGCGACACGGAGCGCGGCGCAGGATCTATACCGGGATTATCTCAGCTACGCCAACCCCGAAGCCGGGCTGGCTCACTTTTCTGCTGGCACCGGGATCGACCTCTCCAGGTTCGGGCTGGACGAACCGATCTCCTACGGAACCTCCAACTCCATCCAATCTGTCACTCAGCTGGCGCAGGAGAAGCGTTGGACGAAGCGTCAGCTTTTGGAGGAACTCAAGATTGGAGGGCGCTATCCACTCGTCGTAGGGGATGGCGACAGCGTGGCGTCGGAGATGATTTCGTGGATGGACGAGGGCGAGATCGACGGCTTCAATCTCACCAGAACTGTCGTTCCGGAGAGCTACGAGGATTTCGTCAATCATGTCGTTCCGAGATTACAGGAGCGCGGACGATACAAAACCGCTTATTCGGACGGTACGCTGAGGAAGAAGCTTTTCGGAGCAGGGGACCGACTGCCAGATCGGCATTTTGCTCGCTCGTTCGCGATCTGACCTTACATTTCGGTCGGCTCTCGACAGCAACAAGCAGTCAGTTGTTAGAATAGGATTTGGAAAGGCGGTGCGATAAGTGAAGCGCCTCCCTGTGGGGAGGGGTGTCCTGCCTGGTGACTACGGCGCCGGCTTTCCCAGCGCCCTTTCCATCGCCGGATACAGGCCTTCCTTCAGGCTGATCTCGTCGAAGGGGCCGACGCGTTTGTAGAGGATGGTGCCGTCCGTGCCGACGAGGTAGCTTTCCGGAATGCCGTACACGCCCCAGTCGATCGCCGCCTTGCCGTTCGGATCAATTCCGATCGCCTGATAGGGATTGCCGAGTTCGCCGAGGAAGCGCAGGGCGTTCTCGTTCTTGTCCTTGTAATTGATGGCGACAATGTTTAGCCGGCCGTCTTTCGCCAGTTCCTTCAGGATAGGGTGCTCGTCGCGGCAGGGGATGCACCATGAGGCGAAGACGTTGACGAGGGTCAGCTTGCCGCTGACTGCGGCGTCGGTCAGCGCCGGCAGGTTGGCGCCCTCGAGCGGAGGAAGGCTCAGCGACGGCGCCTTGGTGCCGATCAGGGCGGACGGAATTTCGGCGATGTTCTTGCCGTGAAAATCCTGGTCGTAGAGCATCTTCGCGGCCGTCGCGGCAATGCCGCCGAACACGATCAGCGGCAGAAGCGCCAGTGCATAGCGGCCAAATCCACCTGGCTTGGCAGTTTTGGTATCGGGCGTCTCGGTCATTCGCCATCCTTTGGCCGCGCCGAGCGGCGGCGGATACCGGCGGCTTCGAGGCTTGCAAGCTCGCGGCGACGCGCCCGGCCGTCGGCCCAGG
The DNA here is from genome assembly GCF_002531885.1 of Rhizobium sp. L9. Taxonomy (NCBI): domain Bacteria; kingdom Pseudomonadati; phylum Pseudomonadota; class Alphaproteobacteria; order Hyphomicrobiales; family Rhizobiaceae; genus Rhizobium; species Rhizobium sp. L9. The sequence continues at coordinate 102,411 of NZ_NWSZ01000006.1, read as the reverse complement.
TCCACAGGATGACGGCGATCGTCACCAATGCGGCGATGCCATAGGATGCATAGACATAGAAGGCGTGCGTCACGGCCTATTCCTCCCGGCTCGCCATGCGGGCGGCGAGACGGCGCTGGGCGGCGACACGGCGGCGCCAGATCTCGTTTCTCATGGCTATGATATGCAGCGTGAAGAACAGCAGGGTGAAGGCGATCGCCATGACGAAAAGCGGGCGCAGGAATTCCGGATCAATCGCCGGGCCGCCAAGGCGCATCACGCTTGCCGGCTGATGCAGCGTGTTCCACCAGTCGACGGAAAACTTGATGATCGGGATGTTGACGAAGCCGACCAGGATGAGCACGGCGCAAACGCGCGCCGCCCGCGACGGATCGTCGATGGCGCGGCTCAGCGCAATGAGGCCGAGATACATCAGGAAGAGGATGAAGACGGAGGTGAGCCTCGCATCCCAGACCCACCAGGTGCCCCACATCGGCTTGCCCCAGAGCGAACCGGTGATGAGCGCAATCAGGGTAAAGGCGGCGCCGAGCGGGGCTGCTGATTTGGCGGAAACATCGGCGAGCGGGTGGCGCCAGACGAGCGTGCCGATCGCCGAGAGGCTCATGATCGTGTAACACATCATCGAAAGCCAGGCCGCGGGCACGTGGATATACATGATGCGCACGGTCTCGCCCTGCTGGTAATCGCCTTCGGTCGCGAAGCTCAGATAAAGACCGACCGCAAAACAGAGGGTGGTGATGCCGGCCATCCAGGGAATGATGCGCGCCGCCAGCGCCAGAAACCGCGTCGGGTTGGCAAGATCGCTGATTTTGCTGATGGCAAGGCTGGTTTGGCTCATGACCGCTTCCTTACCTTGATCCGGCTTTTCCCGCAATCGAATGGCTTTCAATCCGACGTGTTTCGCAGCGCAAGTGCGGCGGCGGCCGGGCCGATGACCGCGAAGAAGAGCGTCAGTGCAATCAATATGAGGAAGGGCGGCAGAAATGGCGCCGGCTCCTCGACCGCGGCATAGGTCGCGCTGACGCCGAAGATCAGTACCGGAATGGTCAGCGGCAGCACGAGGATCGAGACCAGCAGGCCGCCGCGGGGCAGAGCGACGGCGACGGCAGCGCCGACGGCGCCGATGAAGGTGATCGCCGGCGATCCGACGAAGAGCGTCAGCACTGTGGCGCCGATCGCCCTCTCGTCCATGTTCATGAACAGGCCGAGCAGCGGCGAAGCGATGACCAGCGGCAGGCTGGTCGCGGTCCAGTGGGCGAAGCATTTGAGGAGCACGGTCAGGACCAGCGGCGTTTCCTGCATCAGCATCAAGTCGAGCGATCCGTCGTCGCGCTCGGCCTGGAACAGGCGGTCGAGGCCGAGAAGGGCAGCGAGCAGTGCGCCGATCCAGACGATGGCTGGGCCGATGCGGGAGAGAAGCTTGAGGTCAGGGCCGACGCCAAAAGGGATGACGGCGACGACGGTCAGGAAGAACAACACGCCGATCAGTGCGCCGCCGCCGGCGCGAATCGAGAGTTTGAGGTCGCGGAGGAAGAGGGCGGTCATGCGGGGTGGCTCTCTGCATCTACGGAGGACGGGTCACCCCCCTCTGCCCTGCCGGGCATCTCCCCCCCAAGGGGGGAGATCGGCCGCGGGCGCGCTCTTGCCCCCATCAAACGCAGCGGATGAGGGGAGCCGATTTGTGCACGATCAAGCATTCGCAAAGTCGGCGCATCTTGCCGATCTCCCCCCTTGCGGGGGAAATGCCCGGCAGGGCAGAGGGGGGTGACCACACGGAAAACCATCACCCCCACACCCCCTGATCCACACCGGCGAAGCCCGTCATCTTCATTTCCTGCACAGTCTTCAGCCCCAGCGGCTGATGCGTCGCTGCGAGCACGATGCCGCCCTTGGCAAGATGCGCCTCGATCAGTGCGGCAAACAGCCGATCGGCATTCGCATCCAGTGCCGCTGTGGGTTCATCGAGGATCCAGATGGGGCGGTGGGCGACGAGCAGCTTGGCGAAGGCGAAGCGGCGCTGCTGGCCGGCGGAGAGATAGCCGAAGGGAATATGGGTGATCCCTAAGAGGCCGACGGCTTCGGCGGCGTCTTCGAGAGGAAGGCCAGCGGCGCCCGGGCTGCTGAGGAAGGACTGCCAGAACTCCAAATTCTCCGCAACCGTAAGCTCATTTTTCATCGCATTTCGGTGGCCGAGATAGTGGCTGACCTCGCCCGGATGGCGGCCTTGCGGGCTCTCTTTATCGCGGAAGATGACAGTTCCCTTTTCGGGCTTGAGAAGACCGGCGGCAACGCGCAGCAAAGTGGATTTTCCCGATCCATTTTTGCCGGTCAGGACAAGGGCTTCTCCTGCTGTCAAGTGAAAGGAAATGTTTACGAAAATGAGATCCTCACCGCGCCTTGCAGCCAGATTTTCGGCAGTGAGTTGCATGCGTCGGCTCTTTCTTCGTTTCGGCTCGCGGGAGGGTCAAAAAATCTCCGATTTTGACCGTGGTCGGGTATGGCAAGTTTTTAGGAAATTATCTATAAGACCGGCAACCACGCCAGCGGTCGGCGTGAATTTCATCCTTGTGCCGAACTTGGAGCGTCTGCTTCACGTGCGGACAGCGGAAATGGCCGTACCCGCATCCTGATGTGCATTAAGTGCATAGGCGTTCGCACGACTGTGTTGGCTATCAGAACGGGGTCTCTCGTGTCTAAATCTCTTGACAGTTTCAATTGTCGTTCCACGCTTTCCGTGAACGGGAAGGACTATGTCTATTACAGCCTGCCCAAGGCTGAGGCAAACGGTCTGGCCGGCGTATCGAAGCTTCCCTATTCGATGAAGGTGCTGCTCGAAAACCTGCTGCGCTTCGAAGACGGCCAGTCGGTCACCAAGGAGCACATCCTCGCCGTCGCCGCGTGGCTGAACAACAAGGGTGCGGTCGAAAACGAAATCGCCTATCGCCCGGCGCGCGTGCTGATGCAGGACTTCACCGGCGTTCCCGCCGTCGTCGATCTGGCCGCGATGCGCGACGCGATGGTGTCGCTCGGCGGCGATCCCGAGAAGATCAACCCGCTCGTTCCCGTCGACCTCGTCATTGACCACTCAGTCATCGTCGACGAATTCGGCACGCCGCAGGCTTTCGCCAAGAATGTCGAGCTGGAATATCAGCGCAACGGCGAACGCTACCGCTTCCTGAAGTGGGGCCAGCAGGCATTCAAGAACTTCCGGGTCGTTCCCCCCGGCACCGGGATCTGTCACCAGGTCAACCTCGAATATCTCGGCCAGACCGTCTGGACCAAGGAAGAGGACGGCGAGACGATCGCTTATCCGGATACCTGCGTCGGCACCGACAGCCACACGACGATGATCAACGGTCTCGGCGTTCTCGGCTGGGGTGTGGGCGGTATCGAGGCTGAAGCCGCCATGCTCGGCCAGCCGGTTTCGATGCTTCTGCCCGAAGTTATCGGCTTCAAGCTGACCGGCAAGCTCAAGGAAGGTGTCACCGCGACCGACCTCGTTCTGACCGTCGTGCAGATGCTGCGCAAGAAGGGTGTCGTTTCCAAGTTCGTCGAATTCTTCGGCCCCGGTATGGACAACATGCCGCTCGCCGACCGTGCGACGATCGGCAACATGGGTCCGGAATACGGCGCGACCTGCGGCTTCTTCCCGGTTGACGGCGAAACCATCAACTATCTCACCATGTCCGGCCGCACGCATGATCGCATCGCGCTTGTCGAAGCCTATTCGAAGGCCCAGGGCATGTGGCGCGAAGGCGACGGTTCCGACCTCGTCTTCACCGATACGCTGGAGCTCGACCTCGGCGACGTCGTGCCGTCGATGGCAGGCCCCAAGCGTCCGGAAGGCCGCATCGCGCTTGAAAACATCGCTTCCGGTTTCGCGACGTCGATGGAAGCCGACTACAAGAAGCCCGGGCAGCTCAACAACCGCTATGCAGTCGAAGGCACCGATTTCGATCTCGGCCATGGTGACGTCGCGATTGCCGCCATCACCTCCTGCACCAACACCTCCAACCCGTCGGTGCTGATCGCTGCCGGCCTTCTCGCCCGCAACGCCGTTGCCAAGGGGCTGAAGACCAAGCCGTGGGTCAAGACGTCGCTCGCGCCCGGATCGCAGGTCGTCGGCGAATATCTCGCCAAGTCGGGCCTGCAGGCCGACCTCGATAAGCTCGGCTTCAACCTCGTCGGCTTCGGCTGCACCACCTGCATCGGCAACTCCGGCCCGTTGCCGGCGCCGATCTCCAAGACGATCAATGACAAGGGTCTGATTGTTTCCGGCGTGCTCTCCGGCAACCGCAACTTCGAAGGCCGCATCTCGCCCGACGTCCAGGCGAACTATCTCGCTTCGCCGCCGCTTGTCGTCGCCTACGCTCTTGCCGGCACGGTCCAGAAGGACCTGACCAAGGAGCCAATCGGCGAAGACCAGAACGGCAAGCCGGTCTACCTCAAGGATATCTGGCCGACCTCGCACGAGGTGCAGGAGTTCATTCAGAAGTACGTCACCCGCGAACTCTACGAAACCAAGTATGCCGACGTCTTCAAGGGTGATGCCAACTGGCAGGCCGTCCAGGTCCCGCCGGGCCAGACCTATGCCTGGGACGACAACTCCACCTATGTCCAGAACCCGCCCTATTTCGTCGGCATGGGCAAGAAGGGCACCGGCGTCTCCGACATCAAGGGCGCCCGCGTCCTCGGCCTGTTCGGTGACAAGATCACCACCGACCACATCTCTCCGGCCGGTTCGATCAAGGCGGCATCGCCGGCCGGCGCATACCTCATCGGCCATGACGTTGCCGTTGCCGACTTCAACCAATACGGCACGCGGCGCGGCAACCATGAAGTGATGATGCGCGGCACCTTCGCCAATATCCGCATCCGCAATCACATGCTTGGCCCGAACGGCAAGGAAGGCGGCTACACGATCCACTATCCGTCGAAGGAAGAGACATCGATCTACGACGCCGCCATGCAGTACAAGGCCGAAGGCGTGCCGCTCGTCATCTTCGCCGGCGTCGAATACGGCAACGGCTCCTCGCGCGACTGGGCTGCCAAGGGCACCAACCTGCTCGGCGTCAAGGCCGTGATCGCCCAGAGCTTCGAGCGCATCCATCGCTCGAACCTGGTCGGCATGGGCGTCATCCCCTTCGTCTTCGAAGAGGGCACGACCTGGCAGAGCCTCGGCCTCAAGGGCGACGAGCTCGTCACCATCGAGGGGCTGGACAAGATCAAGCCGCGCGAGAGGAAGATCGCCAAGATCACCTATGGCGACGGCACGGTGAAGGAAGTTCCGCTGCTGTCGCGCGTCGATACGCTCGACGAGGTGATCTACCTCAACAATGGCGGCATCCTGCAGACGGTTCTGCGTGATCTCGCTGCCTGATTGTCGAGCATGATGCCGAAAAGTGTGAGCGGTTTTCGGACAACATCATGCTCTGCTTTTTTGATGTAGATCCGGATTCAGATTTTGGGCCGAATCGGCCTGAAATCATCCGGATCTTGGAGCTTGCTATGATAATGGCCGCCGGAGAGCAATTTCCGGCGGCTCTTCTTTGCGGCGACAGTATTCGATGGGGCTCACGATGATTTGTTTTCAGCGCCTTCCGGCCGAGCTACGTCTCACCCGTTCGTGACTTTTCGTTTGGACCCGGAAGGATTATTCGTACGTTCATGTCTCAGAGCCTTCGGTTCCTAAACGCCGCCGGCGCTGAAAAAGAGGTGCAGGTGAATGTCCCCCCGTTTCTTGATTTCGCTGATCGCCGGCGTTGCTTTTGCAGGCTCGCTGCATGCCGAAGACGGCAAGCCGAGAGGCGTCGTCGAGCTTTTCACGTCACAGGGCTGCTCCTCCTGTCCTCCCGCTGATGCCGCCTTCCGCAAGCTGGTGAACCAAGGCGATGTCATCGCGCTCGCCTATCACATTGACTACTGGAATTATCTCGGCTGGGCCGATACGCTGAGCTCGAAGGAAAATACCGAGCGGCAATACGGCTATGCCAGGACGATGGGTCGCAGCAACGTCTATACGCCGCAGGCCATCGTCAATGGGCGCGGCCATTTGGCCGGCGCCGATCTCACCGGCATCAACAGCAAGATCGACACCTACAGCAGCGAAGGCAATGGGCTGACCGTTCCCATCAGCGCGGCGATGCGCGGCGACGAGCTGGAGATCAAGATCGGTGCCGGACAGGGCAAGGCCAATGTCGTCATGGTCTATTTCGACAAGGAGAAGACAATCGACGTTGAGAAAGGCGAAAACAGCGGAAAGAAGATCTCCTATCTGCACAGCGTCACCAACGTCGAAACCGTCGGCATGTGGGATGGCAAGGCGACCAGTCTGACGCTACCGGCGAGCGTCTTGCAGCGGCCGCAGCTCGAGGGCTGCGCAATCCTGCTACAGTCGGCCACGGCCGACGGCGATCCGGCGGCGATCCTCGGCGCGACCGTGGTGATGGCGGGAAAAAGCATCTGATATTTCACCCGAGTACGGGTGAAATGCGGGCGGCCCGGCCGAGCGTATTCGGGGCTGGGGTTAAGGTCGATACGCTCCGCCGGGCCCTTTGGCGCGCTGGCGCCAAACCGGGATGCATAAATCTCCCGCAAATGAGGCGCTGTTTTGACTGAAATGCGGCACTGGGGAGAAAGCATTGCTTGGTCCCCAGCGAACGTGACTGGACCTGCGGCGAATGTGAGGAGCGCCGCTCTTGCAATTTGCGGCGGCTCGGGCAAACTGTCACTCTCCTGTCACAAGCGGAGGCCTTGGAGACCTGATGACAGATCAGCCGGATTTGCGACACGGCGAAAGCCGCTCCGTCGACAATAGTTCCTCGGTCATCGTCGATCTCAGGGAATACAAACAAAGCAAGGACCCGCTTCCGGTGACTTTCCACCGGCGCGAGCTGGATGCGATCCTCTGGATCTACGGCCGCATGGTGGGCGAGGGGGAATGGCGCGATTACGCCATTGACCATCTGAAGGACAGAGCGGTCTTTTCCGTCTTCAAGCGCTCCGGCGAGATGCCGCTCTTCCGGATTGAAAAGAACCCGAAGCTTGCCGCCAAACAGGGTGCCTATTCCGTGATCAATATCAACGGCATGATCCTGAAGCGCGGACACGAGTTGAACCAGGTCCTCAAGGTATTCGACAAAACCTTGAAACTCGTGGACAAATAACTCTTATCAGCCCGCAAACAGCGTACCGGGGTAGGTGGAGGGATTCGGATCGGTTGTCATGCCCTCGCCGAGGCTGCGCTGCATGAGCATCGTGTCCAGCCAGTGGCCGTGCTTGTAGCCGGTGCCCTTCATCAGGCCGACCTCCACAAAACCTGCCTTCAGATGAAGCGCGATCGAGGCCGGGCTCGCGCCACCGATGACGGCCACCATCTGACGAAAACCAAGCGCGGTGCAGCGGTCGATCAGCTCGATCATCAGTGCCTTGCCGATGCCACGCCCGCGGGCTTCGGGGGCCAGGTAGATCGAATCCTCCACCATCCAGCGATAGGCGGGGCGGGTGCGGAAGGCCGACGCATAAGCGTAGCCCAAGAGTTTCCCGTCCGCATCGGCCGCGGCGATGTAGGGATATTGCTGACTGACTATCGCGGAAAAACGCTGGGCCATTTCGGCCTCGGAGGGCGGCGCAATCTCGTAGCTTGCAACGCCATTCAGGACCGAGTCACGATAGATCTCCGTGATGGCGGGGATGTCGGCTTGGGCGGCGTTGCGCAGAAGGAAGGACATCGGGGCGGCAGGTCCATCGGAAGAGCAGGCTCCTCTAAAATCATCCCTGCGAAACCGGCGCAACAAAAAAGGCGGCCGAAGCCGCCTTTTCGATCTCATTGCGCCTGTTATCTGCGGTTGCCCATGAACTGCAGCAGGAACATGAAGAGGTTGAGGAAGTCGAGATAAAGCGTCAGTGCACCCATGATCGCCTTGCGCCCGGCGACAGCGACGTCATCGGCTTCATAGTAGAGTTCCTTGATCCGCTGCGTGTCGTAGGCGGTGAGGCCTGCGAAGATCAGCACGCCGATCACCGAGATCGCGAACTGCAGCGCGGATGAAGCCAGGAAGATGTTGACGAGCGAGGCGATGATCAGGCCGAAGAGACCCATGATCAGGAACGAACCCATCGCCGACAGGTCACGCTTCGCGGTATAGCCGTAAAGCGACAGTGCGCCGAAGGAGGCGGCGGTGACGAAGAAGGTCTGAACAACGCTCTGGCCGGTATAGACCAGGAAGATCGACGAGAGCGACAGCCCTACCAGGGCGGCGTAGATCCAGAAGGTGGTCTGGGCGGCGGAGACGCTCATCTGATGAATGCGGAAGCTCAGGAAGAAGACGACCGCAAGGGGGGCAAGGATGACGACCCAGCGCAACGGCGACTGGAACAGAAGCGCGCCAAACTGGGTGAGCTGGCCGTCCTGGACCGCGAAGTTGAATCCGAGATATGCGGCCACGCCGGTGATCGCCAGGCCCAGCGCCATCAGGTTGTAGACCTTGAGCATATATGCGCGCAGGCCTTGATCAATCATCTCGCCGGTCTGGACGCGGCTTTGATAGTTACGAAGATCAGCCATAGTTTCCTCTTACAAGCTCCGAAGGAGATACGGTGTCGGGGTTCTCGACCCGGGCGCCGCTGCGGAGCTCCAGCATGCCTGCAGACAATATGAGGCTTTCGCCCTTTGCAAACAAGGGGCCTGCAACGGCGCGGCCGGTTAAATCGCCGTAAGGTGAAGGCTTTTGGGACAGCTTCAAAGCTCGCGCAGCACGGGCGCCGCCTTCTGCCCGAGGATGCGCCAGGTGCCGATGAGACCGATGCCGACTGTCAGAACGAGTGCCGTCACCAGCGTCAGGCCCGCCACGTCAGGCAGGAAGGCAGACGGCAGTCGCATGATGCGGGCGACGATGAACCAGGCGGCGATGGCGCCGGCAAAGAGTGCGAAGATCGCAGTCGCCAGTCCGAGGATCAGATATTCGTAGCTGAAGGCGCGAATCAGCATGGCGCGCGTGGCGCCGAGCGTCTTCAGCACCACCGCATCGTGGGTGCGCGCCCTGTTGCCGGCGGCGAGCGCACCGGCCAGGACAAGAATCGAGGCGATGAGCGCCACCGATGCGGCGGCACGGATCGCCGTCGCAAGCTGCCTGACGAGCTGGTTGACGATGTCGATCGCGTCCTTGACTCGCACGCTGGTGATCGTCGGATAGGTATTGGTGACGGATTTCAGGATCGCCGCATCTTCGGCCGGCGTCGAGGAGGGATCGGTCAGGGTCGCCAGCCAGGCATGCGGGGCGCCGCGGAAGGTGTTCGGTGAGAAGACCATGACGAAATTGATCGACAGTGATTCCCATTGGACGCGGCGCAGATTGGCAATATTTGCCGTGATATTGCGCCCCAGCACGTTCACGGTCACCGTGTCTCCGATCTTGAGCCCGAGTTCATGCGCCTCTTCCGAGGAGAAGGAGACGAGCGGCTCGCCGCTATAATCCTTGTCCCACCAGATGCCTTCGGTGAGGGCGGCATTTTCCGGCAGCGTGTCGGCGTAGGTGATGCCTCGATCGCCGTTCAGCACCCAGCGGCCGGCGGCCGGCACATTCATCTTGGTGACGTCCTCGCCGTTGAAGGCGACGATCCGGCCGCGCAGCATCGGCACCTCCATCAACTTGCCCTTCGGCGCCTGCGTCTGGACAAGATTGCGGAAGGCGTCGACCTCGGCACTCTGGATATCGACGAAGAAGAAGTTGGGTGCACCCTCGTTCATTCGGCCGGTCAGCTGCTGGCGCAGGTTGCCGTCGATCAGGGTCAGGGTCACCAGCAACGCCAGGCCAAGGCCGAGCGAGAGCACGACCGATGGCGTCAGCGCGCCGGGGCGGTGGATGTTGCCGATTGCGAGCCTGAGCGCCGGCGAATGAACGCGCGGGCTGCGGCGCGCGAGCCAAGCGATCAAGGCGGCGACGAGGCGCAGGACGACGAAGGCGAAGACGATTGCGCCGACGAAGACGACGGCGATGAAACGATCATAGGCGGTGAGGATGGCAAGGCCAGCAAGGGCAGCCATGAAGAGGGCGGCAAGCAGGATATAGGGCCAGGACGGCAGACGGCGGGCCTCGAAAGCCTGCTCGCGGAAGAGCGCGGTCGCCGGTACTTCGCGGGCATGGCCGAGCGGCAGAATGGCGAAGGCGAGCGTGGTCAGGATGCCGAAGAGCGTCGCAAGCAGCAGGGCACTGGGATAGAGGGTCGGCTCGGTCGAGACCGGCAGGAATTGCGCCAGGAACTGTGCTGCAAAGATCGGCGACAGGGCGCCGATGACGAGGCCGGCCATAATGCCGCCAAGGGCGATGATGGCGATCTGAAAGAGATAGATCAGAACGACGACGGCGGCCGGAGCGCCGAGGCATTTGAAGGTGGCGATGGTGGTGCGCTTGGAATCGAGGAAAGCACGCACGGCGTTGGCGACGCCAACACCACCGACGATCAGGGCTGTGAGGCCGACCAGCGTCAGAAATTGCGAGAAACGGGTGATGTTTTCAGTGAGCGAGGGCGCTGCGCGGTCGCTGGTGCGGATCGCCCAGCCGGCAGAGGGAAACTCCTTGGAGGCACGCGCCTGGATGCCCGACATGGCGCGCTTGTCTTCCAATCTGATCTTATAGGCGTGTTCAACCAGACTTCCGGTCTGGATCAGCCCCGAGGCTTCGAGCGCCTGTCGGCTGACAAGCAGACGCGGCGCAAAGCCGAAGCCTTCCGACAGCGCGTCCGGCTCGGTCTTCACTGTACCGGTAATGCTGAGCTTGACATTGCCGAGCAGCAATTCGTCGCCGATCGCAAGGCCGAGCCGATCGAGAAGCAGCGGGGCGGCGACCGCGCCATAGGTGCCGCCTTGGCCGGAAAGCAGGGCTGCAAGCGGATAGTCCGGTTCGGCGACGAACCTGCCGTAGAGCGGATAGGCGTCATCGACCGCCTTGACCTCGACCAGCGCCTGATCAGAACCGTCGGGCTTGCGGGCCATCGAGCGCAGACCCGTTGAAACCGAAACGGTTCCCAGGCCCTGAAGGAAGCTCATTTCCTGAGGTGTCGCCTGGCGATTGTTGAGTTCGAAGCGGACGTCGCCCGCCAGCAGCTCCTGCCCCTGCGAGGCGATCGTGTCGGTGATCGACTGCGAAACGGAATTGACGGCGGCGATCGCCCCGGTGCCGAGTGCGATGCAGGCCAGGAAGATATAGAAGCCGCGGATGCCGCCGCGCAACTCGCGAAGCGCCAGGCGAAAAGCGAGCGCGACGCGTGGCGTGACCATGCTCATGCGATTGCCGCTTCGCTGCGGCGGGCAGCGCTGTCGCCCTCGATCCTGCCGGAACGGACGCGGATCTGGCGCGAGCAGCGGTTTGCAAGCGAGACGTCGTGGGTGACGAGAAGCAGGGTCATGCCGCGCTCGGCCTGCTTGGCGAAAAGAAGGTCGGCGATCTGTCGGCCGGTCTCGGTATCGAGATTGCCTGTGGGCTCGTCGGCAATCAGCAAGGCGGGCGAAGGAGCGAGCGCTCTGGCAATCGCCACGCGCTGCTGCTCGCCGCCGGAAAGCTGGCCGGGATAGTGGTTCAGCCGTTCGCCGAGACCGACCGAACTCAGTTCGCGATGGGCGATTTCGAAGGCGTTGTTGATATTGGCGAGCTCCAGCGGCACCGCGACGTTTTCCAGCGCCGTCATGTTGGCAATCAGATGGAAGGACTGGAAGACGATGCCGATGTTGCGGCCGCGGAAATCGGCGACCTCATCCTCACTGAGGGCGTGGAGCGGCGTGTCATTGATGTTGATTTCGCCGCTGTCGAGCTTCTCCAGTCCTGCAAGCACCATCAGCAGAGTGGATTTGCCGGAACCGGAAGGCCCGACGATGCCGACGGATTCGCCGGCCGATATATCGAGATCGATACCCTTCAGAACATGGACGGAGGCGGCCGCACTGCCAAGGGTGAGATCGGCGCCCTTCAACTCGATGATGGTTTTTGCCAACGGAAATCGCCCTATATTAATCTCTAACGCAATGGCCGCATAACGGCACCTCGCCAATCTAGGGAAGCCAGAATGAGATTTAAAGTTGCCGCGCATCAATTCACCGTCATCGCGGTGTCGCTGATCTTTGCCGTTGGAGCGAATGCGCGGACGATCAATCTCGTCGGATTCGGGGACAGCCTGATGGCGGGTTATCAGCTGCCGCCCGGCCAGGGCTTTCCGGAAAAGCTGCAGGCGGCGTTGAAGGCGAAGGGGCTCGACGTTTCCATTGCCAATGCCGGGGTTTCCGGCGACACCACGACAGGTGGGCTTGCCCGGATCGACTGGTCGGTCCCCGACGGCACCGATGGCGTTATCCTCGAGCTTGGCGCCAACGATGCGCTGCGTGGAATTCCGCCGGAAGAGAGCGAGAAAAATCTCGACCAGATGATTGCCCGGCTCAAGGCGCGCGGCATAGCGGTGCTGCTTGTCGGCATGATGGCGCCGCCGAACATGGGAGCGGATTATGCGGCGCGCTTCAATCCGATTTATCGGAAACTTTCGGAGAAACACGGAGTTCGACTCTATGCCTTCTTCCTCGACGGGGTTGCGCTCGATGCGGGGCTGAAGCTCGATGACGGCATGCATCCGAACGCGAGAGGTGTCGACGTCATGGTCGAGAAAATGGAAGCTGATGTCACAAATTTCATCGATACGATTTCTTCTGTGAAGAATTAGGGGCTTGCACGGCCATTGATTGCGTGATTCCGTGTAAGCACCTGCAAAAGATTCGGGGAGTGCTCGTTATGCCGAGACTGTTTACCGCCCTCGAAATTCCGCGCAATGCGGCAATGAGCCTTTCATTGCTGCGCGGTGGCCTCCCCGGAGCACGATGGATCGATGTGGAAAATTACCACATCACGCTACGCTTCATCGGTGATGTCGACGGCCGCACGGCCGATGAAATCGTTGAACGTCTCGACCGGATCGATCGGCCGGAATTTCAGTTCCGGCTCGAAGGCATCGGCTCGTTCGGTTCAAAGAAGCCACACTCGGTCTGGGCAGGCGTTTCTCACTCGCCTGAAATGTACGCCCTGCAGGCCGAGATCGAACGGATCTGCCAGCGCATCGGCCTGCCGCCGGATCCGCGCAAATTCACGCCGCACGTGACGCTGGCACGGCTGAAATCCTCGCGGCTCGACGATGTCGTGCAATATCTGAGCGGGCGCGGCAACTTCCACACCGCGACCTTCACGGCGCCGCGTTTCGTGCTGCTTTCATCGCGCGAATCGGTCGGTGGCGGGCCCTATCTCACCGAGGAAGTGTTCCCGCTGCACGAAGTACGTCCGGCGACGAGCGTTTCGAGCAGGCTGCTGCAGCCGGTCAAGAGCCTGGTATAGAGCAGCTCGAAACCTTCCGGACCGCCATAATAGGGGTCGGCAATGTCCTCCCCCGTTCCCAGCGCGATATCGCCGAACAGCTGGATATTCGCCTCGGGAGAGGCGATCCTGTTGAGTTCCGCCACGTTGTCGCGGTCCATGGCGACGATCAGATCGACACTGACGAAATCGATCGAACGGATGCGCCGGGCACGTTGCCCTGCTATGTCGAGGCCATGATTGCGGGCAACAGCGATCGAACGGCGGTCGGGCGGTTCGCCTTCATGCCAGTCGCCGGTGCCGGCGGAATCGATCGCGAAGCGATCGGTCAGCCTCGCCTCGGCGACAAGATGGGTAAAAATTCCCTCCGCGAGCGGAGAACGGCATATATTGCCCATACAAACGAAAAGGATGCTGATGTCTTTCATCGGTAACCTGCTGACAGATGAGAGGACCATGGCATGAAACAGGAAAGACTGGAACGGGCCGCGGCCGAGGCACGAATGGCCGAGCTTTCGGGCTGGGCGCTCAACGATGCGGCCTCTTCGATCTCGAAAACGTTCAAGTTTTCAAATTTCATCGAGGCCTTCGGTTTTATGACGCAGGCGGCGATTACGGCCGAGAAACTCAACCACCATCCCGAATGGTTCAACGTCTATTCCAGGGTGGATGTGACGCTGAACACGCATGATGCCGGCGGGCTGACGGAACTGGATTTCAAGCTCGCCAGGGCGATGGACAAGGTGGCAGCACGCGGTGCCGTTTGAAAACGAGCGCTGATTGAAAGCCGAAGCGCCATCACCATATGTTCGCATGGACGAAAGGATGTCAGGGATGGACGAGGTCAAATTCGGGGAAATCCTGCTGCCGGGCGACGAGGACACCCAGAACCGGCGGGAGGAAAGCGTACGGCAGAAGTTCTGGCCGACCTTCCGCCGGGCCGTGCGGCAGATTCCCTTCTCGCGCGACGTCGTCGCTGGTTTCTACTGCGCGCTCGATCCGCAGACGCCGACCAAGGTGCGCGGCGTGTTGCTGGCAGCGCTGGCCTATTTCGTCATGCCGGTCGACATGATTCCGGATATTTTCGCCGTCATCGGATTTTCTGACGACATCGCCGTGCTTTCCGCCGCCTTCGCCATGGTGCGCGGTCATATCCGGCCGAGCCATTACGACGCGGCGGACAGGGTCCTTGCCGACAGGCCCGCCGAAACGATGAAAACGATTTGAAGACCGCGACTCGGTTCAGCCGAGTTCCCGCTCCAGCATCTTGCGAAGCTTTCCAAATGCAAGCCGAATACGTGATTTCAGCGTGCCGAGCGGCAGCCGGAATGCGATTCGCCGAGGAAGAAAGCTGCACGCATCATGTCGCGCTGTTCTTCGGGCAGTTGTTCGACAGCGGCGCGTAGCTGGCGTCGCGATCGCCATTGGCGATGATTTCATCGGCGCCGATCTCGGCCGATGGCAGCAGGCTCGGGTCGGTTTCGTCGAAAGTGCGGGTGCTGGTGCGGCGCCGCAGATCGATGCGGCGGTTGCGGGCGATGCGAAAAAGCCAGGTGGACAGAGAAGATCGCGTGCATCGTAGACACAGGTCTTGTGCCAGAGCACGATCATGATCTCCTGGACCAGCTCTTCGGCGTCGCCTGACGTCATCTTCTGGCGCGTTAGCCAGGTCTTTCAGGCGCGGGGCGAAATAGTCGAACAAGATGGAAAAGGCCTGCTGGTCGCGATCGTCTGCGACCGCCTTTGCGAGGGCAGCGAAACGCTGTCTTTCCCGGGCACCCATCTCGTCTCACCAGCCCCCTAGGACAAAAATTTCGTCCCGGATTTCCAAAGTCTTAATGAGGTACAGCGGATTTTTGAAAGGTCAAACTCTTGCCTGAATCTTTGTGTCTTAAGTTCAGCCGAACGGCCAGCCGTGCCATCGGCGCACCGGCATCGCAGCCGATTTCGGCAAGGGGCAAAAGTGGCAGTCGAGCTGAAATGACACAGGCACATACAAATCGCAGCTATTGTTGACCATTTGGTAACCTGAATTAAGTCAAAATAAAGCAGATCGTGATTATGCGGCGCCCGCTATGATCGCTTCGGGCCTTGAATCGCAAGAACCGGCAGGAATCCATGTTTGTAAGAAGTATCGTATCCGCCCTCGCCCTCACCATGACAATGGCCGGAGTGGCGGCAGCGCAGCAGGCCGCGACCGCCGCCGCGCCGACCCGCATTCAGCAGTTCCAGGCCTGGGGGGCTTATTCCTACAAGTCGGGCAACAGCACCGTGTGCTACGTCCTGTCGGTCCCGACGGCAAAGCAGCCGGCAAGCGTCGACCACGGCGACAATTTCTTCATCGTTTCGCAGCGTCCGGGCCAGAACATCTCCTATGAGCCGCAGGCGATGATGGGCTATACGGTGAAGGAAAATTCGAAGATCAACGTCGTCATCGACAACAAGACCTTCGTCATGTTCACCAAGGACAAGGCCGGCTGGGTCGAGAATGCTGCCCAGGAGCCGGCCCTCGTCGCTGCGATGAAGACCGGCCATTCGATGACCGTGAATGCGGTTTCGCGCAAAGGCACCGGCACGTCCTACAGCTATTCGCTCTCGGGCATCTCGGCAGCGCTCAAGCAGATCGAAAGCTGCAAGTAAGCGGCTTTTGCTGAGAGAGTTCAAAAGGCCGGCCTTGCGCCGGCCTTTGTTATTTCCATCTATAGTGACGCGCAGCCAAAATGATGCTAAAGGCCGCGTAAACAGCGGACAGTTCGCGATATCAGTCGCCGTCTGCGATCAATTTCTGCCAATGTGCCGTCATGCGCCCGCAAGTCTTCCGGATCACACCGTGAAGTCAGCGGCTTGCGGAACGGTTACGTGTTTGAATTCGGGGTCAGAAGCCTATGTCCGTCATGGATGCAATCGTCGTCAACAAACCTCAGGCCGCGCGCCCGCCTTCCGGCGCCGAGAAGCCGTCGTTGATCGGGCTCTCCCGCGAGGAAATGGCGGCAGCGCTCCGGGAAAAGGGAGTACCCGAAAAGCAGATCAAGATGCGCGTCTCGCAGCTCTGGAACTGGATCTATGTGCGCGGCGTCTCTGATTTCGACCATATGACCAATGTCGCCAAGGATATGCGCGAAATGCTGAAGACGCATTTCACCATCGCGCGTCCGGAAATCGTCGAGGAGCAGGTCTCGAACGACGGCACGCGCAAATGGCTGCTGCGTTTTCCCGCGCGAGGCGCAGGACGCGCGGTCGAGATAGAGGCCGTCTACATTCCGGAAGAGGGCCGCGGCACGCTCTGCATCTCAAGCCAGGTCGGCTGCACGCTGACCTGTTCCTTCTGTCATACCGGGACACAGCGCCTGGTGCGCAACCTGACGGCGGAGGAAATTCTGTCGCAGTTGCTGCTCGCTCGCGACCGGCTCGGCGACTTCCCGGATCGTGAAGCGCCGCAGGGCACGATCATGCCTGCCGAGGGCCGCAAGGTCAGCAATATCGTGATGATGGGCATGGGCGAGCCCCTCTATAATTTCGACAGCGTCAAGCAGGCGCTGCTGATCGCCACGGATGGCGACGGCCTGTCGCTGTCCAAGCGCCGCGTGACGCTTTCCACCTCCGGCGTCGTGCCGGAGATCTTCCGCACCGGCGAGGAGATCGGCGTCATGCTGGCGATCTCGCTGCATGCGGTGCGCGATGACCTGCGCGACATCCTCGTGCCGATCAACAAGAAATATCCGCTGAAGGAGCTGATCGACGCCTGCAAGGCCTATCCGGGCCTTTCCAATGCGCGGCGCATCACCTTCGAATATGTGATGCTGAAGGATGTCAACGACAGCCTCGAAGACGCGAAGGGTTTGATCAAGCTCCTGAAGGGCGTGCCGGCGAAGATCAACCTCATTCCGTTCAATCCCTGGCCCGGTACCAATTATCAGTGTTCGGATTGGGAGCAGATCGAGAAATTCGCCGATTTCATCAATTCGGCGGGTTACGCTTCGCCGATCCGCACGCCGCGCGGCCGCGATATTCTTGCCGCCTGCGGCCAGCTGAAATCGGAATCCGAACGCATGCGCAAGACCGAGCGCCTGGCCTTCGAGGCGATGATGATCGCCAATCACGGCGCCGACGACTGATCAGCAAGTTTGATCCTCGCTACAATTCTCCTGCATTGATTTAAGCATGCGCTTTTCCTAATAGTGCCGCCAAAATCATTCAGGAGGACACCCATGCGCCCGATTCTGCTCGCTCTTGCCGCCACTTTGGCCCTTTCCCTGCCCGCAAAGGCCGACAACGTGACCGTCGCCGTCACCGCGATCGTCGAGCACCCGGCGCTGGATGCCGCGCGCAAGGGCGTTCTCGACGTGCTGACGGCCGCCGGCTACAAGGAAGGCGAGAACCTGAAATTCTTGTTCGAATCGGCGCAGGGCAATCCGGCCACCGCTGCCCAGATCGCCCGCCAGTTCGCCGGCGACGAGCCCAACGTCATCGTGCCGATCTCCACGCCCTCGGCCCAGGCGGTCGTTTCCTCGACGCGTGACATTCCGGTCGTCTTCACCGCCGTCTCCGATCCGCTCGGCGCCCAGCTCGTCAAGAACATGAACAAGCCCGGCGGCAATGTGACCGGCCTTTCCGATATGTCGCCGGTCGCCGAGCACCTGGCGCTGATCAAGGAAATCGTGCCGAAGGTCAAAACCATCGGCTACCTCTACAACTCAGGTGAGGCGAACTCGGTTTCGCTGCTCGCCGTCTTGAAGGCCGAGGCCGAAAAGGCCGGCCTGACGGTCGTGGAATCGGCTGCCACCAAGTCTGCCGAGGTTCAGGGTGCGGCGCGCGCCCTCGTCGGCCGCGCCGACGCCATCTACGTTCCGACCGACAACACGATCATCTCCGCGCTCGAAGGCGCCGTTGCGGTTGCCGAAGAGAGCAAGCTGCCGCTCTTCACCGCCGATACGGATTCGGTTTCGCGCGGCTCGATCGCCGCCCTCGGCTTCAACTATTACGATGTCGGCAAGCAGACGGGCGAGATCGTCGTGCGCGTGCTGAAGGGTGAGAACCCCGGCGACATCGCGGTCAAGACCGCTGCAGGCAGCGATCTGGTGGTCAACAAGGCCGCCGCGGCCAAGATGGGCGTCACCTTGCCCGAGAGCGTGCTTTCGCGCGCCAACAAGGTCATCGAATGACGGCCATCGTTCCTTCGACCATTCACATTCAGCCGCTCCCGTTTGCGCGGGGGCGGCTGAAGTATTAAAAGGCTGCGGTTTCGCGACGGGCGGAACGGAAACAAAAGGGGCTGAAAGCCTTGAGCCAAATCGCATTCTGGGGGGCCGTCGAGCTCGGCCTGGTCTATTCCTTCGTCGCCCTCGGCGTCTATCTCGCCTTCCGCGTCCTCGATTTCCCGGACCTGACGGTGGATGGTTCCTTTCCGCTCGGCGCGGCGGTGACCGCGGTGCTGATTATTGCCGGCGTCAATGCCTGGCTCGCAGCGCTGATTGCGATGGCGGCGGGCGCGGCGGCCGGCATGGTGACGGCGCTGCTCAACGTGCGCTTCAAGATCCTCAACCTGCTCGCCTCGATCCTGACGATGATCGCGCTCTTCTCCGTCAATCTGCGGGTGATGGGAAAACCTAACGTCGCTCTCATCAATGCCGATACGATGATCAGCTCCTTCTTCGGCCATGGCCTGCGCGATTTCTACGTGCGGCCGCTCTTTGTCGGCGTTCTGGTGATCGTCGCGCTGATCCTTGTCTGGCGCTTCCTCGAAAGCGATGCCGGGCTTGCGATGCGCGCGACCGGCGCCAATGCGCGCATGGCCCGCGCCCAGGGCGTAGACACCAGCCGGCAAATCTATCTCGGCATGGCGATTTCGAACGCGCTGGTGGCGTTTGGCGGCGCCTTGTTTGCCCAGACCAACGGCTTTGCCGACGTCACTTCGGGCGTCGGCACGATTGTCGTCGGGCTCGCGGCGGTCATCATCGGCGAGACGCTGCTCGGACGCCGCGGCCTGCTGATCGCGCTTGTCGGCTGCGTGCTCGGCTCGATCCTCTATCGCATCGCGATCCAGCTGGCGCTGTCGAGCGACGTCATCGGCCTGCAGGCCTCCGACCTCAATTTCGTGACGGCGGTGCTCGTGACCTTCGCGCTCATTCTTCCCCGTCTTCGCCGAGGTGCCGTGTCGTGATCAGCGTCAAAGACATCAAGGTCGTTTTCGGACGCGGCACGCCGCTGCAGAAGCAGGCGCTGAACGGCGTCAGCCTGACCATCGAGCAAGGCTCCTTCGTCACCGTCATCGGCTCCAACGGTGCCGGCAAATCGACGCTGCTCGGCGTGCTCGCCGGCGATGTCATCCCGAGCGAGGGACAGGTGCTGATCGGAAAGAGCGATGTGACGCGCAAATCGACGGCGGCACGCGCCGGCCTGGTGGCGCGCGTCTTCCAGGACCCGCTGACGGGAAGCTGCGGCTCATTGTCGATCGAAGAGAATCTTGCTCTGGCTGCCCGGCGCGGCGAAAAGCGCGGGCTTGTGCCGGCGCTTGGCGGCAAACGTCGGGACTATTTCAAGGAGCGGATCGCCGAGCTCAATCTCGGGCTGGAGAACCGGCTGAAGGACCGCATGGATCTGCTCTCGGGCGGGCAGCGTCAGGCGGTTTCGCTCGTCATGGCGACACTTGCCGGCTCGGAAGTGCTGCTGCTCGACGAACATACGGCGGCCCTCGATCCCGGGATGGCGGAGTTCGTGATGAATCTGACGCAGAAGATCGTTGCCGAGCGCAAGCTGACGACGATGATGGTCACGCACTCCATGCGCCAGGCGCTTGATTACGGCCACCGCACGATCATGCTCCATGGTGGCGAGATCGTTCTCGACGTGGCGGGCGACAGCAGGAAGGACCTGCAGGTCGAAGATCTGATCGCCATGTTCCGCAAGATGCGCGGCCAGACGCTCGATGACGATGCTTTGCTGATTGGCTGAACCAACAGCGTGCTGATTGGCTGAACCAACAGCGTGCTGATCGGCTGAGCCGTCAGCGTGCGGATCGGCAAAGCCGACCGCGACCTATCGAGCCTGGGTGAGCAGGATTTTGGCGGCGAAGATCGAGAAGACGCCGGCGAAGGTGTAATCCATGCCGCGCAGAATCTTCTTGTTGTTCTGCAGCCAGGACGCCAGCCAGTCGGCGGCAAAGACGACAGCGGCATTGACGGGCATGCCGATCAGGATGAAACAAAAGCCGAGAAACAGCAGCTTCTGCGTGACGGCGGGATCGCCGGCGCTGACGAATTGCGGCAGGAAGGTCATGAAGAAGATGATGACCTTGGGGTTCAGGAGATTGACCCAGAAGCCGGATGAGACGTTGGCAAGCGCGGTGCCCTTCTGCGTCTCGACGTTGGCGACCGTCAGTTTCGAGCCGAAGCGGATCGCCTGCACTGCGAGCCAGAGCAGATAGCCGGCGCCGCCGGTCTTCAGGATCAGGAAAGCGGTCGGCGAAGCGGTGATCAACGCGGAAATGCCGAAGGCGACCAGCATGGTGTGGACGACGATGCCGAGGCTGGTGCCGACGACGACGAAAAGGGCCGCCTTCTTGCCCTGGGCGAGTGAACGGCTGATCGACAGCGTCATATCGGGACCTGGGGTCGCCGCGAGCAGCAGCGTCGCGGCGGCAAAGGCGAGAAGGGTCGGCAGGTTCGGCAGGAAATCCATGGCACGCTCGGAAAGCTGGACAGTCAAGGTGACTACTTATCCAGCCTTCAGAAAATTACCAATCAAACCTTCTCATGCGCGTCGCACTAAACTTGATTCATGCGGCGCGCATTCGCTGTTTGTTTTGTGCATGTCGTTATCCCGGGACCGCTGCACGCTTCCGGGTGAAATGCAGTGGCACCGATTACTTCTCTTCGAGGAAGGCCTTGAACTTGTCGGCGTAATCCTTGTGCCAGCGCGACAGCGGCGGGCGGTTCTCGATGATATCGCCGGCGGCCCAGGCCATGCGGCGTTCATCGACCGCGCGGGTCACGTCGTTGTCGGGGCAGAGGATATAGAAATCGCCGCGTTCCAGGCTTTCGACCATGAAATCGACCGTCTGTTCCGGTGTCCAGGCGCCGGCTGGCTTTTCCGCCCGGTCGCCCTTGGTGAGGCCGGTGAAGACGAAGCCGGGGATCAGCAGATGCGCCGAGATCTTTGAACCCGCGGTGTTGCGCAGTTCGTGTTCGAGCGCCTCGGTAAAGACTTTCACGCCAGCCTTGGAGATGTTGTAGGCCGGGTTGCCCGGCGGCGTGGTGATGCCCTGCTTGGAGCCGGTATTAATGATCAGGCCGGGCTCGCCGTGGGACAGCATCTTCGGCCCGAAGACGCGCGTGCCGTTGACCACGCCCATCAGGTTGACGGCGAAGATATGGTCCCAATTTGACTGCGAACTGAAGATCGAGGTTTTCGGGCCAATGCCCGCATTGTTCATCAGCACGTGCACGCGGCCGAAACGCTGGAGTACGGCGCGTTCCAGCGCCTCCAGGGATTCCCGGCTGGCGACGTCGGTCTCAACTGCCATCACCTCCTCTTCGCCGGCAATGGCCTTGAGCTCCTCGGCGGCGTTGGCCAGCCGATCGCCGCCGAGATCGGCGATGACGACGCTCATGCCGCGTCCGGCAAAATACTTCGCCGCCGCAAGTCCGATGCCGGACGCGCCGCCGGTGATGACGGCAACATTGGACTTCTTGAAAATATCTTGAATATTCGTCACGGGGACAGCCCCTCCTCGAGCATTGTTCGCACGCAGCCGAATATGGGTGCCGCTTGCGCACTGTCAAACGCTATCGGCGCCTCAGCCATCGCACTTGCCCTTGCGTCACGCGCCAATCTCGCTAAAAGTGCCGCGACACCGGGTTTTCGCCGGCCTTTATGCAACGGACCTCATCATCATGGCATCATACAAAGACGTGAAGAAAGTCGTGCTCGCCTATTCCGGCGGCCTCGACACCTCGATCATCCTGAAGTGGCTGCAGACGGAACTCGGCGCCGAAGTCGTCACCTTCACCGCCGATCTCGGCCAGGGCGAGGAGCTGGAGCCGGCGCGCAAGAAGGCCGAAATGCTCGGCATCAAGGAGATCTATATCGAGGACGTCCGCGAGGAATTCGTGCGCGACTTCGTCTTTCCGATGTTCCGCGCCAATGCCGTCTACGAGGGCGTCTACCTGCTCGGCACCTCGATCGCCCGTCCGCTGATCTCAAAGCATCTGATCGATATCGCCCGCAAGACCGGCGCCGATGCGATCGCCCACGGCGCCACGGGCAAGGGCAACGATCAGGTTCGCTTCGAGCTCTCCGCCTATGCCCTGAACCCTGACATCAAGATCATTGCGCCGTGGCGCGATTGGTCCTTCAAGAGCCGCACCGACCTGCTCGAATTCGCAGAGAAGCATCAGATCCCGGTTGCAAAGGACAAGAAGGGCGAGGCTCCCTTCTCCGTCGACGCCAACCTTCTGCATTCCTCTTCCGAGGGCAAGGTTCTGGAAGACCCTGCTCAGGAGGCGCCGGAATATGTGCACATGCGCACGATCTCGCCGGAGGCCGCTCCCGACAAGGCGACGACAATCAAGATCGGCTTCCGCAAGGGCGATGCCGTGTCTATC
This sequence comes from Rhizobium sp. L9, assembly GCF_002531885.1. Lineage (NCBI taxonomy): Bacteria > Pseudomonadati > Pseudomonadota > Alphaproteobacteria > Hyphomicrobiales > Rhizobiaceae > Rhizobium > Rhizobium sp. L9. The sequence continues at coordinate 79,463 of NZ_NWSZ01000006.1, read as the reverse complement.
AATGGTGTCGAGATGTCGCCGGCGACGCTGCTCGCCACTCTCAACACCTACGGCCGCGACAACGGCATCGGCCGTCTCGATCTCGTCGAGAACCGTTTCGTCGGCATGAAATCCCGCGGCGTTTACGAAACGCCCGGCGGCACGATCCTGCTCTCGGCCCATCGCGCCATTGAATCGATCACGCTCGACCGGGGTGCCGCCCATCTCAAGGACGAGATCATGCCGCGCTACGCCGAGCTGATCTATTACGGCTTCTGGTTCTCGCCGGAACGCGAGATGCTGCAGGCGCTGATCGACAAGAGCCAGGAGCATGTCGAAGGCGAAGTGACGCTGAAGCTCTACAAGGGCAATGTCATGGTCATCGGCCGCGAAAGCGAAAAGTCGCTCTATTCCGACAAGCTCGTCACCTTCGAGGACGACCAGGGCGCTTATGACCAGAAGGATGCGGCCGGCTTCATCAAGCTCAACGCGCTGCGCCTGCGCACGCTCGGCAAGCGCAATCTCGGGACGTAATCACGCGTTTTCTTGGACTCGATACGAGCCCGCCGGTATTTTTGCCGTGCGGGCTTTTTCCTGAAATGAGGTACGGACGGTCAAAGCACGGCGCACCGCGCAACCGGAAGGTGATGACGAGATGCAGATTGCGATCGAGCGGTTCAGCTTTTCACCGAGCGCAGAACCGCTCTGACCTTTTCATGGCCGCTTAATCGCCCTTGACCGGCGCCTGCCATCACTTAGTCTGCTCTGGTCATTCTTCGGAGCATTCTCATGACGCAGTCCCTGCTTTTCGGCGACTTTCTGGCGGCGCTGTTCTATGTGCTCATTCCGGGACCCGCCTTCCTGCAACTGCTCGGCATCGGCGCCGGTCAGGGGCGCAAGGCCGGGGCCTTGTTCATGATGGGGCATCTGGTCGGGGATCTCATCTGGTCGTCGCTGGCGCTGATTGCGATCGTCGGGGCGAAGACGATCGGGACCTTCGTCTTCGATCTGCTCGGGCTCGCCTGCGGTTTCTACCTCGCTTGGATCGGTTGGGGCGCAGTCAACGCCAAGCCGAGACCGGACGGGCAGGCGCTTGTTATGGTCGAGCGGCCGTTCCGGCGTGGCCTGATTTTCGGCGTCACCAATCCGAAGGGTTATCCGGTCGCGCTTGCCACATTCACGGCGCTGGTCGCGGGCTCGGCCGGCGCGCTCGATTTCGAGGCGCTGCCGGTGCTTCTCGTTGTGTCTTTCCTGGGTTTCGTGACAGCCGACGTCATTCTGATCGGCATCATCGGGGCGGGGGCGGTTCGTCGCTTCTATCGCGCGCATGAGCGGCTGATCGTGCGCTCGTCCGGCGTGCTGTTCATGGGCTTTGCCGCCCAGGCGCTATGGCATGCAACGCCCGGCCTCATCGGCTGGCGCAAGGCTTGAAGCGCCTCATTTCATGCGAGGCGCATTCGCTCAGCCGTTCAGGAAATTGACGATCGACTTTAGCGTCTGGACTTCATGAGGATCGCCGATCGACATGGCGACCTGCAGCTGATTCTTATAATAATCGAGGAAATTGAAACTCGTGCCGTCGGTGACGCTGGAGAGATCGATGATATTGCCCAGTGGATCGATCGCATGCATCGGCAATGGTTCGGAGATCGCGGCGTAAGTGTTCTGATCGATCAGGCCGCTATCGAAGCTTTGGCGGGCGTAGTTGCGCAGCTCGCCAGGGCTGACGGCGGTGAAATCCGGCCCCTCGTCGAGATTATCTTCGAGCTGGAACGAAACCGGGGCCGGAGCCTTGGTCTCGATTTGAATATCGGCAGTCTTCGAATTTCTTGCGTTATTAGGGTTGTTTTTAAACAGCAAACTCTGAGAAGACCGCAGGGAAAAAATTTCCATGGCGCATGTCCCCTGGCAGGAAGATCATTGGGAAACTAGCGCCTGTGGGTGATTCGCGTCAATCGTTAACAAATAGTTAATTTTCAATTGTCAAATCTTGTGTGCCGGCTCTGGCTGACCTGCGTCAGATCGCCCGACGAGGCAAACGCCTAACGCGGCGACATACCAATTCTGCGGCGGCTCTCCTATATTGACCATCCGTTCGCATACCAAAAGGAATTCTCCGATGGCTTCTCCCCATGATTTCAATCCGGCGCTCGTCAATTGGGACGCTCTCCACGGTCTGCCACGTTTCGATGCCATCGATGATGGCGATTTTTCTGCCGCTTTCGACGCAGCGCTCGCCGCGCATGAACAGGAGATCGATGAGATTGCCGGAAATAGCGATGCGCCGACATTCGACAATACGGTGGTGGCGCTTGAGATCGCCGGCGATGCACTGTCGCGCGTTTCGGCGCTGTTCTGGAACAAGGCGGGCGCACATACCAACGAGGTCATCCAGGCGCTCGAGCGGGAGATTTCGCCGAAGATGTCACGGCACTATTCGAAGATCGGGATGAATGCCGCACTCTTTGCCCGCATCGATACGCTTTGGGAGAACCGCGAGAGCCTCGGCCTGACGCTCGAACAGACGCGGGTGCTGGAACGCCATTGGAAAGGCTTCGTCAAATCCGGCGCAAAGCTCCAAAAGCCCGAGCAGGAGAAACTTGCGGCGATCAACGAAAAGCTCGCGGGTCTCGGCACCCAGTTCGGCCAGAACGTGCTGGCCGACGAGAAGGCCTGGGCGTTGATGCTATCCGAGGGTGCAGAGCTCGACGGGCTGCCGGAATTCCTGCGCGACGCGATGGCAGCGGCGGCGCGCGAACGCGGCGAGGAGGGCAAATATGCGGTGACGCTGTCGCGCTCGATCATCGAGCCGTTCCTGACCTTTTCGGAGCGCCGGGATCTGCGCGAACAGGCTTTCAAGGCATGGGTGGCGCGCGGCGCAAACGGCGGGGAGACGGACAATCGCGGCGTCATCAAGGAAACGCTGGCCCTGCGCCACGAGGTGGCGAAGCTGCTCGGCTACGGGAATTTCGCCGAGCTGAAGCTCGACAACACGATGGCCAAGACGGCCGATGCGGTGAACGACCTGCTGAGGGCCGTCTGGGCGCGGGCGGTGAAACGCGCCGGCGAGGAAGAGCTCGACATCGCGGCACTGATCGCCGAGGAGGGGCGGAACCATGAGGTGATGCCTTGGGACTGGCGCCACTACGCCGAAAAGATCCGGGCGCGGAAGTTCGATTTTTCCGAGGCCGAGCTCAAGCCCTACCTGCAGCTCGAAAAGATCATCGACGCCTGCTTTGACGTGGCTGGCCGGCTGTTCGGCATCCGCGCGGTCGAGAAGAAGGGTGTCGCGGCTTATCACCCCGACGTCAGAGTGTTCGAAATCAGAGATCGGGACGACAGACTGGTCGCCCTTTTCCTCGGCGATTATTTCGCCCGCAGCTCGAAACGCTCAGGCGCCTGGATGAGCTCGCTGCAATCGCAGCACAAGCTGCAACTGAAGAACGGCCGCCGCGGCGAATTGCCGATCATCTACAATGTCTGCAATTTCGCCAAGCCCGCTGAAGGCAAGCCGGCGCTGCTGTCGCTCGACGATGCCCGCACGCTGTTTCATGAATTCGGCCATGCGCTGCACGGCATGCTTTCAAACGTCACCTATCCCTCGGTTTCCGGCACCGGCGTCTCGCGCGATTTCGTGGAGTTGCCCTCGCAGCTTTATGAGCACTGGCTGACTGTTCCCGCCATCCTCAAGGAATACGCCGTGCATTTCGAGACAGGCGAGCCGATGCCACAGGCGCTCCTCGACAAGGTGCTGGCGGCCCGCACCTTCAATGCCGGCTTCAATACCGTCGAATTCACCTCGTCGGCGCTTGTCGATATGGCGTTTCATACGCGCGAAGCGGTTGACGATCCGATGGCGGTACAGGCGGAGGTGCTGGCCGAGATCGGCATGCCGAAGTCGATCGTCATGCGCCATGCCACACCGCACTTCCAGCACATCTTCTCCGGCGGTTATTCGGCCGGCTATTATTCCTACATGTGGTCGGAAGTTCTCGACGCCGATGCCTTCGCCGCCTTCGAGGAGACGGGAGACGCCTTCAACGGCGAGATGGCGCGCAAGCTCAAGGAGAATATCTATTCCACCGGCGGCTCAGTTGATCCCGAGGATGCCTACAAGGCCTTCCGCGGCAAGCTGCCGAGGCCGGATGCTATGCTGGTCAAAAAGGGACTCGCCACCTTCGAGGAATTGACAGGCAGCGACGCTTAAGACAGTTTGATGACAGAGAAGCGAGCGGCATGGCGGCAGCCATGCCGCAGCTTTCGCGCGCGACCCCCTTTCGCAATCGCGAAAAAACCGGTAAGAGCGCGCCAAACGTAAATGGCGCGTCCACTTGGCGTAGCGCCCCAGCCTCAGAGATTATGACATATGGCACTTCGCAACATCGCGATCATCGCGCACGTTGACCATGGCAAGACCACTCTCGTTGACGAGCTTCTGAAACAGTCCGGCTCGTTCCGCGAGAACCAGCGCGTCATGGAACGCGTGATGGATTCCAACGACATCGAAAAAGAGCGCGGCATCACCATTCTCGCCAAGGCGACTTCCATCGAATGGAAGGACACGCGCATCAACATCGTCGACACGCCCGGCCACGCCGATTTCGGCGGTGAAGTCGAGCGCATTCTGTCGATGGTGGACGGTGCGATCGTTCTCGTGGACGCTGCCGAGGGCCCGATGCCGCAGACCAAGTTCGTCGTCGGCAAGGCCCTCAAGGTCGGCCTGCGTCCGATCGTTGCGATCAACAAGATCGACCGTCCCGATGCGCGCGCCGATGAAGTGGTCAACGAGGTTTTCGACCTTTTCGCGGCGCTTGATGCGACCGACGAGCAGCTGGACTTCCCGATCCTTTACGGTTCCGGCCGCGCCGGCTGGATGAACTACGATCCGGCAGGCCCGAGCGACGAAGGTCTCGCGCCGCTGCTCGACCTCGTCGTCAAGCACGTGCCCGAGCCGAAGGTCGAAGAAGGTCCGTTCCGGATGATCGGCACGATCCTCGAGGCCAACAACTTCCTCGGTCGCATCATCACCGGCCGTATCGCCTCCGGCTCGATCAAGCCGAACCAGGCCGTCAAGGTTCTCGGTCAGGATGGCAAGCTCATCGAGCAGGGCCGCATTTCCAAGATTCTCGCCTTCCGCGGCATCGAGCGTCAGCCTATCGAAGAAGCGCATGCGGGCGATATCGTCGCCATCGCCGGCCTTTCCAAGGGCACCGTCGCCGACACCTTTTGCGATCCGTCCGTGACGGAAGCCCTGAAGGCACAGCCGATCGATCCGCCGACCGTCACCATGTCGTTCATCGTCAACGACTCACCGCTTGCCGGCACCGAAGGCGACAAGGTGACCTCTCGCGTCATCCGCGACCGCCTGTTCAAGGAGGCCGAAGGCAACGTTGCCCTGAAGATCGAGGAAAGCGCCGACAAGGACTCGTTCTTCGTTTCCGGCCGTGGCGAACTTCAGCTCGCCGTTCTGATTGAAAACATGCGCCGCGAAGGCTTCGAGCTTGCCGTTTCGCGTCCGCGCGTCGTCATGCACAAGGATGAGAGCGGTCAGCTTCTGGAGCCGATCGAAGAAGTCCTGATCGACGTCGACGAAGAACATTCCGGCGTCGTGGTGCAGAAGATGTCGGAGCGCAAGGCCGAAATGGTCGAGCTTCGCCCGTCGGGCGGTAACCGCGTCCGTCTGGTTTTCTACGCGCCGACCCGCGGTCTGATCGGCTATCAGTCGGAACTGCTGACGGATACGCGCGGTACCGCGATCATGAACCGCCTGTTCCACAGCTACCAGCCCTACAAGGGTGAGATCGGCGGCCGCGTCAACGGCGTGCTGCTCGCCAACGAAGCCGGTGAAGCCGTTGCTTACGCGTTGTTCAACCTGGAAGACCGCGGCCCGATGATCATCGACGCAGGCGAAAAGGTCTATATGGGTATGATCATCGGCATTCACACCCGCGACAACGACCTCGAGGTCAACGTTCTGAAGGGTAAGAAGCTGACCAACATCCGCGCCGCCGGCAAGGATGAAGCCGTCAAGCTGACCCCGCCGATCCGCATGACGCTGGAGCGCGCACTCTCCTGGATCCAGGAAGACGAACTGGTCGAGGTCACGCCGAAGTCCATTCGCCTGCGCAAGATGTATCTCGACGCCAACGACCGCAAGCGGTTCGAAAAGACCAAGGCGGCGCTCTAAGAGCTCAGTCGTTACCGCTTTCAAACCCCGGCCTTCGAGCCGGGGTTTTTTATTGTGCGCTGCGCTGATTCCGACTTGTGACAATCGTTAAAAAAGCGTTAAATTTTATCCGTCGTCCACAAATCAAGTCTGTGGGCAATCGATCACGATGCGCTCGCCGCATATGGTTAATTGCCTGCGGCAGGACCAGAGTAAACGTTATGAAGACGTTGTCGATCGATGTCCGGCGGGCCGAACCGCACGATGCCCGAGCCATTTCGGAAACGCACAGGCTCGCGTGGCAACATACCTATGCAGGCATCATTCCGCATCGCGCGCTGACGCAGATGATCGAGCGTCGCGGCGAGAACTGGTGGCGCAAGGCCACGCGCGGGCCTGCGACATTGCTGGTCCTTGATGTGGCAGGGACGGTCGCCGGTTATGCGACGCTCGGTCTCAACCGTGCCCGCGCCCTGCCGCAGGAAGGCGAAATCTACGAGCTTTATCTTCGCCCCGAATATCAGGGCATCGGTCTCGGCCACATGCTGTTCGGCGAGGCGCGCCGGCTGTTGAAGTCGCTCGGCTGCAACGGCCTGGTCGTCTGGTGCCTCGAGGAAAACGAGGCCGCCAGCCGCTTCTACCGCCACCACGGCGGGACCGATTTCTGCGAAGGTATGGAAAATTTCGACCACAAGCAGTTGAAGAAGATCGGTTTCATCTGGAACTGATCGGCCTGCTCGGGCGTTGCACGCCTCTCTTCCAAAGTTTTTGCGGCATCACGCCGGTGTCATCACGCATCGGTGATCTGCCGTGTTGCGTTGCGAGATGAAACTGATTATCTGGCTTCGAGCAATTCAACCCCGCGGGAGTATCCTATGCGCATCGACGCCATTTCAATCGGTAACAATCCACCTGAAGACGTCAACGTTATCGTCGAGGTTCCTGTTGGCGGTCATCCGATCAAGTATGAAATGGACAAGGAGGCCGGCACGCTGGTCGTCGATCGTTTTCTCTATACGCCGATGACCTATCCGGGCAATTACGGTTTCGTACCGCACACCCTGTCTGAAGACGGCGACCCGATCGACGTGCTGATCGCCAGCACCCGGCCGCTGGTTCCGGGCTGCGTCATCAACGTCCGCCCCATCGGCGTGCTGAAGATGGAAGACAATTCCGGCAAGGACGAGAAGATCATTGCCGTGCCGTCGCCGAAGCTGACGCTGCGCTATGAGAAGGTGAAGGACTTTACCGATCTCCCGGAGATCACGCTGAAGCAGATCGAGCACTTCTTCGAACACTACAAGGATCTGGAGCCCGGCAAGTGGGTGAAGATCTTCGGCTGGGGCGATTCCAAGGAAGCCGGCCAGCTCATCATCGAAGCCGTCGAGCGGGCCAAGAAGGCGAAGGGCTGATCCCTCAGCCTAATAACGCTTCGAGCTTTTTTACCAAATCCTCCGGATCTCCGTCGATCCGGAGGATTTTTTTGCGCGCCGTCTCGCCGGAGACGAGGCTGATGCTGGATTTCGGAATGCGCAGCGACCGGGCGATCAGAAGGATCAGCGCCTTGTTGGCCTTGCCCTTCTCGGGCACTGACGTGACGCGTGCCTTAAGCAGGGTCTCGCCGTCGCCATCCGCCTCGACGCCATCGATCGCGTCACGCCCGCCATTCGGTGTCAGCCGAACGGCGAGGCGAAGATGGTCGGCGAACAGCCTCCAGGGAGGGTTCAAGCGACCAGCGGGTATAGGGTGGTCCAAAGGAATGTGCGCAGGAAGAAGATGATCACCAGCAGGATGATCGGAGAAATATCGATGCCGCCCAGATTCGGCAGCAGACGGCGGATCGGCTTCAGCGCGGGTTCGGTGACATTATAGAGGAACATGCCGACCGAATTGACGAACTGGTTGCTGGAATTGATGACGTTGAACGCATAGAGCCAGGAGAAAACGGCACTGGCAATGAGTATCCAGGTGTAAATATTCAAAACCAAATCAATGGTTTGAAACAAGGCAAACATCGTCGTCTCCAATTGGTTGTTGACAGACATGTAGACATTGGCGACTAAACGGGCAAGTGCCATGTCGAAACGCATGGCAGATCACGTTTAACGGGCGGCCTCGCAGCCATTCCGGCGCCCGCTTCCTCGGACAAGGCCCATGTCGTTTTCGCCCACCGGAGACCGTTTCGCCGCGTTTCGGCATCCGTCGTACACGCGCTTCTTCTTTGCGCGTTTCCTGCTTTCCTTCTCGCAGCAGATCGTCAGTGTCGCAGTCGGCTGGCAGATGTACGATCAGACCGGCAAGGCGATCTATCTCGGTCTGATCGGGCTGGTACAGTTCCTGCCGTCGCTGCTGCTCATCCTGGTCACCGGTTCGGTCGCCGATCGGCACAATCGCCGGGCCATCGCCGCTCTTTGCTCTCTGGTAAGCGCGCTCTGCACGCTGGCGCTGCTGATCATGACGGCGACGGAGACCTTCGCGCCCTGGCCGGTCTTTGCGGTGCTTCTTATTTTCGGGATCGAGCGTGCCTTCATGTCGCCGGCGGTGCAGTCTCTCGCACCCAATCTCGTGCCCGAGCACGCCCTTTCCAATGCGATCGCCTGGAATTCATCGTCCTGGCAGCTGGCGGCGATCACCGGGCCGGTGATCGGCGGCCTGCTCTATGGCGTCAGTGCGACGACCGCGTATACGGTGGCGGTCATCTTCTCCATCCTCGGCGCGGCTCTTCTCTTCATGATCCCCAAGCCGGAACAGAAAACGACGGGTGAGGCCAAGAGCTGGGCGATGATACTCGGCGGCTTCAGTTTCATCCGTGCCGAAAAGGTGGTGCTCGGCGCGATCTCGCTCGATCTCTTCGCCGTTCTGCTCGGCGGTGCGACTGCACTGATGCCGATCTTCGCCCGCGATATTCTGACGCTTGGCCCTTGGGGACTCGGACTGCTGCGGGCAGCGCCAGGACTCGGCGCCATCGTCATGGCGATCTTCCTCGCAGCCTACCCGCTGAAACACCGAGCCGGTCTCTATATGTTCATCGGCGTTGCCCTGTTCGGGGTCGGCACCATCATCTTCGGCGCCTCGACCAATACCGAAATTTCGATCGCAGCACTGGCGCTGATGGGCGCGGCCGACATGGTGTCGGTCTATGTGCGCGAGAGCCTGATCGCGCTCTGGACGCCGGACCAACTCCGCGGCCGGGTCAATGCGGTCAACATGGTATTTGTCGGCGCTTCCAACGAACTTGGGGAGTTCAGGGCGGGCACGATGGCATCGGTCTTCGGCGCGGTGCCGGCAGTGATCATTGGCGGGATCGGAACTCTGGCAGTTGCGGCGATCTGGGCTTCCAGTTTCCCGAAGCTGCGCAGGATCGACACGCTCGACGCACCCGCCTGACCGCTAAGCGGGATTATGCGTGCAGAGTAATAGACGGTGTCGCCTTCGCCGTCTTTCCCTCGAAGACGAGATCGAGGAATTCTGTCAGCCAGGCTCTCAGCGGCGCGTCGAACAGCATGCGGCCCTCAAGGTGTTCGCGGCCCTGCTGGGCGTTCGGCAGAATGAAGCGATGCGCACCATGCACGACCCAGCGATGCATCATCACCCGGGTGAGCTCTGCATGGAACTGCAGGCCCCAGGCGTTGCCGTCGTAACGAAAGGCCTGGTTCGGGTAGGCATCGCCTTCGGCGAGCAGGTCGGCGCCGTGTGGCAGCTCGAAGCCTTCGCGGTGAAAATGATAGACCATCTTCGGCCAGTGCATCAGCAGGCGGCCCTTCTCGGTCGGGTGCAGCGGGTACCAGCCGATCTCCGTCGAGCCGTCGGCATTCGGCTGCACCTTGCCGCCAAGATGACGCACCAGCATCTGGGCGCCGAGGCAGATGCCGAGAAAAGGGCGTTTTTCCCGTAGCGGCACCTCGATCCAATCGATCTCCTTCTTGACGAAGTCGTCCGGATCGTTGGCGCTCATCGGCCCCCCGAAGACCACGGCGCCGGCATGGTCTGCGAGCGTCGTCGGAAGCGGGTCCCCGAGGACCGGGCGACGGATATCGAGGCAGTAGCCTTTTTCGACCAGCAATTGCCCGACACGTCCGGCACTGGATCGCTCCTGATGCAGGACGATAAGGATCGGGCGCCGGTCCCGGTTCGGGTTTTGCTCAGTCGGCATCATCTTGCGCAACCTGGATATCCGTTACCCTGGCGGCCGCCTCCTGCCGCTTTTGAATGCGTTCGCGTGAGGAGACCCCGAGCAGATCGGCGATACGCCAGATGACATGATCTTCCATCTCGCTGCGCTCGCCGTCGGCATAAACGATGTCCCAGAGAATGCCGATCAGCTCCAGACGTTGCTCGGTATCGAGATGGCGTTTCAGGTCGGCGGTGAAGCGATAATAGTCGACGGCGGAGCTTTCGGCTTCGAGGCCGGCGGCCATCAAAGCATCGAGCTGCTTGCTGTCGAGCGAATACTGCTCCTTCAAGAGCTTGCGCAGCCGCTTCTTTTCACTGGCCTTGATCTGGCCGTCGGCTTCCATGACCTGCATGCAGAGTGCTGCCACTGCGATGCGCGGGTCATCGGGGGCAAAGCCTTTCTTCGGACGATCGGCGGTGAGATTCTGGAAGAATGCCTGAAAGCGTTCGAACATGCGGGTTTCGTTCCGTGTCAGAAAAGGCGAAGCCGTGTCTTGGGTTCCGGTTCCGTCCTGGGATCGCGAACGCCGGGATCATCCGGCAGCCCGCCGAAAAAGGGCTTTGCTTCGTTCGGTGCTGGCGCTTTGCCGCTGGCGGCGGCTTCGACGGGTTTCGGCTTTGCCGGCGCCGGGCGCGCAGCCTCGGCGATCGTCGCGGCGCGTTCCAGCTCAATAATGCGGTGATCGTTGACCGGGCTTTCCGGTTTGACGTCACGCAGCGGCGGCAGGGTCTTCAGAGCCGTTTCGATCGAGGCCGGGACCGAGCCGCCTTCGAGCGGCCCCTCGATCTGACCGAAGGGCGCCTTCCATTCGAAGGCGTCGAGACGACCGGTGACCGGCGACACCGGCAGCCATTTGTCGGAGACGAAACCATCCGCAACCCAGGCGGGATCGCGCGGGGCTTTCAGCGCCTGCGCCAGCCAGTGGCGCACGCGGCCCTGGTCGCCGGTCTCGGCCTCCTCGATGTCGGCCAGGAGCAGGAAGGCCGCTTCACGCGGCTCAATGCGCGCCGCCGCTTCCGCCTTGGCGCGCGCCTTGGCAAATTCCTGCGCGTCGAGCGCCGCCTGGGCAACGACAAGAAGAGATTCGACATTGTTCGGGCGCATCGCTTCCAGCCGTTCGGCGCGTTTCAGACGGTCGAGTGTGGAATCGCCGCTGCGGGCTCTGACATAGGTCTGGCCGATCTCGGGATGAGGCGCCGATTTCCATACTTGTTCGAGGATTGAAGCGGCCTTGCGCAGACCGCCTTCGCGGAACAGTGCCTTTGCGGCAATGAGAGCGGCCGGAACGAAATCGGCGGCGAGTTTCAGCGCTTGCAGGGCGTCGTCGCGGGCGCCGGCCGGGTTGCCTTCCAGCTTCTCGGTGGCGCGTGCCGTCAGCAGCACGGCGTGCAGGCGGTTGGCCTCGGGTTTGTCAACGACGCGGGCGGCCTTCTGCTGCTCAAGCAGTCGGATCGCATCGTCCCAGCGGCCGGCTTGGCTGCGATATTCGAGCGTCGCCTGGGCGGCCCAGGGCAGATAAGGGGCATTGTCGGCGGCCTTTTCGGCATATTGGCGGGCGGCCTCGTTGGCTCCGAGGCGGCGGGCTTCGAGATAGAGGCCGCGCAGGCCAAGTTCGCGCGTTTCCGGGTCGTTGGCCATGGCTTCGAACTTGGCGCGTGCCTCATCATGGCGGCCTTCGATCAGTGCCGCCTGAGCCTCGAGCAGATTGATCAGCGGCTCCTGATCGGCGCGGATGAGGCCACGCGAACGAGCCGCCATCTTGCGGGCGAGCAATGCATTGCCGGCGCCCGCGGCGATCAGGCCGGTCGACAGCGCCTGATAGCCGCGATCGCGCTTGCGGGCGCGGAAATAGCGTGTCACCGAATGCGGCGAAGTCCAGATCAACCGGGCGAACCACCAGGCGATCATCACGGCGGCGATAAGGGCGATGATCGCGCTGACGGCGACGATCAGTTTCGTCTGGTAGATCTGGCCCTCCCAGATCAGCGAGATGTCCCCGGGGCGGTCGGCGAACCAGGAGAAGCCGTAGGCAAGAAGCAGGACGAGCAAGGCGAAGATGACTAGCCTGGTCATGGTCTCACCCTTCCTTGCCGGCGCCGCTGACGGCTTTCGACAGCGCCCCGCCGACCAGTTCCTCGACACGGATGCGCGCTTCCAGCGACTGCTTGAAGGCGGCGGACGCCTGCTTGCCGGGGGGCGGCAGATTGTTCCATTCGGCGGAAGCGCCGGGCAGATCGCCGTTCTTCACCTTGTCTTCTAAGCGGGCGGCGATCGCTTCGACGCTTTCGCCTTCGATATTGCCGACGGGCCGGACCGACACCAGCGATTTTGCACTCGCCATCAGCCGATCCGACCAGCTCTGGTTCGGATCCGGCTGATTGACCGATTCGATGATGGCGGTTGCAACGTCGGGAACCTGACGCATCAGGTCGGCGCGTGAGGGAACGCCGGTCTCGGCAAAGCCACGCAAGTCGGCGACAGCAGGATCGTCAGGTGCGACGCCGGCGAACGTATCCAGCTCGGCCAGGAACGGCCCGCCGCGATCGATCGCCGCCTTCAGGGCGGCGGCCGCGATGGCTCGCGCGACGGCAACATCCTCGCGCGGCTCATTGAGTTTCTTTTCGGCCTCGGCGAGGCGCTTGGCGATATCGGCGTCGCTGCTCGTCTGTTGGTCGGAGGACTGGGCAAGCATCGAGCGCAGCTGGTCGACCTGACTGCTGAGCTCTGCAACCTTCTGGTTGAGCGCCTCGACATTTGCAGGATCTGCCGATGGCGCCGCTGCGGTGTTCTTCGCAGCCGTTTCCAGCGCGGCAATCCGCGTCTCGAACGCGCCGTCACCCGTGTTTACGGGATTGGCGGCAAGGTTGGCGACGGTCTGTTTCAAGCCTTCGATCTCACCGGAGAGATCGGCGATCTCGGACGAGGTCTGCGGGGCGGAGGAACCCGGGAGGTAACCGGCATATTGAATGACGCCCGCGCCAAGCAGCGCCACGAGACCGCCGAAAATGCCGGCGGCGATAAGACCGGAGGTGCCGACGCCCCGCCGCGCGGGCTGTTCGGCAGGGGGTGTGAAGGAACGTTCGGCGGCCGCCGACTTCTCCTCCTCCTCCTCCGGCTCCGATTCGCGCCTGCTTTCGGGTTCAGGCTGCGACGCCGCTTCGGTTTCGGGCGGCGGGCCGAGATCCGCAGGGTGGCTGTCGGCGTCGCCGGAATGATTGTTCACCGGCTTTTCGGTATCGGCTTCGGAGGCGAAGTCCTGTGCATCGAGGTCGATCGTGACCGGCTCATCGGCGCTCTTCGAATGGCGTGGCGGGTTTCCCGATACCATGAGGTCCTCTTTATCCTGCATTGCAACGAAACTAGACAGTGATGCCAGTTAAGGGAAGAGGTTAGATCAAATTTGGGCGGCTAGAGCCTTCAAAGCAGCGACAAAAGACTTTGCTCATCCGGCATGGACGAAATCGCCACGGTTTTTTTCAGGGACATCGGAATGGCCTGTGCTACCGCTTCGCTCAGGCAGAGAAGGCGGGTTTCGCGGTGTTCCGACAGAGCTGATCGCAGCTCTGCCAGGTGAAAAAAATCTTCCACCGCCTGCCGGGAATAGAAGAGAACGGCGTTAGGGCGGCCGCCGGAAAACAGAGCTTCGATCTCAATCGGGCTCGGAACAACCGGCGTCATGCGATAGCATTCGGCGACGGAAAAACGGATGCCGCGTTCGAGCATTCCTTGTTCAAAAGTTTCGGCGCGCGGTATCCCGGCAAGATAGAGCAAACCATTCACCCCTTGCGCCGCGACGAGCTCGGCAAGATCGCGTCCGTTGCCGGAGGAAGAGGCGACCGATCGGAAGCCGAGGCTTTCCGCGGCTTGCGCCGTCGCGTCTCCGACCGCGAACAGCGGGCGGGCCAGATGCGGGTGGAGCTGATCGCCGAGGGCGGAAACGACCCTGACCGCCTCGGCGCTGGTCACAGCGATTGCACCGCTGCTGGCCGCAAGCGCGCTTGCGGCTGCGGCCCTGTCGTGCACCGGCCGACGCAGCGGCAGCAGCAGCGGCTCGTGGCCCATGTCGCGCAGACGTTGTGCTGTTCTTGTCGCCGAATGCGCGGGGCGGGTGACGAGCACACGCATGGCCGCTTCAGTGCCAGTCGTCGAAGAAGGCGCTGCCGGCTCTGGCGCGCACATCCTGGCCGGCGCGGGTGCCGAGTGCGGCCGCGTCGCGGCGGTGGCCATCGGTGGTCACCGCATGCTGGCTGCGGCCGTCGGGCGTGATGATCAGGCCGGAGAATCGAATGAGGTCGCCCTCGCAAACGGCATAGCCGCCGATCGGCGTGCGGCAGGAGCCGTCGAGAGCAGCGAGGAAGGCGCGTTCGCAGGAGACGGTGTCGAAGGTCGCGGCATCGTTGACCGCCGCCAAGAGGTCATCGATTTTTGTGTCGCCGACGCGGCTTTCGATGCAGATCGCCCCCTGCGCCGGCGCCGGTGGGAAGCTATCGGGGTCGAGGATATCGGTGATCACCTCGACCTTGCCGAGTCGTTTGAGGCCGGCTAGCGCCAGCAAGGTCGCATCCGCTTGCCCCTCTTCGAGCTTGCGCAGGCGGGTTTCGACGAGGCCGCGGAAGGTGATGACGTTGATGTCGGGCCGCATGCGGCGGATCAGCGCCTGGCGGCGCAGCGACGCAGAGCCGACGGTGGCGCCATGCGGCAGGTCGATCAGTCTGGGTGCGGTGCGGCCGACGACGGCGTCGCGGATATCCTCGCGCGGCAGATAGGCAGAGAGGTGAAGGCCGTCCGGCAGGTGCGTCGGCATGTCCTTGGCGGAGTGCACGGCGAAATCCAGCTCGCCCGACACAAGCTTCTGTTCGAGCTCTTCGGTGAAGAGGCCCTTGCCGCCGATCTCGGCCAGCGATCGGTCGGTGATGCGGTCGCCCTTGGTGGTCAGCACGACGATTTCGAACATCTCTTCAGGCAGATGATGCGCCGCCATCAGCCTGTCGCGGGCCTCATGCGCCTGGGCAAGCGCCAGCGGGCTGCCCCGCGTGCCGATCCGGAAAGGTTTTGTTTGCATCCGCTCTGTTCCGTTGTTACCGGAATTCTCGTAAACGGGTTTCCGTTCCATCGCAATCAACGAACAGGCCAATGGTTCCCTTTCTGCTCATCCTCGGCATCGAAACAAGCTGCGACGAGACCGCCGCCGCCGTCGTCGAGCGTGATGCGGAGGGGCATTGCAACGTCCTGTCGGACGTCGTGCTTTCCCAGCTCGACGAGCACAGCGCCTATGGCGGCGTGGTGCCGGAGATCGCCGCGCGCGCCCATGTCGAGGCGTTGGACGAACTGATCGAACAGGCGCTGAAACGCGCCAATGTGTCGCTTGATGATGTCGACGCCATCGCCGCCACGTCAGGCCCGGGTCTGATCGGCGGATTGCTTGTCGGATTGATGACCGGCAAGGCGATCGCCAGGGCCGCCGGCAAACCGCTCTATGCTGTCAACCATCTCGAGGGCCATGCGCTGACGGCGCGGCTGACCGACGGGCTCTCCTTTCCCTATCTGGTGCTGCTCGTCTCCGGCGGCCATACCCAGCTGATCCTGGTGCGTGGCGTCGGACAGTATGAACGTTGGGGCACGACGATCGACGATGCACTCGGCGAAGCTTTCGACAAGACGGCAAAACTGCTCGGCCTGCCCTATCCCGGCGGTCCGGCGGTGGAGCGGATGGCGCGCGACGGCAATGCCGATCGTTTCGATTTTCCGCGCCCGCTCGTCGGCGAGGCGCGGCTCGACTTCTCGTTTTCCGGCCTGAAGACGGCGGTGCGGCAGGCGGCGCAAGAGATCGCGCCGCTCAGCGATCAGGATGTGGCTGATATCTGCGCTTCGTTCCAGAAGGCGATTTCGCGCACGCTGAAGGACCGCATCGGCCGCGGCCTGCAACGGTTCAAGACGGAGTTCCCGAGCAGCGGCGAGAAGCCGGCGCTGGTCGTTGCCGGCGGCGTCGCTGCCAATCTCGAGCTGCGCGGCACGCTCCAGGCGCTCTGCGACAAGAACGGTTTCCGCTTCATTGCGCCGCCGCTCAGCCTTTGCACCGACAATGCGGTGATGATCGCCTGGGCGGGGCTCGAGCGCATGGCGACCGGTGTAGCGCCTGATACACTCGACGTGCAGCCGCGTTCGCGCTGGCCGCTCGATGCCAATGCCGAAACGCTGATCGGCTTTGGAAAGAGAGGAGCCAAGGCATGAGTGAAAAGATCGCCGTCATCGGATCGGGCGCATTCGGCACGGCACTTGCCGCTGTGATCGCCCTTGCCGGCCGCAGCGCCGTGACGCTCGTCGGGCGCGATCCGTCCCTGATCGAGGATCTGAAAGAAGAACGGCTGCATGATGCCGTGCTGCCCGGCATCTCGCTGCCCGAAGCCCTGGAATTTTCCGCCGAGGCGGATGCGGTCACCGGGGCGTCCATCGTGCTTTTTGCGATGCCGTCGCAGGCACAGGCCGACGCGGCGCGGCAATATGGTCCCTACCTGTCAAAGCATGCCGTTGTCGTCACCTGCGCCAAGGGCCTTGAGCGGACGACGGGCAATCTTTTGACCGATATGCTCGAGCGGGAACTGCCGGACCATCCGGTGGCGGTTCTCTCCGGCCCGGGATTTGCCGCCGATATCGCCAAAGGGCTGCCGACGGCGATGGCGATTGCGGCTAATGACATGGAGACAGCCGAGCGGCTCGCTCAGGCGATCTCCGGACGGACCTTCCGGCTCTATGCCTCCACCGATCGTATCGGCGTGCAGCTCGGCGGCGCGCTCAAAAATGTGCTGGCGATCGCCTGCGGTATCGTCGAAGGCCGCGGCATCGGCGAATCCGCCCGCGCCGCGTTGATTGCGCGCGGTCTCGCGGAAATGTCGCGCTTCGTCGTCGCCAAAGGCGGGCAGGCCGATACGGTGCGCGGACTTTCCGGTCTCGGCGATCTGGTGCTGACGGCAACGAGTCATCAATCGCGAAACCTGCGTTTCGGCATTGCGCTCGGGCGCGGCGAAAAGACCGATCCCACCCACGGCGCCCTGGTGGAGGGTGCGTTTGCCGCTTCCGTCGCCTCCCGGCTTGCCGCGGGGCTTGCGATCAGCATGCCGATCACGGATGCCGTTTCTGCCATCATCGACGGCCGGCTCGACATATCAGACGCCATCGAGCAGTTGATGACGCGTCCAATCACCACCGAATAGGAGAATAGACATGCTTTTCGCCCTGCTCTGCAAGGACAAGCCGGGACATCTGAACGTTCGCATGGAGACGCGGCCGACGCATCTTGCCTATCTCGACAAACTCAATGCCGAAGGCAAGCTCTCTATGGCCGGCCCTTTTCTTGACGACGAAGGCAAGGCCTGCGGCAGTCTGGTGCTTGTCAAGGCGGAGACAGCGCAAGAGGCAAAGGCGCTCGCCGATGCCGACCCTTACGCCATGGCCGGTTTGTTCGAAAGCGTCGATATCAAGCCCTTCAACTGGGTCTTCAACAAGCCGGAGGCGTGAGCATGGCGCATTGGCTCTATAAATCCGAACCTGGCTCCTGGTCCTGGGAGCAGCAGAAGGCCGCCGGTGAAAAAGGCACGGAATGGACCGGCGTGCGCAACTATCTGGCGCGCAACAACATGCGGGCGATGCAGATCGGCGACAAAGGGTTCTTCTACCATTCCAATGACGGGCTGGAGATCGTCGGCATCGTCGAAGTCGCAGCGCTGTCGCATCCCGACTCCAGCGCTAAGGGCGATCCGAAGTGGGATTGCGTCGATATCCGCGCCGTCATGGACATGCCGAAGCCGGTAACGCTGAAGGACATCAAGGCGAATGCGAAACTCGCCAAAATGTCGCTCGTCACCTCCATGCGCCTTTCCGTGCAGCCGGTGACTGATGACGAATGGGCCGAAGTCTGCCGCATGGGCGGCCTCGACAATCCGCCGCGCTGAAGACCATTGAAGACCGACCCGGAAACCTTCATTCGCGCCAATACGAGTCTGCTGCCGCCGCCGCATGTGCCGGAGATTTCGCTCTTTCTGGCGAACGAGGCGCATGAACTCTGGCTGAAAACGGAAGAGGAGCTGGAAGCCATCGGCCTGCCGCCGCCCTTCTGGGCTTTTGCCTGGGCGGGCGGGCAGGGGCTGGCGCGCTACATCCTCGATCATCCGGACATGGTGCGGGGCAAACGCGTGCTGGATTTTGCCAGCGGCTCCGGCCTTGTCGGCATTGCGGCGGCCATGGCCGGCGCCGGGGAGGTGATGGCTGCCGATATCGACCCCTGGGCAAAGACGGCAATCCGGCTGAATTCCGAGGCCAATCATGTTGCGCTCGGATTTACCGGCGCCGATCTGGTCGGTGCGAGTGTTGAGGCGGACATCGTGCTAGCCGGCGATGTCTTTTACGATCGCACATTCGCTGATGCGCTCGTCCCCTGGTTCGCGCGGCTGGCGGCCGAGGGCAGGCCGGTACTGGTCGGCGATCCCGGGCGCAGCTACCTTCCGCGGGACCGGCTGGAATTCTGCGCTGTCTATCAGGTGGCGGTGACGCGGGCGCTAGAGGATAGCGACATCAAGAAGACGACCGTATGGCGCTTCGCGCCCGGCTGATACGGAACTCTAACGCGCGTCGCGATGCGCCATGCGGTTAAGGCCGGATGACGCAGACATTGGCTTCATAGGAGCAGGGATCGTCCTGGATGGCGACGTCGATGACCTTTGCCTTCGGCGCCAGCGTCTCAGGCCGGGCTGCAGGATAGTAGCCGTAGCCGTTGCCACCGACATAGGTCCCGCCGTCGGTCTCGTAGACATAGGAAGACCCGGCATAGGTGCCGCCGCCGTATCCGCCCGCTGTCTGGGGCAGGAGGACGACGAGACTACCGCGGGTGACGCGATTGGCTGTCGGCGGCGAAAACCGTTCCAGCATCGGCATCCGCTTTCTGCCGTATCGATGGCCATAAGTGCTGTCGAAACGAATGCCGCGATCGCGCCAACTCACCCTTTCGCCGAGATAAAGTCCATCGTGAAAGACACGGCGATGGGGAAAGCGACGATCGTCGCGGTGCTCGCCCGCCATGGCGGGAAGTGCGGCCAGCGCGGCAAGGGTAAGCAAGGTAGCTCTCGACAGACTGCGAAACATCGACGCCGGCCTCCGGAATTGCAATCGTTAACAAATCGTTAACGCCAGATTGCGCCAAAAGCTGCAGCTTGTCCATGCGCGCCTGAGAAGTGGCCGAAATATTGAGCGGAAAAGACCAGTTTCGTTAGTCCGCAAACTTCGCGGTAACCCGAATCGATTAAATTAGAAGCAGACAGCGATTGTGCTTGTCGTATGGCTTTCCGGTGATTAAACGTGCGCAATTGATGCAACGCACACAGAGAATTTTGTCATTCGTGTGGTTGACTGAGCATGCTCCGAAATCCGGGAGCGCAGAGAAGCCGCCGCGAGGTTCTGATGGCGAACGTGACAAATAACCGGCCCCTGTCGCCGCATTTGCAAGTCTATAAACTTATTCCCACCATGGTCATGTCGATCGTCCACCGCATCACCGGTGGCGCGCTCTACGTCGGCACGCTGCTGGTCGCCTGGTGGCTGATCGCAGCGGCAAGCGGCCAGAGCTCTTACGACTGGGCCAACTGGGTGCTCGGCAGCCTTCTCGGCAAGCTCGTGCTGCTCGGCTATACCTGGGCACTGCTGCACCACATGCTCGGCGGTTTCCGCCATCTCATGTGGGACCTCGGCTACGGCTTCGACAAGGAAGTCTCGACCAAGCTCGCCATCGCCAACGTCATCGGCTCGCTCTGTCTGACCGTGCTGGTCTGGGCGATCGGCTTTCTCATTCGCTTCTGAAGGTCCTCTCATGGATATGCGCACCCCCCTCGGCAAGGTTCGCGGGCTCGGCTCCGCCAAGGAAGGCACAAGCCATTTCTGGCGTCAGCGGCTGACCGCGGTCTCCAATATTCCGTTGATCCTGTTCTTCGTCATCTTCATGATCACCTATGCCGGCGCGCCCTATGCGGATGTGGTTCGCGCCCTGTCGAACCCCTTTGTCGCCGTCGTCATGGGACTGATGGTGATATCGGGCGTCATCCATATGAAGCTCGGCATGCAGGTCATCATCGAGGATTATGTGCATGGCGAATTCGGAAAGATCGCTCTGCTGATGCTGAACACGTTCTTTGCGATCGTGGTCGCCAGCCTCTGTCTCTTCGCCATTTTGAAAATTGCATTCGTAGGATAAGCTCGACATGGCACCGACTTCACCAGCCCAGAATGGCAAGGCCTACAAATATGTCGACCACTCCTATGACGTGATCGTCGTTGGCGCCGGCGGCGCAGGTTTGCGCGCGACGCTCGGCATGGCCGAGCAGGGATTCCGTACCGCCTGCATCACCAAGGTTTTCCCGACCCGCTCGCACACCGTAGCGGCGCAGGGCGGCATCGCCGCCTCGCTGCGCAACATGACGCCGGATAGCTGGCAGTGGCATCTCTACGACACCGTCAAGGGTTCGGACTGGCTCGGCGACGTCGACGCCATGCAGTATCTGACCATGGAAGCGCCGAAGGCGGTCTATGAGCTCGAGCATTACGGCGTGCCGTTCTCGCGTAACGAGGAGGGCAAGATCTATCAGCGCCCCTTCGGCGGCCACATGCAGAATTACGGCGAGGGCCCACCGGTGCAGCGCACCTGCGCCGTCGCGGACCGTACCGGCCACGCCATCCTGCATACGCTCTACGGCCAGTCGCTGCGCAACAATGCCGAATTCTTCATCGAATATTTTGCGCTCGACCTGATCATGTCCGAAGACGGCAGCCGCTGCACCGGTGTCGTCGCCTGGTGTCTCGATGACGGCACGATCCATCGCTTCGCCGCCAAGATGGTGGTGCTGGCGACCGGCGGCTACGGCCGTGCCTATTTTTCGGCGACCTCGGCCCATACCTGTACAGGCGACGGCGGCGGAATGGTGGCGCGCGCCGGCCTGCCGCTGCAGGACATGGAATTCGTCCAGTTCCACCCGACCGGTATCTACGGATCGGGCTGTCTGATCACCGAAGGCGCCCGCGGTGAAGGCGGTTACCTCGTCAACTCCGAAGGCGAACGCTTCATGGAGCGTTATGCGCCTTCGGCCAAGGATCTTGCCTCGCGCGATGTCGTTTCGCGCTGCATGACGCTCGAGATCCGCGAAGGCCGCGGCGTCGGCAAGAACAAGGACCACATCTTCCTGCATCTCGACCATCTCGATCCGGCCGTTCTGCATGAGCGCCTGCCGGGCATTTCCGAGAGCGCCAAGATCTTCGCCGGCGTCGACGTCACACGCGAGCCGATCCCGGTTCTGCCGACCGTTCATTACAATATGGGCGGCATCCCCACCAACTATTGGGGCGAAGTGCTGAACGCCGATGGCGCCAATCCGGAGCGGATCATTCCCGGCCTGATGGCTGTGGGCGAAGCAGGCTGCGCTTCGGTGCACGGCGCCAATCGCCTCGGTTCCAACTCGCTGATCGACCTCGTGGTCTTCGGCCGCGCCGCCGCAATCCGCGCCGGCGAGGTCATCGACCGGGCGGCGCCGATCCCGCATCTCACCGTAGCCGCCTGCGACAAGATCATGGACCGCTTCGACGGCCTGCGCCACGCTAGCGGCGGCACGCCGACGGCTGTGCTGCGCGAGAAGATGCAGCGCGCCATGCAGGAAGACGCGGCGGTGTTCCGCACCCAGGAATCGCTGGAATCCGGTTGCCGGCGTATTTCGGCGATCTGGGGCGAAATGAAGGACATCAAGGTCACCGACCGGTCGATGGTCTGGAACTCCGATCTCGTGGAAACACTCGAGCTGCAGAACCTGATGGCAAACGCCATCACGACGATCTACGGCGCCGAGGCCCGCAAGGAGAGCCGCGGTTCGCACGCACGTGAGGATTACACCGAGGGCGCATTCGCCGGCCGCGACGACGTCAACTGGCGCAAGCATACGCTCGCCTGGGTGAACGAGGCAGGCGAGGTGAAACTCGACTATAGGCCTGTTCACACCGAGCTGATCGCCGAAGGCATCGATCCGCACAAGATCGAGCCGAAGGCGCGCGTCTACTGATCTCAAGAGGAACCTCGCATGGTTGAACTCGCTCTCCCCAAGAACTCCCAGATGCGCGAAGGCAAGGTCTGGCCGAAGCCGGCCGGTGCGACAAACACGCGCGAATTCCGCGTCTATCGCTGGAGCCCGGATGATGGTCAGAACCCGTCGATCGACACTTTCTACATCGATGTCGACGATTGCGGCCCGATGGTTCTCGACGGCCTGCTCTACATCAAGAACAAGATCGATCCGACGCTGACGCTGCGCCGTTCCTGTCGCGAGGGCATCTGCGGCTCCTGCGCGATGAACATCGACGGTACCAACACGCTTGCCTGCACTAAGGGCCTCGACGATATTACGGGCGCGGTGAAGATCTATCCGCTGCCGCATCTGCCCGTCGTCAAGGATCTGGTGCCCGATCTCAGCAACTTCTACGCCCAGCATCGCTCGATCGAGCCGTGGCTGAAGACGGTGTCGCCGACGCCGGCCAAGGAATGGAAGCAGAGCCATGAGGACCGGCAGAAGCTCGACGGTCTCTATGAATGCATCCTCTGCGCCTGTTGCTCGACCTCCTGTCCGAGCTACTGGTGGAATGGCGACCGTTATCTAGGTCCGGCCGTTCTGCTGCAGGCCTATCGCTGGCTGATCGACTCCAGAGACGAGGCGACCGGCGAGCGTCTCGATAACCTCGAGGATCCGTTCCGTCTTTACCGCTGCCACACGATCATGAACTGTGCGCAGACCTGCCCGAAGGGCCTCAACCCAGCCAAGGCAATCGCCGAAATCAAGAAGATGATGGTCGAGCGCCGGGTCTGATCGGTATGCATGCCACTGGCGGATTGGACGGCTTCGATCCCGGAGCCGTCACGGAGATCAGGTCGCGGCTCGCCTCCGTGCGCGAGCAGGGCATTCGCATCGGTCTGGCGGTCGAAAGCGGCAGCCGCGCTTGGGGCTTTCCGTCTCCCGACAGCGATTATGATTGCCGCTTTATCTATATCCGTCCTGTCGAACATCATCTCGCGCTTGTTTCGGCACGCGACGTCATCGAGTTTCCGATCGTCGGCGATATCGATACGGGCGGCTGGGATCTGCGCAAGGCGCTCCGGCTCGCTTTGAAGGGGAACGCAGTGGTGGTCGAATGGTTGAAATCGCCGATCGTCTATGAGGAGGAAGCGGGCTTTCGCTTGCGCCTCGGCGCGCTGCTCGATCTGATCATGGCGCCGGAGAAGGTTGCCGCACATTATGTCGGGCTCATGCGGCAACATTTTCAAGGCCACGGCGAAGAGACGATCAGACTGAAGAAGCTGCTTTACGCCGTGCGTCCGGCCATCGCGCTCGAATGGATGCGGCAGAGTTCGTTCCGCGCGCTGCCACCGATGAATATGCTGGAATGCCTCGGGGCGATCTCCATTGCGCCGGAAGTCCGGGCGGCGATTCTCGATCTCGTGCATGTTAAGAAGCAGACCCGTGAGATGGGGGAAGGTCTGCCGCCGGAGCCGGTGCGGTTATTCCTGCGGAGCTCATTCGAGCACCATTCCGAGACATTGCGGGAGTTTGGCAGAAATCCTGCCAGAGATGAGGGTGCGCAACACCTTGCTGACAAATTCTATGTGCAGGAAGTTTTGCAGGAGGGCAGTTGAACTGTATCGTTTTTCGGTTAGGTGTTGTCACGGGCAATTTCTGCAACCCGACTTGATTAACCAAAGCGAATTACGATAATCGGACTTGTCTCACGCCCGTTCTTTGCGGCGATAGCCGAATTCAGGAGTATGATGATGCAGTTGCGATATGCGATGACAGGTCTGGTGGTGGCTCTCGCGCTAGCCGGTTGTCAGCGTACGGCATATGATTATAGCTCCAACTCGAACGCCGGACCGGCGCCGTTGACGGCGCAGCCTGTGCCCTCTGTGCAGGGCGGCCAGCTTCCGCCGCCGACCGGCAGCTCGCAGTTTCCGGCCGCGCCGACGGCGACGGCACCGATGCCTGGGGCGCAGTCAGGCGCCATGGCAGCGAATGCGCTCGACGTCACCAAGGAATCGATGGTCGGAAGCTGGCGCGTCAACGGCAGCTGCGACATGTTCCTGACGCTCACCAATCTCGGCAGCGGGTCGCGTGGCGGCACGCGCGGCTGCGTCGGCGAGCTGACGGCGATGGGCTCCTGGGAGGTCGCCGGCAAGCAGGTGCTGCTCAAGGATCGTTCGGGCAACCAGATCGGCAGCGTCTACAAGACGGCCGACAATCGCTTCCAGGGCCAGACGAATACAGGTCAGCAGATCAGCCTCAGCCGGTAAACCAACCGCGCGGTAAACGATCCGGCGGTGCGCCGCTGATGACCGACAGGCGGACGTGCCCTCATGCAGCCAATGCCAGATTATACGCTCAGCGTTTGCGAACAGCTTAAATCGCTGACGCTTGCCGGTACGTTGCAGGTCGATTCCGCCCAAATGGAGGTGGCCAAAAGCCTGGATCGGGTGCTTGCCGGGCTGAAGCAGTTGCGGCCGGCGGCCAAAGCGAGCGCGCTCGGTTGGCTGTTTGCCAAGAAGAAAAAAGCCGCCGACGGCATTAAGGGGCTCTATATTCACGGCAGCGTCGGACGCGGCAAGACCATGCTGATGGACATGTTCTTTGCCATGGCGCCGTGCAGGAAGAAGCGCCGGGCGCATTTCCATGAATTCATGGCGGATGTGCACAACCGTATCGCGGCACACCGGCTGAAGCTCAAGAACGGCGAGACGAAGCAGGCCGATCCGATGCCGCCGGTCGCCGCAGCCCTCTACGATGAAGCGGAACTGCTCTGCTTCGATGAATTCACCGTCACCGACATTGCCGACGCGATGATCCTGTCGCGGTTGTTTTCCGAACTCTTCGCGCGGGGATGCGTGCTGGTGGCGACCTCGAATGTCGAACCGGACAATCTCTACAAGGATGGGCTCAATCGCGGCCTGTTCCTGCCCTTCCTCGCTCTGCTCAAGCAGCATGTCGATGTCGTCACACTGGATTCGCCGACCGACTACCGGATGGAGAAGCTGAACAGCCAACCGGTCTATCTCGTGCCGATCAACGAACATAATGACATGGCGATGGAGGCATCCTGGACACAGGCGCTGCATGGGCGCAAGGCGCAGCCGCTCGATATTCCGATGAAGGGGCGCTCCATCCACGTGCCGCTTGCCGCCGACCGGATGGCGCGCTTCTCTTTCGCCGATCTCTGCGACAAGCCGCTCGGGGCCGCCGACTTCCTGGCCATTGCCGAACGCTTCGACACCGTGTTCCTCGATCACGTTCCCCTGCTCGGGCCGGAGAAGCGGAACCAGATCAAGCGTTTCATCATTCTGGTCGATACGCTTTACGATCATGCCGTGCGGCTATACATATCCGCGGCGGCGTTGCCGGAGGACTTACTCATCAACCGTCGGGGCACCGAGAGCTTTGAATTCGATCGCACGGCATCGCGCCTGTTCGAGATGCGGAGTGCGGAATACCTTGCACTGCACCATGAGAAACGCGCCGCTGAATAACAGCATTGCGACAAAATATCTTACGTTTACGTAAGAATTTTGGCATCTAAACGATTGAAAACGCTGCATCAAAATTAATGGATTGCCATTTTTAGCCTTTGGGTCTATGCGATTGCGTCATTGAGCGGCCTTGCAGCGTCGTTCGACGGATTTGATCGCAAAGGAAACAGCGAAATGGCGCGTAACAAGATCGCACTCATTGGTTCTGGCATGATTGGTGGTACACTGGCGCATCTCGCCGGCCTGAAGGAACTGGGCGACATCGTCCTCTTCGACATCGCCGACGGCATCCCCCAGGGCAAGGGCCTCGACATCGCACAGTCCTCGCCGGTCGAAGGCTTCGACGCCAATCTGACCGGCGCCAGCGACTACTCGGCGATCGAAGGCGCCGACGTCTGCATCGTCACCGCTGGCGTCCCGCGCAAGCCGGGCATGAGCCGCGACGACCTTCTCGGCATCAACCTCAAGGTCATGGAGCAGGTCGGCGCCGGCATCAAGAAGTATGCCCCGAACGCCTTCGTGATCTGCATCACCAACCCGCTCGATGCCATGGTCTGGGCGCTGCAGAAGTTTTCCGGCCTTCCGGCAAACAAGGTCGTGGGCATGGCAGGCGTTCTCGATTCCTCGCGCTTCCGCCTCTTCCTCGCCAAGGAATTCAACGTCTCCGTTCAGGACGTGACGGCCTTCGTTCTCGGCGGCCACGGCGACACGATGGTGCCGCTCGCCCGCTACTCGACGGTCGGCGGCATTCCGCTCACCGACCTCGTCACCATGGGCTGGGTCACCAAGGAGCGCCTCGAAGAGATCATCCAGCGCACCCGTGACGGCGGCGCCGAGATCGTTGGCCTGCTGAAGACCGGTTCGGCCTATTATGCGCCGGCTGCCTCGGCGATCGAAATGGCCGAATCCTACCTCAAGGACAAGAAGCGCGTTCTGCCTTGCGCGGCCCATCTGACCGGGCAGTACGGCGTCAAGGACATGTATGTCGGCGTTCCCACCGTCATCGGCGCCGGCGGCGTCGAGCGCGTCATCGAGATTGACCTCAACAAGACTGAGAAGGAAGCCTTCGACAAGTCGGTGGCCGCTGTCGCCGGTCTGTGCGAAGCCTGCATCAACATCGCGCCTGCCCTGAAGTAATCGGCGCTGAAGTAATCGAAACAGGGATAGACCCATGAACATTCATGAATATCAGGCCAAGGCTCTGCTGAAGGGCTATGGCGCGCCGGTTGCCGAGGGTGTGGCAATTCTCAAGGTTGAAGAAGCCGAGGCGGCCGCCAAGTCGCTTCCCGGCCCGCTTTACGTGGTCAAGAGCCAGATCCATGCAGGCGGCCGCGGCAAGGGCAAGTTCAAGGAACTGTCGCCGGAAGCCAAGGGCGGCGTACGTCTCGCCAAGTCGATCGAAGACGTCGTTGCCAACGTCAAGGAGATGCTCGGCAACACGTTGGTGACTGCGCAGACCGGCGAAGCCGGCAAACAGGTCAACCGTCTCTACATCGAAGACGGCGCCGACATCGAACGCGAACTCTATTGCTCGCTGCTGGTCGACCGCTCGGTCGGCAAGGTCGCCTTCGTTGTCTCCACCGAAGGCGGCATGGACATCGAGGCCGTCGCCCACGACACGCCTGAGAAGATCCAGACGATCGCCATCGACCCGGAAGCCGGCGTAACGGCCGCCGACGTCGCCAAGATATCCGCCGCTCTCAAGCTCGAAGGTGCTGCCGCAGAAGACGCCAAGTCGCTCTTCCCGCTGCTCTACAAGGCCTTCAACGAGAAGGACATGTCGCTTCTCGAAATCAATCCGCTGATCGTCATGAAGAATGGCCATCTGCGCGTTCTTGACGCCAAGATGTCCTTCGACGGCAATGCGCTCTTCCGTCACGACGACGTCCGGGCGCTGCGCGACGAGACCGAAGAAGACGCCAAGGAAATCGAGGCTTCCAAGTGGGACCTCGCTTACGTCGCGCTCGACGGCAATATCGGCTGCATGGTCAACGGCGCGGGCCTCGCCATGGCAACGATGGATATCATCAAGCTGTACGGCAAGGAGCCGGCCAACTTCTGCGACGTCGGTGGCGGCGCCGGCAAGGAGAAAGTCGCTGCGGCCTTCAAGATCATCACCGCAGACCCGAAGGTCGAGGGCATTCTCGTCAACATCTTCGGCGGTATCATGAAGTGCGACGTCATCGCTGAAGGCGTCATTGCCGCGGTCAAGGAAGTCGGTCTCAAGGTTCCCCTCGTCGTGCGCCTTGAAGGCACCAATGTCGAGCTCGGCAAGAAGATCCTGAACGAGTCGGGTCTCGCGATCACGGCGGCTGACGACTTGGACGATGCGGCCAAGAAGATCGTCGCGGCGATCAACGGCTAATTTTGAGGGATCGGAAAGAATGTCTATTCTCGTCAATAAAGACACCAAGGTCCTCGTTCAGGGTCTGACCGGCAAGACCGGCACGTTCCACACCGAACAGGCGCTCGCTTATTACGGCACCCAGATGGTCGGCGGCATCCACCCGAAGAAGGGTGGTGAAACCTGGACCGGCGCAAAGGGCGAAAGCCTGCCGATCTTCGCGACCGTTGCCGAGGGCAAGGAAAAGACCGGCGCCGATGCGACCGTCATCTATGTTCCGCCGGCGGGCGCTGCCGATGCGATCATAGAAGCGATCGACGCCGAGATACCGTTCATCACCTGCATCACCGAAGGCATTCCGGTCATGGACATGGTGCGCGTGAAGGCTCGCCTCGACCGCTCCAAGTCGCGCCTGCTTGGGCCGAACTGCCCGGGCATCCTGACGCCGGAAGAATGCAAGATCGGCATCATGCCGGGCTCGATCTTCCGCAAGGGTTCGGTCGGGATCGTGTCCCGCTCGGGCACGCTGACCTATGAAGCCGTCTTCCAGACCTCCAACGAAGGTCTCGGCCAGACGACGGCCGTCGGCATCGGCGGCGACCCGGTCAAGGGCACCGAGTTCATCGATGTGCTCGAGATGTTCCTCGCCGACGAAGCCACGACTTCGATCATCATGATCGGCGAAATCGGCGGCTCCGCCGAAGAAGACGCAGCCCAGTTCCTGAAGGACGAGGCCAAGAAGGGCCGCAAGAAGCCGATGGCCGGCTTCATCGCAGGCCGTACGGCACCGAAGGGCCGCACCATGGGCCATGCCGGCGCCGTGGTATCCGGCGGCAAGGGCGACGCTGAATCGAAGATCGCGGCGATGGAATCGGCTGGCATCAAGGTGTCTCCGTCTCCGGCCCGCCTCGGCAAGACGCTGGTGGAAGTCCTGAAGGGCTGAAGCCGCCTATAGACCGGGCGGAGGAACGGCATCTGCGCCTTCGCCCGGCTTGCATACGAGAGCAGCAGATGCGCCGCGGACAGGCGGCGATCGGAATGCGGCAGCCGGCGATCGATCCGGCAGATTCATCACAGTCAGGAGGCGGACGGAAGCGTTCGCATATCACCATGGCACGGCAAGAAGCCAACGAGCAGTTTCAGATCACCTCGTTTCTGGATGGCGCCAACGCGGCCTATATCGAGCAACTCTATGCGCGCTACGAAGAGGATCCGGCGTCGGTCGACGATCAATGGCGCGCCTTCTTCAAGGCGCTGGAAGACGATCCTGCCGATGTGAAAAAGGCGGCAAAGGGAGCTTCCTGGCGTAGAAAGAACTGGCCTCTGGCAGCCGGCGGCGATCTGGTGTCGGCTCTCGACGGCGACTGGGGCATCGTCGAGAAGGTGATCGAGACGAAGGTGAAGGCCAAGGCCGCAGCCGAGGGCAAGCCTGCCGACAGCACCGACGTGCTGCAGGCGACGCGCGATTCCGTCCGCGCCATCATGATGATCCGCGCCTACCGCATGCGCGGCCACCTGCACGCCAAGCTTGACCCGCTCGGAATCGCCGCCACCGTCGATGATTATCGCGAACTGTCGCCGGAAAATTATGGCTTCACATCAGCCGATTACGACCGCAAGATCTTCATCGACAACGTGCTCGGCCTGGAATACGCGACAATCCGCGAAATGATCGAGATCCTCGAGCGCACCTACTGCTCGACACTCGGCGTCGAATTCATGCATATCTCCAACCCGGAAGAGAAGGCGTGGATCCAGGAGCGCATCGAAGGCCCGGACAAGGGCGTGGCCTTCACGCCTGAGGGCAAGAAGGCGATCCTTTCGAAACTCGTCGAAGCCGAAGGCTACGAACAGTTCCTCGACGTCAAGTTCAAGGGCACCAAGCGCTTCGGCCTGGATGGCGGCGAATCGCTGATCCCGGCTCTGGAGCAGATCCTGAAGCGCGGTGGTCATCTCGGCCTGAAGGAAGCCGTGTTTGGCATGGCCCATCGCGGCCGCCTCAACGTGCTCTCGCAGGTCATGGGCAAGCCGCACCGCGCCATCTTCCACGAATTCAAGGGCGGTTCCTACGCACCCGATGAAGTCGAAGGCTCGGGCGACGTCAAGTACCATCTCGGTGCATCCTCCGACCGCGAATTCGACGGCAACAAGGTACACGTGTCGCTGACGGCGAACCCGTCGCATCTCGAAATCGTCGATCCTGTCGTGATGGGCAAGGCTCGCGCCAAGCAGGACATGAGCGCTACGGTGTGGGAAGGCGACATCATTCCGCTTTCCGAACGCGCCAAGGTTCTGCCGCTGCTGATCCATGGCGATGCGGCCTTCGCCGGCCAGGGCGTCATTGCCGAAATCCTCGGTCTTTCCGGTCTGCGCGGCCATCGTGTTGCCGGCACCATGCACGTCATCATCAACAACCAGATCGGCTTCACCACCAATCCGGCCTTCTCGCGCTCGTCGCCCTATCCGTCCGACGTCGCCAAGATGATCGAAGCACCGATCCTGCACGTCAACGGCGACGATCCAGAAGCGGTCGTCTACGCAGCCAAGATCGCGACCGAATTCCGCATGAAGTTCCACAAGCCTGTGGTGCTCGACATGTTCTGCTATCGCCGCTACGGCCACAATGAAGGCGACGAGCCGTCCTTCACGCAGCCGAAGATGTACAAGGTGATCCGCGGCCACAAGACCGTGCTGCAGCTCTATGCGGCCCGCCTCGTCGCCGAGGGCCTGGTCACCGAAGGCGAAGTCGAGAAGATGAAGGCCGACTGGCGCGCGCATCTCGAGCAGGAGTTCGACGCCGGCCAGCACTACAAGCCGAATAAGGCCGACTGGCTGGATGGCGAGTGGTCGGGCCTGCGCACGGCCGACAATGCCGACGAACAGCGCCGCGGCAAGACCGCGGTGCCGATGAAGACGCTGAAGGAGATCGGCCGCAAGCTCTCGGAAATCCCGGCAGGCTTCAATGCGCACCGCACGATCCAGCGTTTCATGGAAAACCGGGCCAACATGATCGCCACCGGCGAGGGCCTCGACTGGGCGATGGCCGAAGCGCTCGCCTTTGGCGCGCTCTGCCTGGAAGGCCACAAGATCCGTCTGTCCGGTCAGGATTGCGAACGCGGCACCTTCTCGCAGCGTCACTCGGTTCTCTACGATCAGGAGACCGAGGAACGCTACATTCCGCTCGCCAATCTTTCGCCGACGCAGGCCCGCTACGAAGTCATCAATTCGATGCTTTCGGAAGAGGCCGTGCTCGGCTTCGAATACGGCTACTCGCTCGCCCGCCCGAATGCGCTGACGCTCTGGGAAGCGCAGTTCGGCGATTTCGCCAACGGCGCGCAGGTGGTCTTCGACCAGTTCATCTCCTCGGGCGAACGCAAGTGGCTGCGCATGTCCGGCCTCGTGTGCCTGTTGCCGCACGGCTATGAAGGTCAGGGTCCGGAGCACTCCTCGGCTCGCCTGGAACGCTTCCTGCAGCTCTGCGCGGAAGACAACATGCAGGTCGCCAATGTCACGACGCCGGCGAACTATTTCCACATCCTGCGCCGGCAGCTGAAGCGCGACTTCCGCAAGCCGCTGATCCTGATGACGCCGAAGTCGCTGCTGCGCCACAAGCGAGCGGTCTCGACACTTGCCGAACTGGCCGGTGAATCCGCCTTCCACCGCCTGCTGTGGGATGATGCCGAGGTGATCAAGGACGGCCCGATCAAGCTGCAGAAGGACAACAAGATCCGCCGCGTCGTCATGTGCTCCGGCAAGGTCTATTACGATCTTCTCGAAGAGCGTGAAAAACGCGGCATCGACGACATCTATCTCCTGCGCGTCGAGCAGCTCTATCCGTTCCCGGCAAAGGCGCTGATCAACGAGCTGTCGCGCTTCCGCAATGCCGAGATGGTCTGGTGCCAGGAAGAGCCGAAGAACATGGGCGCATGGTCGTTCATCGACCCATTCCTCGAATGGGTGCTCGCCCATATCGATGCGAAATACCAGCGCGTCCGCTATACCGGCCGTCCGGCCGCCGCCTCGCCGGCGACGGGCCTGATGTCGAAGCATCTGTCTCAGCTCGCCGCATTCCTCGAGGATGCATTGGGCGGCTAAATCAAGGGGGGCGCAATGGCTTACTTCTTTCTGAGACTGCTGCCGCCGCGCCCCACTTTTCCGCACGACGGGACGGGGGAGGAAATGGCGGCGATGAAACGCCACGTCGAATATTGGCATCGGCAGGCCCTTGCGGGATCGGCAATTGTCGTCGGTCCCGTGTTCGAGGGTCAAGGCGCCTTCGGCATGGCAGTCGTCGAAGTCGAGGATCAGGCGGCGGCACAAGCGCTTGCCGACGGCGATCCCATCATCGCTTCCGGTCTCGGTTTCCGTTTCGATATCCTGCCGATGCCCTCGATCATTTTGCGGCCGCCCGCCGTCTGAAACGCATAAACGAAAACACACGAAATCAGGATTTGAACAATGGCCACAGAAATCCGCGTTCCAACTCTCGGTGAATCCGTCAGCGAGGCAACCGTCGGCACCTGGTTCAAGAAGGTCGGCGACGCCATCAAGGCTGACGAGCCGATTCTGGAGCTTGAAACCGACAAGGTGACCATCGAAGTTCCCGCGCCCGTCTCCGGCACGCTTTCGGAAATCGTCGCTGCCGCCGGCGAGACCGTCGGCCTCGGTGCGTTGCTCGGCCAGATCTCCGCAGGTGCCGGCGCCGCCGCCGCGCCGGCTGCTGCCGCACCGGCCGCCGCTCCCGCCCAGCCAGCCCCGGCTGCCGCGGCCCAGCCAGCTGCTGCTGCCGCTGCATCGTCGTCGAGTGCTTCCGTCTCCACCATGCCGCCGGCACCGGCGGCTGCGAAGATGCTGGCTGAAAGCAATCTTTCCGCCGATCAGGTCGACGGCAGTGGCAAACGTGGCCAGGTGCTGAAGGGCGATGTCATCGCCGCCGTCGCCAAGGGCATTTCCGCTCCGGCGGCCGTACCGGCAGCGGCGCCGGTTGCAGCGCGTGGCCCGTCGACGGTCGAGGATGCCTCACGCGAAGAGCGCGTGAAGATGACGCGCCTGCGCCAGACGATCGCCAAGCGCCTCAAGGACGCGCAGAACACCGCCGCCATGCTGACCACCTATAACGAGGTGGACATGAAGGCAGTCATGGACCTGCGCAACAAGTACAAGGACATTTTCGAGAAGAAGCACGGCGTCAAGCTCGGCTTCATGGGCTTCTTCACCAAGGCGGTGACGCATGCCCTGAAGGAACTGCCGGCAGTCAATGCCGAGATCGACGGCACCGACATCATCTACAAGAACTACTGCCATGTCGGCATGGCCGTCGGCACCGACAAGGGCCTCGTCGTTCCTGTTATCCGCGACGCCGACCAGATGTCGATCGCCGAAATCGAGAAGGAACTCGGCCGCCTTGCCAAGGCGGCCCGTGACGGCTCGCTTGCTATGGCCGACATGCAGGGCGGCACCTTCACCATCACCAATGGCGGCGTCTACGGTTCTCTGATGTCTTCGCCGATCCTCAATGCGCCGCAGTCCGGCATTCTCGGCATGCACAAGATCCAGGAGCGGCCGGTTGCGATCGGCGGCCAGGTGGTCATCCGTCCGATGATGTATCTGGCGCTGTCCTACGATCACCGTATCGTCGACGGCAAGGAAGCGGTCACCTTCCTCGTGCGTGTCAAGGAGAGCCTCGAAGATCCGGAACGTCTGGTTCTCGATCTCTAAGGAGCATTTCGATGCGGAACCGGGTCATGCGAGCGGCGCGCCTTCTTCTTTGCGCTGCCGCCGCGCATGCGCCGGTCTCCGCATCGGCTGCCGGCTGGGATGTCGGCAAGGCCAGCAGCAATTTCGAGTTGGTGGCGTTTGATGATGCCGAACTCTCCAGCCGGTCGATCGACGTGGTCCATATGGGCGATGTCGAGCTGACGTCGGGGCGCATTGTCGCTGCCGATCCGCTTGCTCAGCCGGATCGTCCGGCGCTGGCAAGAACGGTTGCGCCGGGTGACTATCCGGTGACGCTCTACCGGGCCTTCGGTCGCATCGCGGCGGCCAGCATGCGGTTTGCCGAGGGCAAGCCCGATCATTGGGAGCTAGCTGTCCTTCCCGGGCAGGACCCGGCGATGCTGAAGGATGACGAGATCTTCGGCTATCCCGTCGATGCCGGCATCGGCTGCTACATGGATGCCGATACGCTGGCGCTGATCGATGAGCGTGAAGCGCAGGTCCAGGCGCAGAAGCCGGGCGTCGACATCAACTATTATGATGACGTGCTGGCTTCGGACCTCGATGCCAACAAGAACCACTATGCGCTGCACCGGCCGATTGCCGGCAAGAAGGGCAACGTCGCTGTGTTCTGGAGCGGCTGGGGCGACGGTGTCTATCCTGTCTTCTGGGGCCTCGACAAGGACGGTCGTCCATTGGTGCTGTTGACGGATTTTGGTGTTATCGAGAATGCCGATGGACGGCGAGAGGCGAAGGTGCAATGAGCGGGGCGATCGGGATCATGGCAGGGCGGAAAGGCGTGGCTGCAATTGCAGCTGCCGCGGTTTTCACCACTCCGGTTGCCGCGTTCGCCGCCGACTGCAAACAGGAGCACGCCGTTTACGTCGACCGTGACGGCGCCTACGAACTGCGTTTTACACCGCTGAATTCTCCCTCGGCTGCCGCCAGCAACCAGTTCAAGGTCAATGCGCTCGAGGCATCCGTCGTCATGGAAGGCTACGTGATGCCATCGGAAGATCCGGTGCGGGCGATCGGCATCCTGATGTTCAACTGCCCGGAGGGAGACGCGACGGGCGCCGACCTCGATGCATGCACCGTCTGGCAGGGCGCCGTCTACGGTATGAATGCCCAGGGCGAGATGGACAATCTGCAGCCGGAGGGCGCGGCGGCGGCCGAAAAGCTCGTGCTTCCCGGCCTTGGTCCCGCCATTCGTGAATCGAGCGCCTGGGGCGAGGGCAAGGCTTCGGTGGCGCCCTGGGATGTGCTGACTTTCAAGGAGTGTGCGACATGAGTGATGCACCGGTTGTTCTCGTGACCGGCGGCAGCCGGGGCATTGGCGCCGCGGTCTGCCGGCTCGCCGCGCGCCAGGGCTGGCGCGTCGCGGTGAATTACGCCTCCAGCCGTCAGGCGGCGGAGGCTGTCGTTGCGGCGGTTGCCGCTGACGGCAGCGAGGCCGTGGCCATCCAGGGCGATGTCGGCAAGGCTGCCGATATCGCCGCGATGTTTGCGGCGGTCGATCGCCATTTCGGCCGGCTCGACGGGCTGGTCAACAATGCCGGCATTGTCGATTATCCGCAGCGGGTCGATGAGATGTCGATGGAGCGGGTCGAAAGGATGCTGCGCGTCAATGTGACCGGCTCCATCCTGTGCGCGGGAGAGGCCGTTCGCCGGATGTCGAGCCGTCACGGCGGGCAGGGCGGCGCGATCGTCAACATCTCGTCGATGGCCGCGATCCTCGGCTCGGCGGCGCAGTATGTCGATTATGCCGCCTCGAAGGCCGCTATCGACACGTTTACGGTGGGGCTCGCGCGCGAGGTCGCAGCCGAGGGCATTCGTGTGAATGCCGTCAGGCCCGGTATCATCGAAACCGATCTGCATGCTTCGGGCGGACTGCCGGACCGGGCACGCGAAATGGCGCCCTCGGTCCCGATGCAGCGTCCGGGCACTGCCGAGGAGGTGGCGGACGCCGTCCTCTACCTTCTTTCTCCATCCGCCTCCTATGTCACGGGCTCGATCCTCAACGTGAGCGGCGGCCGCTAGAAAGACGGGTAAAAAACAGCATGCAGTATACGCTCGTGCATCACGATACGCCTGTCCTTATCCAGTTTTTCCTACGGCATCGGCATGGCGACGGCGCTGGTCGCCTTGTTTGCCGGCGTCTTCTATTTCTTCACGGTCAGGCGATCCGTGACCGCTTCATCGCCAGCGGCAAATGGTTCAACCGCATCACCGGAGCGGCACTCGTCGCCTTCGGCTTCCGCCTGGCGCTGTCGCGCGCAGTCGACTAAACGATAAATTCAAAGGGAAAAGCAATGTCTTATGATGTGATCATTATCGGAACCGGCCCGGGCGGCTATGTCTGCGCCGTCAAGGCAGCCCAGCTCGGCCTCAAGGTCGCCGTCGTCGAAAAGCGCGCGACTTATGGCGGCACCTGCCTGAACGTCGGCTGCATTCCGTCGAAGGCGCTGCTACATGCTTCCGAAATGTTCCATCAGGCCGGCCACGGATTAAGCGCGCTTGGCATCGACGTGCCGGCGCCGACGCTCAACCTCGGCAACATGATGGCGCACAAGGATGCGACGGTGAAGTCGAATGTCGACGGCGTCGCCTTCCTCTTCAAAAAGAACAAGATCGACGCTTTCCAGGGTACCGGCAAGATCGTTTCGGCCGGCAAGGTTTCCGTCACCGCCGAGGATGGAACGGCGCAGGAGATCGAGGGCAAGAACATCGTCATCGCCACCGGCTCCGACGTCGCCGGAATTCCCGGCGTGCAGGTCGAGATCGATGAAAAGACCATCATTTCCTCCACCGGCGGCATCGCACTGGAAAAGGTGCCGGAAACGTTGATCGTCGTCGGCGGCGGCGTCATCGGCCTCGAACTCGGCTCGGTCTGGTCGCGTCTCGGCGCCAAGGTCACCGTCGTCGAATATCTCGACACCATCCTCGGCGGCATGGACGGCGAAGTCTCCAAGCAGTTCCAGCGCATGCTTGCCAAGCAGGGCATCGATTTCAACCTCAGTGCCAAGGTCACCGGCGTCGAGAAGGGCGGCAAGGGCGCCAAGGTCACATTCGAGCCGGTCAAGGGCGGTGACGCGGTGACGCTCGACGCCGAAGTCGTGCTGATCGCCACCGGCCGTAAGCCCTATACCGCAGGCCTCGGCCTGGAAGAGGCAGGTGTCGTGCTCGATAATCGCGGCCGCGTCGAGATCGACGGTCACTTCAAGACCAATGTCGCCGGCATCTATGCGATCGGCGACGTGGTGAAGGGTCCGATGCTGGCGCACAAGGCGGAAGACGAGGGTGTGGCGCTCGCCGAAATCCTCGCCGGTCAGCATGGCCACGTCAATTATGAGGTCATTCCGAGCGTCGTCTACACCCAGCCGGAAATCGCTTCGGTCGGGAAGACCGAGGAAGAGCTGAAGGCGGCGGGCATTGCCTACAAGGTCGGCAAGTTCCCGTTCACCGCAAACGGTCGCGCCCGCGCGATGCTGGCGACTGACGGCTTCGTCAAGATCCTCGCGGACAAGGAGACCGATCGCGTGCTCGGCGGCCATATCGTCGGCTTCGGCGCCGGCGAGATGATCCACGAGATCGCCGTGCTAATGGAATTCGGCGGCTCGTCGGAAGATCTCGGTCGGACCTGCCACGCACATCCGACGATGTCCGAAGCGGTCAAGGAGGCTGCACTCGCGACCTTCTTCAAGCCGATCCATATGTAATCTTACATCTTCGTAATGAAGCGCGCAGCCGCTTGCCGAGAGGCAAGCGGCTGTTTTAGTTGTCTCATATCGCAAAGTTCGAGCATCGGGGGAGATCAGGAATGCAGCAGCCGTCCATCCTGAGTTATAGTCTCAGCCAACGTTTCCTCCACTGGGCCGTGGCGCTGCTGATCTTCTTCAATCTGCTGTTTCCCGACGGGATGAATATGTGGAACCGGCTCGTTCGCAGGGGCGAGGTTCCGACGCCCGAGCAGATTGCCTCGGCGAATATTCACGCCTACGTCGGCATCGCCATTCTGCTGCTTGCCGTCCTCAGGCTCTGTCTGCGTTTTATGCAGGGTGTGCCGCCTGAGGTTTCGCAGGAGCCGGCGATCTTTCGTCTAGGGGCAAAACTCGTCCATGCGGGGCTTTATATCCTGCTCTTCGCGCTGCCGCTTTCCGGCATCGCCGCTTACTATTTCGGCATCAATCCCGCCGGCTTCGTGCACGCGGATGTCTTGAAGGTCATTCTTTGGGGGCTGATCGCCGCCCACGTCGCCGGCGCGCTCGTCCATCAGTTCTATTGGAAGAGCAATGTGCTGCGCCGCATGACGCTCGGCTGACCGAAAACGAGTTCAGTTCACGGCGGTAACGGTGAAGCCCTGCTTGCGCAGCAATTCGATGACGCCGCCCTCGCCGGGCAGATGCAGGGCGCCGACGGCCATGAAGACGTTGCCACCGTCGAGAATGGGTGCGGCGCGCTCTGCCATGACCTTGTTTCGATCGAGGATGACCCGCTGTTCGAAGGCAGCATAGTCGCTGCTATCTCCTTCGTTCTCCGGCGTCACTGTCTTCAGGATCGGCATGGTCATGCCGATATCGCCGGAGAGGTAGAGATCGGTCATCGTTTCGACGACATCATTCATTTTGGCTCCGAGTTCCAGCGTCTCGATCAGCGACTTCATATGGAATTCGACCGGCAGATCGGCCATAGCCTGGATCTGCTCGGCAAGGGTTTCCAGCCCCTTGACCTGCTTGCCTTCAGCAACGGCGTCGCTGGCAATTTTCTGGTCGAGAAACTGCACGCCTCTGGCCTTGCGTGCGAGTTCGCAGGCCGGAAGGGCGACGGCGCTGGCGATCATCCATGGCCGCATGCGGGAGACGGCGGTGAGGGGGATGCCGCGCTGCTTGAGGCCGGCTTCCAGGCGCTTGTAATCCTCGGCAGAGAGCAGCTTGTCGATCGTCGTGCCGTCGGTGAACATCGTCAGTTCCGGCCGCGCGAGCAGGGCGGCGGTTGCCTTGCGTTCATCGAGGATCTCGTCGGATTCGATGATGATCGTATTGGCTGCGTCGTGGGCGGCCTGGGCGCGCGGTGGCAGAGCAAGCACACGGGGATCGGTCACATGCATGCTGCCGAGCAGCCATGAGGGGGCAAGTCCAGGCTTTTCGATCTTCCAGAAGATGCCCTTGCCGTTCGGCGTTGCCTCGGCTTCCTTGACTGCCTCGGCATATCGGGCGGGGTCGCTCTGCTGCAAGTCGACCATCAGATTGCGGCCGGTGCAGGCAGCGTCTTCGGCCGCCGCCGGCCTTGCGGCCAGGAGGGCGACAAACAGGGCTGCTACAAGCAGCATGTGGAAGGCCGCAATCAGCCAGAGCAGCAGATTGCCGGGTGCTGCGAGGAAAAAAGCCCGGCGGCTGATCGAAGTCGTCATCATGGTATTCCCCACATGCCCAATCGCTTCTGCTCTACGCTCGGCTTACGCATAATCCTTTAAGAGAATGCGTTAACGAAAACTTAGCGCAGGCATCGAGCCGAATTCATGGGCGCTGAGCGTGTCGAATGTGGGGTGCCGTCGTCACAAGCGCTACGCATTTTGGACGACATCCATCAAGCGCGCGGATGCGCTCGATCATACGCCTCAAGCAGCCGCGATGCATCGACGCCGGTATAGACCTGTGTTGTCGAAAGGCTGGCATGGCCGAGCAGTTCCTGGATGGTGCGCAGATCGCCGCCGCCGGCAAGCAGATGGGTGGCGAAGGAGTGGCGGAGCGCATGCGGCGTCGCCGTCTCCGGCAGGCCGAAGGCGCCCCGTAGCTTCTGCATGGCCCGCTGGATGATCGCCGCCTGCAGCTTGCCGCCGCGGGCGCCGCGAAACAGCGGCCCACCGCTGTCGAGATCATATGGGCAGAGTGCGCGATATTTTTCGACCGCGTCGAAAACCACGGGCAGAAGCGGCACCAGCCGTGTCTTGTTGCCTTTGCCGGTGATGCGCAGCGTCGTCGCGCCCTTTTGCAGGTCGGCGGGAACGAGATTCAGTGCCTCGGAGATGCGTAGGCCGCAGCCGTAGAGCAGCGTCATGACAGCCGCATCGCGCGCGGCAATCCAGGGTTCGTCATGCAATTGGGCTTCATCGCTGACGATGGTGATCGCCTGCGTGTCCGACAGCGGTTTGGGCAGCGACTTCGGCTGCTTCGGCGAACGGATCGCGCCGGCGCCGGCGGCATTGACCAGGCCCTTCTTTTCGAGGTGACGCAACAGCGAGCGAAGGCCGGCGAGATTGCGGCCGAGCGAACGGGCGCCGGAGCCTTGCCTGCGCCGAGCGGCAAGGAAGGCGCGGAAATCGGCGGGGCGCAATTCCCTGATATCCGCGAGGGTCGCCGGGCCGGCGAGATGGCCGGTCAGGAAGGTCAGAAACTGGCGGGTGTCGCGCTCATAGGCATCGAGCGTATGCTCGGAAAGACGGCGTTCACGAGCGAGGTTTTCGAGCCACGCAGCGCGTTCCGCCATCAGGCGCGGGTCGGCGATTACAAGCAGTTCATTCACGTTGCTGGCCTTGAATTTGCCTTCAAGTCCGCCAATTTGAAGCAGGAACGGTTATCGAATTGCTAATGCCGGCCAAGCCATTGTCATCCTTCGATCATATTGTACTGCGATAGCTTACAGCCCATAGACAGGATCTTTCATGGCACGGCGCGATTCCATGACGGCTTTCGGACAACTCGCGGAAGCGATCGCTCTCGTTTCACAGGGAAAGCCCGGTCACATCGTCGATACGCTGATTGCCGAACGCGGCCAGAGGATCGTGAAACATCCGCTCTGGCCGGTCATGCGACCGTTCCTCTACACGCTTCTGCGCTATAACAAGGCGATCGAATTCGCCAATGCGGTTGCCAAGATGCCGGGGTTCCAGTCGTTCGAATATTTGAGCGACGTGCTGAAGCTCGACATCGGCGTCGCCAACGGCGAACGCATTCCCGACAGCGGCGGCTTCATCCTCGTCAGCAATCACCCCACCGGCATTGCCGACGGGGTCGCCGTATTCGATCTGCTGAAAACGCGCCGGCCCGATATGATGTTCTTTGCCAATCGCGACGCCATCCGCGTCAACCCGCGTTTTGCCGAGATGGTCATCCCCGTCGAATGGCGAGAGGAGCACAAGAGCAAGCTTAAGGCGCGCGAGACGCTACAATTGACGAACCACGCTGTGCGGGAAGGCAAGGCCACCGTGCTCTTTCCGTCCGGCCGCATTGCCTATTGGGCGAACGGCCAGCTCAACGAGCGCCCATGGAAAACGTCGGCCGTCGGGCTGGCGCGCAAATACAATCTGCCGATCCTTCCCGTCCACATGACGGCGCGCAATTCCGGCCTGTTCTACTGGCTGGCGAAGTGGTCGACGGAGCTTCGCGACATGACGGTTTTCCACGAACTCTTGAACAAGCGCGGCGACCGTTTCGATTTCGTGATCGGCAATCTCATTCCCGCCGAACATCTCGATGGCGATGTCAACGAGGTGACGAAGGCGCTGGAGAAACATACTGTCCACGACATGGCCCGCGATGGGGACGCGACCTTCGTGCCGGTCGCCGGGCCGGCTGCGGCGATGCCGCGCGAGATGTCGGTTCTGGCCGTCTAGAACCGTGACGATCGATATTCGCATCTTCCGTGATCGTTTGCCGGAGGCGATGGCGGGACTTGCGCACGACGCCCGGCAGGAAGGCCATCTCCATATCGGCCGGCTTATCGATGAGTGGGCAGTTGGCGACATCCGCTTGGTGGGTGACGGCGAAAGGCTGCTCGGC
This sequence comes from Rhizobium sp. L9, assembly GCF_002531885.1. NCBI lineage: Bacteria > Pseudomonadati > Pseudomonadota > Alphaproteobacteria > Hyphomicrobiales > Rhizobiaceae > Rhizobium > Rhizobium sp. L9. The sequence continues at coordinate 37,721 of NZ_NWSZ01000006.1, read as the reverse complement.
GCCTTTGCCGGCGAAACACTCGTTGGCGTTGGTGGCATGACCATCGAACCCGCCATGCCGGAAGCGTTGCGGATGCGGCGTTTCTACGTCCGCCCCGCGATGCGCGGTCGCGGCGTCGGGCGGATGCTTGCGCTCGCCCTTCTGGATCACGCGCGGCGCTTCTGCCGTTGTGTCACCGTGCATGCGGGAAACGACGGTGCGGCGAAATTTTGGGAGTCGCTTGAGTTTCGTCCCAGCGAGCAGGATGGCTACACCCATGTTCTCGACCTGCGCGGTTGAGGCGAGACCGCACACCATCATGCGCCGATCTCCTTGAGGCGGACCTCCTGGCGGGCCAAAAGCCGCTCGACATCGGCAATGTCGAGCGCTGAAAGTCTAGGCCCCGGCTCGCGCACAGTGGCGGACTTGATGACGCCGCGCTTGGCAAGCACGTATTTGCGGCAGGCAAGACCGATGCCCTGCTGCTGTTCATAGCGGGCGAGCGGCAGGTAGGCATCGAAGATTTCGTAGGCGCGATCAGCATTGCCGGCGCTATAGGCTTCGACGACACCGACCATCATTTCGGGATAGCAGAAGCCGGTCATGGCGCCGTCGGCGCCCCGGCCCATTTCTTCGGGCAGGAAAAGTCCTCCATTGCCGCAGAGAATGGAGATGCGCCGCATGCCGCGCGTGTCGCTGGCTGCGCGGAGTGCGGTGATTTTCGACAGGCCAGGCCAATCCTCGTGTTTGAGCATGACGCAATTCGGCACCTCCCTGACGATGCGCTCGATGACCGCGGATGCGATCGTCACATTGGTCGTGAGCGGATAGTCCTGCAGCACGAAAGGCGTATCGCCCAGGGTTTCACCAACCGACTGGTAGAAGGCGAAGGCCTGATCGTCGGTCCTGATGGTCCACGGCGGCGCAACCATGACGCCGGCGGCACCTTCGCCCATCACGGCCTTGGCGAGTTCCCTCATCGGGGCAAGTCCGGGCGCCGACACGCCGACGACCACCGGCAGGCGCCCGTCGAGGCGCTTCAGTACACGCTCGACCACGATCCGCGATTCGTCCGCAGTCAGCTTCGGGGCCTCGCCGAGCTGGCCGAGCACTGTCAGGCCGGTGACGCCGGCGCTTCGTAGAAATCGACCATGCAGTCGACGCTTTCGAGATCGAGCGCGCCGTCGTCGGCAAAGGGAGTTACGGCGATAACGTAGACGCCTTTGGCATTCTCGGTCAGTCTGGCCATTCATGCTCTCCGATTCAGCTGTCGAACAAATCTACCGGAAATCTAGGCGGCCGATTGCTTGCCCCGCAACCTTTTCGTCAAGACGCGGTCCGTCTTGGCGCGTCTTCGTTATCCACATTCTCCCCCGACGAGCCATCGCGTCTTTGCGGTTCCAATTCCAGCGATTTGCGGGCATGGTCTCGCGCGATGAGCATAGATTCGTCCGATCTCTTTGGCGCGCTTTTCGAAGCACCGCCCGCGAACCGAACGGTTCCGGTGCTGGTGCCGATGCCGGCGCCGAAACCCTATTCCTACTCGGTGCCTGAGGGCATGGCGGTCGAGCCCGGCTCGGTCGTGCAGGTGCCGCTCGGGCCGCGGCAGGTGATCGGTGTCGTCTGGGACGGCGGCGAAGATGGCGTCGATCCGAAGAAGCTTCGGCCGATCAGCCATGTCTTCGATTGCCCGCCGCTTTCCAAGGAAATGCGGGATTTCATCGATTGGGTGGCGAGCTATACGCTCTCCCCGCCCGGTCTCGTCGCGCGCATGGCGCTCAGGGCGCCGAACGCCTTCGAGCCGGAGCCTATGGTGGAGGGGCTGAAATTCGTCGGCGGCGAACCTGAGCGGATGACACCGGCGCGTGCGCGCGTGCTCGCGGCCGCCTCCGACGGTCTCTCCTGGACGCGCAGCGGTCTGGCGCATGCGGCCGGTGTTTCGACGAGCGTGGTCGATGGACTGGTCACGCTCGGCATTTTCGAAACGGTGTTCCTGCCGCCGCCGCCCGTCGTGGCGATGCCGGATCCCGACTTTGCCGCCGCGCGCCTCGAAGGGCCGCAGAAAGAGGCGGCGGCGGAAATCGTTTCCGACGTCCGCAGGGGCGAATTTTCGGTGTCGCTGATCGATGGCGTCACGGGTTCCGGCAAGACGGAAGTCTATTTCGAGGCGATCGCCGAGACCCTGAAACGTGGCAAGCAGGTGCTGATCCTGCTGCCGGAGATCGCGCTGACGGCCAGTTTCCTCGAGCGTTTTCAGGATCGCTTCGGAGCAAAGCCGGCCGAATGGCATTCCGATCTCGCCCCGCGCATGCGCGAAAAAGTCTGGCGCCAGGCGGTGACCGGCGAAGTGCGCGTCGTGGCCGGCGCCCGCTCGGCGCTCTTCCTGCCTTTCGAGAATCTCGGCCTCATCATCGTCGACGAGGAGCATGATCCCGCTTACAAGCAGGAAGATCGGGTCTTCTACAATGCCCGTGACATGGCCGTCGTGCGCGGCCGCATCGGCGATTTTCCCGTCATCCTGGTCTCTGCGACACCATCGGTCGAAAGCCAGGTCAATGGGCAGAACGGCCGCTACAGCACTGTCCACCTGCCCACGCGTTTCGGCGACGCGGCGCTGCCGGACCTGCATCTCATCGATATGCGCAGACACGCGCCGGAGCGGGGTGGCTTCCTGTCGCCGGTGCTGATCCGGGCGATCGGCAAGACGGTGGAGAGGCGGGAGCAGGCGCTGCTTTTTCTCAATCGGCGCGGCTATGCGCCGCTGACGCTCTGCCGGGTCTGCGGTCACCGCTTCCAATGCCCGCAATGTTCGAGCTGGCTAGTCGAGCATCGCTTCCGCAAGCAGTTGCAGTGCCATCAATGTGGTCATGCCGAGCGCACGCCCGAGGCATGCCCGGAATGCGGGACGCTCGACCATCTGGTCGCCTGCGGGCCAGGCGTCGAGCGCATCGCCGAAGAGGTGGAACGACATTTCCCTGAGGCGCGGACGATCGTCCTCTCCTCGGACATGATGGGCGGCGTGAAGCGGCTGCGGCTGGAGCTGGATGCGATCGCGAAGGGTGAGGCCGATATCGTCATCGGCACCCAGCTCGTCGCCAAGGGGCATAATTTTCCGCTGATGACGCTGGTCGGCATCGTCGATGCCGACCTCGGTCTTGCCAATGGCGATCCGCGCGCGGCCGAACGCACTTTCCAGCTTCTGTCGCAGGTGACGGGCCGCGCCGGGCGGACAGGCCTGAAGAGCCATGGGCTGCTGCAAACCTACCAGCCGCAGCACCCGGTCATGCAGGCAATCGTTTCCGGCGACTCCGATGCCTTTTACGAGCGCGAAATCACCGAGCGCGAACGTGCAGCATTGCCGCCGTTCGGCCGGCTCGCCTCGATCATCGTTTCGGCCGAAATGCGCCAAGACGCGGAAAATCATGCGCGCGGCATGCGCAACGCAGCACCCCAGGTCTCCGGCATCTCAGTGCTCGGCCCGGCGGAAGCGCCGCTTGCCCTGGTGCGCGGCCGCCACCGCTTCCGCCTTTTGGTCCACGGACGGCGCAACTCCGACATGCAGGGATTTCTGCGGGCGATGCTGTCGCAATCTCCGAAGGAGCGCGGGTCGGTGCAGGTGCAGCTCGACATTGATCCCCAGAGCTTTCTTTAAAATAGTACGCCGCCATTTCCTCCTTTTCGAGCGCATGCCATAAAACAGCGAATCATCCGGGCGATTAGGGGCCGATGCATGGAATTCTATTTTCCGACCGAACTCGGCGAGCAACTCGCCTTCTGCTCTGCCGCTTTCACGGCGCTGGCCGGTTTCATCATGATGTTTGCGCCGGGCCATGCTTTCCGTCTTCTCGGCTTGCAGGTGCAGGAGGGGCGGTCGGAAGGATATGGCGAGGGACGCTCGATGGGCGGCTTCTATCTCGGCTTCGGGCTCTCAGCGATCCTGCTTGCGCAGGATTGGATCTACATGGCGCTCGGCGCCTCCTTCAGCATGGCTGCCTTTGCGCGGATCATATCGATCCTGTCCGATAAGGGGAGCAATCTGGTCAACTATTTACTTCTGGTTGTGCAAGTCGTGCTTGCTGCGTTACCGCTGCTTTATGTTTTCGGCTTCATTCAAACGTGAATTTCACCGCTGGCGGGCCGCCTTCGCGGCCTGTCCGGAAGCCTTTGCGCAATTTTGCGAACAGAAATTCATGCGAAAGGCGTATTCGGACGTTACGCGTGTTGCGAGTCCGAACATCCTATGTTAGACGGACCCCGAATTTCGGAAGAAGCAAGAGGCTTCTCTTGTGATTTCTGGGGGAAATCAAAACGAATTCAAGATCATAGGTTCGGCGCCCGCCGAGAGCCGGATTTTGGATTGAAATCAGGGAAATTTGTGCCAGTGGCAGACACGTCCCAGCTTACTTCTGGTGTTGCAGAGCGCTATGCCTCGTCGCTTTTCGAGCTGGCGCTCGAAGAGGGTGCCGTCGCTACCGTAACTGCAGACCTTGACCGTTTCCAGGCGATGCTGGGTGAGAGCGATGATTTGAAGCGCTTCATACTGAGCCCGGTTTTCTCTGCCGAGGACCAGCTGAAGGCCATCGTCGCCATCAGTGAAAAGGCCGGCATCTCGGGCTTCTTCGCCAACTTCCTGAAGGTCGTGGCGCGCAACCGCCGCCTCTTCGCTCTGCCCGGCATGATCAAGGCCTTCCGGCTGATCGCCGCCAATCATCGCGGCGAAATTTCTGCCGAGGTCACCTCGGCCCATGCTCTCTCAGCAGAGCAGGAAAATGAATTGAAGGCGGCGCTGAAGGGCGTCACCGGCAAAGACGTGGCAATTGCTGTCACGGTTGATCCGTCAATTCTTGGTGGTCTGATCGTCAAGGTCGGGTCCCGTCAGATTGATACGTCTCTTCGTACCAAACTCTCTACCCTTAAGCTTGCATTGAAAGAGGTCGGCTGATGGATATCCGCGCCGCGGAAATTTCCGCAATTCTCAAAGACCAGATCAAAAATTTCGGCAAAGAGGCAGAAGTCTCGGAAGTCGGCCAGGTTCTCTCCGTCGGTGACGGTATCGCTCGCGTTTACGGTCTGGACAATGTTCAGGCTGGTGAAATGGTCGAGTTTCCCGGCGGCATCCGCGGCATGGCCCTGAACCTTGAATCCGACAACGTTGGTGTCGTTATTTTCGGCTCCGACCGCGACATCAAGGAAGGCGACACCGTCAAGCGCACCGGCGCCATCGTCGACGTGCCGGTCGGTCCGGAGCTGCTCGGCCGCGTCGTCGACGCTCTCGGCAACCCGATCGACGGCAAGGGCCCGATAAACGCGACCCGCCGTGCGCGCGTTGACGTCAAGGCTCCAGGCATCATTCCGCGCAAGTCGGTTCACGAGCCGATGTCGACCGGCCTCAAGGCCATCGACGCTCTGATCCCCGTCGGCCGCGGCCAGCGCGAGCTCGTCATCGGCGACCGCCAGACCGGCAAGACCGCCATCCTGCTCGACACCTTCCTGAACCAGAAGCCAATCCACGACAACGGCCCCGACAACGACAAGCTCTACTGCGTCTACGTCGCCGTCGGCCAGAAGCGCTCCACGGTTGCCCAGTTCGTCAAGGTTCTCGAAGAGCGCGGCGCCCTGAAGTACTCGATCATCGTCGCTGCGACCGCTTCCGATCCGGCTCCGATGCAGTTCCTCGCTCCGTTCGCAGGTTGCGCAATGGGCGAATACTTCCGCGACAACGCTCAGCACGCGCTGATCGGCTATGACGACCTGTCCAAGCAGGCTGTCGCTTACCGTCAGATGTCGCTGCTGCTGCGCCGTCCGCCGGGCCGCGAAGCCTATCCGGGCGACGTTTTCTACCTGCATTCGCGCCTGCTCGAGCGCGCCGCAAAGATGAACGACGACAAGGGCGCCGGTTCGCTGACCGCTCTGCCTGTCATCGAAACGCAGGGCAACGACGTTTCGGCCTTCATTCCAACCAACGTGATCTCGATCACCGACGGTCAGATCTTCCTTGAAACCGACCTGTTCTACCAGGGTATCCGCCCGGCCGTTAACGTCGGCCTGTCGGTTTCGCGCGTCGGTTCCTCAGCCCAGATCAAGGCGATGAAGCAGGTTGCCGGTTCGATCAAGGGCGAACTCGCCCAGTATCGCGAGATGGCCGCCTTCGCCCAGTTCGGTTCGGACCTCGACGCTGCGACGCAGCGCCTCTTGAACCGCGGTGCACGCCTGACCGAACTCCTGAAGCAGCCGCAGTTCTCGCCGCTGAAGACGGAAGAGCAGGTCGCCGTGATTTTCGCAGGTGTCAATGGCTACCTCGACAAGCTGCCGGTCGCTCAGGTCGGCAAGTTCGAACAGGGCCTGCTGTCCTATCTGCGCTCGGAAGGCTCGGCCATCCTCGATGCGATCCGCACGGAAAAGGCAATCAGCGACGATACTCGGGGCAAGCTCACCGCTGCTCTCGATAGCTTCGCCAAGTCTTTCCAGTAATCGGGCCCAGTTAGGACGGATAACGGATGCCTTCACTTAAGGATCTGAAAAACCGGATCGCCTCCGTCAAGGCGACGCAGAAGATCACCAAGGCGATGAAAATGGTCGCCGCGGCGAAGCTTCGGCGTGCGCAGGAGGCGGCCGAGGCCGCCCGGCCCTATTCGCAGCGCATGGGTGCGGTTCTGGCGAACATTGCCAAGGCCGTCACCGAGGCGGATGGCGCGCCGGCGCTGATGACCGGCACCGGCAAGGACCAGGTCCATCTGCTGGTGGTTTGCACGGCCGAACGCGGTCTTTGCGGCGGTTTCAACTCGCAGATTGCCCGCTTTGCGCGCGACCATGTCCGCAGGCTGCTTGCCGAGGGCAAGACGGTGAAGATCTTCACCGTCGGCAAGAAGGGCTACGATATCCTGCGGCGTGAATATGCATCGCTGATCATCGAGCGCAAGGAACTGCGCGAAGTCAAGAAAATCGGTTTCGAGAATGCCGACCAGATCGGAAAGCGCGTCATCGAGATGTACGAGGCCGGCGAGTTCGACATCTGCACGCTGTTCTACTCCGAGTTCAAGTCGGTCATCTCACAGGTTCCGACCGCCCAGCAACTCATCCCGGCCAAGGCTCCGGAAGCCGTCGCCCAGGATGCAGAACATGCAGGCGCCGTCTATGAATACGAGCCGGATCCGGCGTCGATCCTCGACGACCTGATCCCGCGCAATATCTCCGTCCAGATCTTCCGTGCTCTCCTTGAGAACGTCGCGGGCGAGATGGGCGCCAAGATGAGCGCGATGGACAATGCTACGCGCAATGCCGGTGAGATGATCAACAAGCTGACGCTGAGCTACAACCGTCAGCGTCAGGCTCAGATCACCAAGGAATTGATTGAAATCATTTCGGGCGCGGAAGCGCTCTGAGTTAGGGAAAGAGGGTAAGAATATGGCTGAGGCAGCTACCCGCTCTGTCGGCAAAGTCACCCAGGTTATCGGCGCCGTCGTCGACGTTGCTTTCGAAGGCGAACTGCCGGCGATTTTGAACGCGCTTGAAACCGACAACAACGGCGTCCGCCTGGTTCTCGAAGTCGCTCAGCATCTGGGCGAAAACGAAGTCCGCACCATCGCGATGGACTCGAGCGAAGGCCTCGTTCGCGGCCAGCAGGTCGTCGATACCGGCGCTCCGATCTCGGTTCCCGTCGGCGACGAAACGCTCGGCCGTATCATGAACGTCATCGGCGAGCCGGTCGATGAAGCAGGCCCGCTGACCACCGCTCACAGGCGCGCTATCCACCAGGACGCTCCGGCTTACGTCGAGCAGTCCACGGAAGCGCAGATCCTCGTCACCGGCATCAAGGTCGTCGACCTTCTCGCTCCTTACGCAAAGGGCGGCAAGATCGGCCTGTTCGGCGGCGCCGGCGTCGGCAAGACCGTTCTCATCATGGAGCTGATCAACAACGTCGCCAAGGCGCACGGTGGTTACTCGGTCTTCGCAGGCGTGGGTGAGCGTACCCGCGAAGGCAACGACCTCTACCATGAAATGATCGAATCGGGCGTCAACAAGCATGGTGGTGGCGAAGGCTCCAAGGCTGCGCTCGTTTACGGTCAGATGAACGAACCGCCGGGCGCCCGCGCTCGCGTCGCTCTGACGGGTTTGACGGTTGCAGAACACTTCCGCGACCAGGGCCAGGACGTTCTGTTCTTCGTCGACAACATCTTCCGCTTCACGCAGGCAGGCTCGGAAGTGTCGGCTCTGCTCGGCCGTATTCCTTCGGCCGTGGGTTATCAGCCGACTCTCGCAACCGACATGGGCTCGATGCAGGAACGCATCACCACGACGACGACCGGCTCGATCACCTCGGTTCAGGCCATTTACGTTCCGGCCGACGACTTGACCGACCCGGCACCGGCAACCTCGTTCGCCCACTTGGACGCAACGACCGTTCTGTCGCGCTCGATCGCTGAAAAGGGTATCTACCCGGCCGTCGACCCGCTCGACTCCACCTCGCGCATGCTCGACCCGATGGTCGTCGGCGAAGAGCACTACGAGGTCGCTCGTAAAGTTCAGTCTACGCTGCAGCGCTACAAGGCCCTGCAGGACATCATCGCCATCCTCGGCATGGACGAACTGTCTGAAGAAGACAAGCTGGCCGTCGCCCGCGCCCGCAAGATCGAGCGCTTCCTTTCGCAGCCCTTCTTCGTTGCCGAAGTCTTCACCGGCTCGCCGGGCAAGCTGGTTGCTCTGGAAGACACGATCAAGGGCTTCAAGGGCCTCGTCAACGGTGAATACGACAACCTGCCGGAAGCTGCCTTCTACATGGTCGGTTCGATCGATGAAGCCATCGAAAAGGCCAAGAAGCTCGCTGCTGCTTGATGAGCGACGCTAAGGACGAGATATTCTGCTGCGACTCGCTAAAAGGGGTCGTAGCGGAACTCCCAGAGCCAGCCGCACCGACCATCTACCGTGCCGATAACGGCGTGATCATGATGGTCGTGGGACTGGTTCAGACCGAAGAAGGTCTCGGATATCTCGACCAGGCGATACTGCACTGCCCGTTCTGCGGGACCAAATTGCAAGATGCAAAAGCCATAGCCGAGAAGGTAAGTCACTGATGGCTGACAATTTCAACTTTGAGCTCGTTTCGCCGGAGCGTCTGCTGCTGTCGGAGATGGTGACCGAGGTCGTCATTCCCGCGACTGAGGGCGAGATGACCGTGATGGCGCACCATGCGCCGACGATGACGACGGTCAAGCCGGGTGTCGTGAGCGTGCGTTCAGCTTCTGGGAAGAAGCAGGACTATGTCGTGTTCGGCGGCTTTGCCGACATTCTGCCGACCGGCTGCACGTTGCTGGCAGAGTCCGCCGTTCCAGTCGAGGAACTCCATAAGGACGAACTGACCCGTCGCATCGAGGCAGCCCGCAAGGAACTCGAACATGCCGAGTTGCACGAGCACAAGTCGAAGCTCGAGCATTTCATCATGGAACTGACGCATCTTAGCGGCATCGTCCAGCAGGATTGACCAATCGACGGCTTCGATGAAAGGCGGCCCGCGAGGCCGCTTTTTTGTTTCTGCGAGGGAACTTGAAGCGCCTCATCAAAGATTTGAAAAAGAGCGGGCATTCAAAACCGCTTTTGTCCGGCTCATGACCGAGAGGGCCACATTTGCAGCGCCGCGCGTCTTCAGGGCGCGCAAAGGTGCTACGGCCCTTGATACTCGCGTTGCTGACTTGCTTCTCGCGCTTTAGCGCTTCGTTTGGCTGATGTCCTTTTCGCAGTGTCGCACTTTTGCGCGCGCGACGCTATGGACCAACCAGGAGGGTTCGAGAGCGGTTCAGGTTTTCACCGAAGCGCAGAATCGCCCTAAGATTTCGTTTTACGCGATTCCGAACGGAAAACCGTTCCATACTTTTCCTGGAATTGCCCTAGAAGCCGGTGCCGCCGCGCAGCTCGATGACCAGCGTCTTGAACAGGATTTTCAGGTCGAGCAGCAGACTGAAATGCCTGACATAATAGATATCGCAGGCGATCCGGGCCCGGGCTTGCAGCGGCCGTGCGGTCGGCCCGCGCCAGCCGCGTGTCTGCGCGAGGCCGGTGATGCCGGGGCGCATGACGTGACGATGGTGGTAGTTCGGCACCAATTCTTCGTAGAGCCGGCCGGCTGCGCGCATGTTGATGGCATGGCAGCGCGGCCCGACCAGGGACATGTCGCCCCTGAGGACGTTCAGAAGCTGCGGCAGCTCGTCAATGTTGGTCCTGCGGAGCATAGCGCCGAAGCCGGTCACCCGGCTGTCGCCCTTGACGGTCTGCTGAATGCCGCTGGGATCGCAAGCTTCGATGTGCATCGAGCGGAACTTGAAGACGGTGATCTTCCGCCCGTTCAGGCCCCAACGGATCTGGCGGAAGAATACGGGGCCTCCATCGTCGAGTTTGATGAAAAGAGCGATTGCCAGGAAAAGCGGCGCCAGTACGAGCAGAGCGCTGGCCGAGATGACGATATCAATCAGCCGCTTTACGGCCAATCGCAGAGCCGCCCTCCCTTCGACACCGGAAAAGCTGTCCGGTTGGCGAATGTTGGAGTTCGCTACAACCAGGGTCCGGATTTTGTTCTGACGCTGAGACGAATCGAAGCGTGAACTTATCTTCGAAGTAAAAGCATACATTACTCAATGCCCAGAAGTTTAGATGCGATACTGAACAGCGGGGAGACAGATACATGCTTACGTATGGTTTGTCATCGTTATAAATAAGAAATCGGTAAGCATAAAGACGCCAAAAATGGGAGTATTTCGCGTTAACCTTAATGCCTCTAGTTGAGCGGCGTCCGAAATTATACTTCTAAAGGAGTAGCCCGATGAGGCGGCGCGATGTCAGACGATTGCCAAAATCGATTACTGGTCGTTCCAACAGATAATAACTGAGGCTTGCCACCAGAAAAACGAGCGCCGCTGTCAGTGTGCAGGATTGCATCCAACCGGTGACCACATTCTCGGAGGAGGCGCCGAACGAGCCGGGGTCCAGTCTCTGGATCAATGTCAGGATGATCTCCTGCCAGATGTAAATGCCGAAGGAGATCTTGGCGATGTAGCGGACGGGGGGGTTATCAAGCAGCCTGCCCAGACGCTGCGAATGGCTGAGTGAAACGAGCGCTGTTGCAACGGCCAGTGGGAAGACCGGAAATCCATAGGGGATGTGAAGCCAACCGTAACCTTCGGCCGAGCCGCCTGGGGATATGAGGAGGCGGTAAGCGGCAACCGCGACGGCGAGGAGTGCCGCGGCGTCGAACCAGGGAGATCGTCTTGCGGGCAACATCACTTCGATGCCGGCGGCAAGCGCGCCGAGCGCGAAGACAGCAAAGAAGCCGATCGGATTATAGTTGGGCATCCATTCCTTCGCTCCACCCTGAAGGCCATATGACCAGCCGCGCCCGATATCGTCGAGCGCAAAGAGCCTCAGGATCATCATATGAGCAAGAAGGACGACGGCAATGACGCAGAGCCAGGCGGCGCGGGCGAAGAACGGACGTTGCCGTAGCAGCGGCAGGCGAAACAGCAGGAGAAAGCCGACCGGGAGGAGCACATAGCTGGTGACCTCGAAGGGAATGGACCAGAGCGGCCCATCGGCTTCGACGGGAAAAAACGTGCGCCAATGCCACTGGCTCATGAACAACAGTCCCGAGACGTAGCGGACGACGAGTTCTGGCGTCAGCGGCACGGCAAGCAGCGTCAGGCTAAGGACGAAGCTGACGCTGGTGGCGACCCAGAAGCCCGGAGCGATGCGCGCCAACCTGCGGATGGCGTAGTGCCCAAGGCTGGGCATGGCGCCGCCGGCGTCGAGAGCGTGCCAGAAGGGGCGGGCAAGCAGAAAGCCGCTGAGCACGAAGAAGATGGCGACGCCGAAATTGCCGAAGCGGAGGACGTTTGCCGTCGCCGCCAATTCATCCGGTATTCTGCGCATATCCAGCCGGAGCGCGAGATGATGCGCGAGCACCAACAAGCAGGCCATTGCGCGCAGAAAGTCGGCTCCGGCCAGTCTGTCCTGTGCTCGCATGTCGTTCCCCGCCCTGCCCGATTCGGCTCAAACCGCCCAGGCGCAAAGCATTGCCTGGGAAGACCGCCTCGGCAAGGCCCGGGGCGAGCTCAGCCGAGGAGTTCGTTGGTGTAATAGGTGGAAAAGTCCGGCTTCTCCTTGAGCACGACGCCATTCGCATCGACGAGAATGCCGTTCTCGACCAGGAAAGCGCCAATGGCATCGGCCTTTGCCGGATCAAGCGTGCCGATCACGCCGGCCTCGGATCTCAGGAAATGGCCTTCGATCAACGCCTTCTGAGATGCTCTCACCAGATCCGTGTTCATCAGCGCACCGTTACTTCCTGATATCAGCAGGTCGCAGGCTTCGTCGGGATGATCGATGGAGTAGACATAGCCTTGACGCGTGGCCTGGATGAAGGCGCGCGCGTGTTCTCGACTGGCAGAGAGATAGGCGTCACTGGAAACGATGACTGTCGTCTGCTCGTCGGGAATGCCGTAATCGGAATAGTGGAAGCGGCTGATCTGCCGATTTTCCAGCTCAGCGGCGATGCCCTCCCAGGTGTAGATCTCCAGCGTGAAGTCAATCGAGCCATTGTCCAGCGCCTCATAGGCGGAGGTGCCGAGGGTGACGGTCTTGACGTCGCCCTTGCCGCCGTCATTGCGGATCATCGCCGAGACCAGCGCGCTTTCCCAAGTGCCGCCGAAGCCTCCATAGGTCTTGCCATCGAGATCTCTAGGGCTCTTGATGTCGTCCCGCCCGCCGTTGAAGATCAGGCGTGCGGTTTCCGTCTGGACGACGCCGTAGACCATCTTCACGTCACCGCCGCCAGCACGCTGCGTCAGGGCCTCGATCTCGCTACTGATGCCGAAATCGGCGACCCCGTTTGATACCAGCGTGCCGGCACTCGTGTCGGTAAAGGGTAGAATTTCGACATCGAGGCCGGCGGCCGTGTAGAAGCCCTTCGCCTTGGCGACGTAGATGCCGATGTGATTGGTGTTGGGCGTCCAGTCGAGCGCGATACGAACCTTTGCGGGCGCCGATTGAGCGAAGGCGACGCGGCCGGCGAGGCTTGTCGCGATGGCGGCGAGCATCGTCTGGCGGCGGGTGAGAAGCGGCATGGTGACCTCCTCAGGTCTTTAGAGCATGACGCCGAAAAGTACGGTTTTCGAACGACATCAGACTCTAACTCTTTAAATTGGAACAGGATTCAGATTTTGGGCCGACCGGCCTAAAACCACCCTGTTCTAGCGGATGAAGCAGGGTTTGCAGGATTTCGGTCTCGATCGCCTGGGCCGCCGGCGAACCGAGATCGGCAATGCTTCTCGGGCGGGGCAGGGGAACGCGGAATTCGCGGATGACACGCGCCGGACGGGCAGACAGCACGTAGATCCGGTCGGAGAGAAAAACGGCCTCGCGAACATCGTGGGTGATCAGCAGCGCCGTCCAGCGATGTTCGGTCCACATGCCTTGCAGCCACTCCTGGATCTGCGTGCGGGTCAGCGCATCGAGCGCGCCGAAGGGCTCGTCGAGCAGCAGCATGTCCTGCTCCTGGATGACGGTGCGCAGCAGCGCAGCACGTTGGCGCATGCCGCCGGAAAGAGAGGCGGGGTAGTGATGCTCGAAGCCGGCAAGGCCGAACCGCTCGAAGAGGGGCGCGACAGCGGCGCGTGCAGCCCGGCGAGCCATGCCCTTCACTTCCAGACCGAGCGCGGCATTATCGATGATCCGGCGCCAGGGCATCAGCGCATCGCGTTGTGGCATGAAGGCAAAGGAATGCGGCGTCTGTTCCAGCGCTGCATCGTTGAAAAGCATGGCGCCGGAATCGGGTCGCAGCGCCTGTGTCAGCAGTCTCAGCACGGTCGATTTTCCGGAGCCGGATGGGCCGACGATCGAGACGAACTCGCCGTCTGCGACGGCGAGCGAAATGTCGTCTAGAACTTTCATGCCGTCGAAGGACTTCGAGATGTTGCGCAGCTCAAGCATCTGACCGGTCATCGGCGCCGCTCCTGGGATGGCTGCCAGGGCATGACGAAACGCTGGATAACCAGCGTCAGCGCGAAGAGGCAGAGCGTCAACAGAGCGCTGACGATCACGGCGGCGAGCACGAGATCGGGACGGAAATTGTTCTTGGCGTTGAGGATATAGATGCCGAGGCCGCTTGCAGCGCCGGCATATTCGGCAAAGATCGCGCCGACGACGGCATAGGTGATCGAGATTCGAAGGCCGGCGAAGAAATAGGGCAGCGACGAGGGAAGCCGCGCCAGGCGGAAAATGCGCCAGCGGCTCGCTTTCATCGAATTCAAGAGCTCGGCAATGTCGCGATCGGTCGCCTCATAGCCCTGAAGCAGGGCAACAAGCAGCGGAAAGAAGGTGACGAGCGCCACCAGCAATATCTTCGGCAAAAGGCCGAAACCGAACCAGAGGACGACGAGAGGCGCGATCGCCACCAGCGGCAAAGTCTGGCTGGCGATGAAGATCGGCAGCATTGCCCGGCGCATGAATGGCATGAAATCCATCAGGATCGAAGAGGCGAAGGCGAAGGCGAGCGACAGGGCGAAACCACCGAGTGTCGCTCCGAGCGTCGGCCAGGTGTTTGATATCAGCGCCTCTCGGTTCAGCCAGCCCTGGACAAGGATACGCGAAGGTGCCGGCAGAATGGACGGTTTGATACCGGAAAGATCGACATAGAGTTCCCATGCCGCCAGAAAAGCAAAGCCTGCGAGCAAGGCGGGCATTGCCCGGTACACGGCGAGATAGAGCGTCGCAAGGCGCGAATCCGATGGTCGTGGCGATGTCATCGGCGTTCGATTTCAGGCTTTCGCCGGGCCGTTCGCGCAAACCTGTCGAGGGCATCGGTCTCGATGCGATTTGGGGCGGTTGCCTTGAGGGCATCGATAGGGATGCCGACGGAATTGCCGGACGTCCGGTAGAGTGACACTTGCGCGCCGGAATACATTTGGACCTCGCTCCGCTGGCATTACCCAGATCAGCTTAGAAGGGTCCGGAGGCTTGCGCCTCACATCTCAGCCCCGGCGACACGGAGCTCCCCTGTTATTTCGGCGAAAACTATCATCGGGGTTTTCTTGCCGCAACCGCAAAATTGCAAACCCGTCCGCCCGGTCGGATGGGCGCAGATAAAAAAACACCCGGACGGAGGTCCTGTCCGGGTGTTTTCCGAGGTTCCGTACCTGCCGGGAACGGAACCCGAGCGCTTGTCTTTCAGGCGGCAATATCGGCAGGGGCGATCGGTGCGGGCCGGGCAAGCGCCGACGCCATCATTTCAGCTTGTATGACCGGATGATCTAACTGACGCTCCTTCCTGCGCCTCGTGCTTTACGGCCGGGGAAGCAGCGGTTATAAAACCTCAACTAATATTGAGGTCAATAGGCCATGAATAGGATTTCTGCAACGCCCCTCGGCAGGCTTCTGACGGTCGGCGAAGTGGCGCAACGCAGTGGTCTTGCCGTCTCGGCGCTACATTTCTATGAGGCCAAGGGGCTGATCTCGAGTATCCGCACGCGCGGCAACCAGCGGCGCTACGGACGCGATGTCCTTCGCCGGCTCGGCATCATCAAGGTGGCGCAACGTGTCGGCATTCCGCTTTCGGAAATCCAGACGGCATTTGCCTCCCTGCCGCAGGGGCGCACGCCGACGATTGCCGACTGGCAGACGCTGTCGGCGCGCTGGAAGGATGAACTCGACACGCGAATCAGACGGCTGAGCCTGCTGCGAGACCGTCTGACCGGCTGCATCGGCTGCGGTTGCCTGTCGATCGAAAGCTGTCCGTTGCGCAATCCCTTCGATCAGCTCGGCGAGGAAGGGCCAGGCGCACGGCTGCTGGAGACAGAAATCGAACTATGAACTTTCAGGGAAGAGCGCCAGCCTCTGGCGGAAAGATGATGCCTGCCTTTCTTTCGGCCGGCGCGCTCATATGTTAAGGGCGAATGGCGCAACAGGCGGCATTGTCCGCGAGGAGGACGGCTTCGTGTTCCACCCGAGACTATTCGAAAATCGCAATGTCATCGTAACCGGCGCCGGGCGGGGCATCGGTCTCGAAGTGGCCCGGCAGTTCCTGGACTGCGGCGCGAAGGTGATCGTCCATACCGGACGCAAACCGGGGCGCGATCTGCCGGATTTTCTGCTGACGGCTGAATCCGAAAGACGGGCGCTGTTGCTGCACGCCGATTTCACTGCCGCTGGCGGCGCTGCGCAATTTGCCGAAAATGCGCTTACCTTTTTCGACAAGGTGCATGTGCTCGTCAACAACGCCGGCACCATGCTCGGCCGTTTTCCAGCTGCCACACTGACTGACGCAGATTATGAGGCGATCGTGCGTTTGAACCAGACGTCGGTGGTGGCGCTGACGCGTGCGTTGCTGCCGGCATTGAAGGCGGCGGAAGGCGCTGCCATCGTCAACACCGTTTCAATTTCCGCGCTGACCGGCGGCAGTCCCGGTTCTTCGATTTATTCTGCCTCGAAAGCCTTCGTTTCAACCTATTCCAAGGCGCTTGCCCGCGAGCTCGCGCCGGATGGCATCCGCGTCAATTGTGTCTCGCCCGGAACGATCGAGACGGATTTCCACGAGCGCTATTCCTCCCGCGAAAAGCTGGAGCAGACGAGAAAGTCTATTCCCTTGCAGCGGCTGGGCACAGCGGAGGATTGCGCTCCCGCCTATCTGTTTCTGGCGGCGCCCTCGCTCTCCGGATACATTACCGGCCAGGTCCTCGAGATCAATGGCGGCCAGCTTATCTGCTGATTTAGTTAGACCTTTTTTGACATTTCATCACTTTTGGCAAATTCGTGTGTGCGAATATGCTATTGTGCTGATCTGCCTTTTTGCTTCCCTTCCGAGATGTCGAATGCCATTGCCCAAGCCCGAGCCGGGAATGTCCGGTCAGGAACTGCACAAACTCGCTGGAAACGCTCGTGAGGCGAGCGATCTGCTGAAGGCGCTGGCGCACCAGACCCGACTTCTGATTCTTTGCATACTCGCGACCGAGGAGCGGACGGTGAGTGAAATCGAAAACATCCTCGGCATTCAGCAGGCAATGGTCTCGCAGCAGCTCGCGCGTTTGAGGCTCGAAGGTCTCGTCAATACGCGCCGTCAGGGCAGGCTGGTCTATTACCGTATCGGCAATACAAACGTGCTTGCCTTCCTTGAATCGCTGTTCGATCTTTTTCCGGCTGCTGAAAACAATTAGTACCCGCCCTTGCGGAGCACGGTTGCTGCGTCGAAGATAGCTGATCCGGATGATTTCGCGCCGGATCGGGAGACCGGATGATCGACAAGCTGGAATTTTTCATCGCCCTTGCCAACGAAAAGCATTTCGGCCGCGCCGCGGAGGAGTGCGGGGTGTCCCAGCCGACGCTTTCAGCCGCGATCCGGCAGCTCGAGGATCAGCTTGGTGTCATGCTGGTGCAGCGCGGCTCGCGCTTTCAGGGGCTGACGCCGGAGGGCCAGCGCGTGCTGGAATGGGCCCGGCGCATCGTGGGCGATGCCCGCACCATGCGCGAGGAGATGCGCGCGGCCCGCCGCGGACTTTCCGGCCACATTCGCCTTGCCGCCATTCCGAC
This sequence comes from Rhizobium sp. L9, assembly GCF_002531885.1. Taxonomy (NCBI): domain Bacteria; kingdom Pseudomonadati; phylum Pseudomonadota; class Alphaproteobacteria; order Hyphomicrobiales; family Rhizobiaceae; genus Rhizobium; species Rhizobium sp. L9. The sequence continues at coordinate 20,180 of NZ_NWSZ01000006.1, read as the reverse complement.
GGCGCTCGCCATGCTTTCGCGCATCACCACGCCCTTTCAGGAACGCCATCCGGGAGTGACCTTCTCGATCGTCTCGCGGAACTCGCTGCAGGTGCTGAGCATGCTCGAAAATCTCGAAATCGACGCCGGCATCACCTATCTCGAAAACGAGCCGCTCGGCCGGGTCACCAGTGTTCCGCTCTATGCCGAGCGCTATCATCTGATCACGGCTGCAGGCAGCCCGCTATCCGATCGCGACAATGTGACCTGGAAGGAGGTCGGCGATCTTCGGCTTTGTCTATTGACCGCCGACATGCAGAACCGCCGCATCATCAACCGGCATCTGACGGAAGCCGGCGCCACTGTGCATCCGACGCTCGAATCCAATTCGATGATCGTGCTGTTCTCGCATGTCAGGACCGGACGCTGGGCGAGCATCATGCCGCGCAACGTGGCGAAATCCTTTGGTTTTCCGGTGGAGATCCGGATGATTCCGATTGTCGAACCGGAAGCCCACCATCTGGTTGGCCTCGTCGCACCCTATCGGGAGCCCTTCACCCCGCTCGTTTCGGCCCTGCTGCACGAAGCGAGAGTGCTCGTGCGGGACGAGGAACTCTGATAGAAAAAACCTATCAATCCACGAGATAGCTTTATTGATCGTCGTCGGCTTCCCTGAGATGTTGTCTGCACGATGGCGCTCGGCTGGGGAGGCCTGCCATCCCGAAACGAGCGAGCCGCCGGGAGGGCTGCCTGATGACCATTCATATCGCCCAAGGCGATATCGCAGCGCGTACGCGGACCATCGTCGCCGACCTTCGCTTCCTTGAAGGACCGCTGCTTCCCATTCTGCACGAGGTCCAGCGAGAATTCGGTTATGTGCCGCAGGAAGCCCTGCCTGTGATTGCGGAGGAACTGAACCTCTCGCGCGCCGAAGTGCACGGGGTGATGACATTCTACCACGATTATCGCGACCATCCCGCCGGCCGCCATGTGCTGAAGCTCTGTCGCGCCGAGGCCTGCCAGTCGACGGGCGGCGACGCGTTGGCTGATCGCGTCAAGGCGCTGCTCGGGATCGATTTTCATCAGACGACGCTCGACGGCGCCGTGACGCTGGAGCCGGTCTACTGTCTCGGCCTTTGTGCCTGCGCCCCGTCAGCGATGCTCGACGGCGAGGTTTATGGCCGCGTGGACGATCAGATGGCGGCGGAACTCGTTGCGGAGGCACGTCGATGACAGTCAAGATTTATGTTCCGCGCGATGCCGCTGCGCTGGCGCTCGGGGCCGAAAAGGTGGCAAAGGCGATTGCCCAGGAGATCGCCGCCCGCGGCTTCGATGCAGAGATCGTGCGCAACGGCTCGCGCGGAATGTTCTGGCTGGAACCGCTGGTCGAGGTCGAGGCCGCCGGCAAGCGCATCGGCTACGGGCCGGTGAAGGCAAAGGATGTGCCTGCTCTGTTCGACGCCGGAATGCTGAACGGAAGCGGCCATCCGCTCTGTCTCGGGGAGGTTGAAGACCTCCCGTTCCTGAAGGAACAGACCCGCCTGACCTTCGCCCGCTGTGGCATCACCGACCCGCTTTCGCTCGGCGATTATGAGGCGCATGGCGGCCTTGCCGGCCTTCGCCGCGCCGTTTCGATGACGCCTGCCGAAATCGTCAAGGAAGTCACGGATTCCGGCCTGCGCGGACGCGGCGGCGCCGGTTTTCCCACCGGCATCAAGTGGAAGACCGTTCTCGATGCCAGCGGCGAACGCAAATATACCGTCTGCAACGCCGATGAGGGCGATAGCGGCACCTTTGCCGACAGGATGATCATGGAAGGCGATCCCTTCGTCTTGATCGAGGGCATGGCGATTGCGGGGCTCGCGACCGGCGCCACGAAGGGGTTCGTCTACACCCGTTCGGAATATCCGCATGCGATCGCTGTGATGAGCGAGGCCATCGGCATTGCCAGACAGGGCGGCATTCTCGGCCCATCGGTGCTTGGCTCGGGCCGCGCCTTCGATATCGAGGTGCGCACCGGCGCCGGCGCCTATGTCTGCGGTGAAGAAACGGCTCTCTTGAACAGTCTCGAAGGCAAGCGCGGCATCGTGCGCGCCAAGCCGCCGCTGCCGGCGCATAAGGGCCTGTTCGACTGTCCGACCGTCATCAACAATGTGATTTCACTGGCCTCAGTGCCTGTGATCATGGAGAAGGGCGCCGCCTTCTACCGCGATTTCGGCATGGGCCGCTCGCGCGGCACCATTCCGCTGCAGATCGCCGGCAATGTCAGATATGGCGGCCTGTACGAGACCGCCTTCGGTCTTTCGCTCGGCGATATCGTCGACAGGATCGGCGGGGGCACGAGGACCGGCCGGCCGGTCAAGGCGGTTCAGGTCGGCGGGCCGCTCGGCGCCTATTTCCCGCGGGCGCTGTTCGATACGCCTTTCGATTACGAAGCCTTCGCCGCCAAGGACGGGCTGATCGGCCACGCCGGCATCGTCGTCTTCGACGACACGGCCGACATGCTGAAGCAGGCGCGTTTCGCCATGGAATTCTGTGCCGTCGAAAGCTGCGGCAAGTGCACGCCCTGCCGCATCGGTTCGACGCGCGGCGTCGAGACGGTCGACAAGATCGCAGGCGGCATCGAGCCGGAGAAGAACCGGGTACTGCTTGGCGATCTCTGCAATACCATGAAATTCGGGTCGCTCTGTGCGCTTGGCGGTTTCACGCCCTATCCCGTGATGAGCGCCATGACGCATTTCCCGGAAGATTTTTCGCCGGCACCGGTCGTGGAGGCGGCTGAGTGATGGTTTTTTATTCGAAGTTGCCCCTCACCCTAACCCTCTCCCCGCCTGCGGGGAGAGGAGACGTGCCACGAGGTCGCGTATCGAGTGAAGGTGGTGCGGCATACCCGTTCGCCCCGCTTGCGGGGAGAAGGTGCCGGCAGGCGGATGAGCGGCATGCCTCAAGGCGCCCGATACTGAAATCTAGCGGAGGTGCAATCCATGTCTCTCATCCATGAAATCGACTACGGCACTCCCGCTTCGAAATCCGAAACCATGGTGACGCTCACCATCGACGGGCAGCAGATCAGCGTGCCGGAGGGCACCTCCATCATGCGCGCCTCAATGGAAGCCGGCATCGAGGTGCCGAAGCTCTGCGCCACCGACATGGTCGATGCCTTCGGCTCCTGCCGGCTCTGTCTTGTCGAGATCGAGGGCCGCGCCGGCACGCCGGCCTCCTGTACGACGCCGGTGGCGGCAAACATGGTGGTGCACACGCAGACGGGACGATTGAAGGATATCCGCCGCGGTGTGATGGAGCTTTATATTTCCGATCATCCGCTCGACTGTCTCACCTGCGCTGCCAATGGCGATTGCCAATTGCAGGATATGGCCGGTGCTGTCGGCCTCCGTGACGTACGCTACGGCTATGAGGGCGACAATCACGTCAAGGCGCGCAGCAACGGCGACATCAATCTGAAATGGATGCCGAAGGACGAGTCCAATCCATATTTCACCTATGATCCCTCCAAATGCATTGTCTGTTCGCTTTGCGTGCGCGCCTGCGAGGAAGTTCAGGGCACCTTCGCGCTGACTATCGAAAGGCGTGGTTTTGGCTCCCGCGTGTCACCCGGCATGCATGAGAATTTCATGGATTCCGAATGTGTTTCCTGCGGCGCCTGCGTCCAGGCCTGTCCGACGGCGACGCTGACGGAGAAATCGGTGATCGAGATCGGCCAGCCGGAGCATTCGGCCGTCACAACCTGTGCCTATTGCGGCGTCGGTTGCTCCTTCAAGGCGGAGATGCGCGGCGAGGAGCTGGTGCGTATGGTGCCGTGGAAGGACGGACAAGCCAATCGCGGCCATTCCTGCGTCAAAGGCCGCTTCGCCTACGGTTATTCCACACATAAGGACCGCATTCTCAACCCGATGATCCGCGAAAAGGTCAGCGATCCCTGGCGGGAGGTGAGCTGGGACGAGGCCTTCGCGCATGTGGCGTCGGAGTTCCGCCGCATTCAGTATCAATATGGGCGCGACGCGATCGGCGGCATTACCTCCTCGCGCTGCACCAATGAGGAAACCTATCTGGTGCAGAAGCTGGTCCGCGCCGGTTTCGGCAACAACAATGTCGATACCTGCGCCCGCGTCTGCCATTCCCCGACCGGCTACGGTCTCGGCCAGACATTCGGAACCTCGGCCGGCACACAGAATTTCGACAGCATCGAACATTCGGATGTCGTCGTCATCATCGGCGCCAACCCGACGGATGGCCATCCGGTGTTCGGCTCGCGGCTGAAGAAGCGGCTGCGCCAGGGGGCGAAGCTCATCGTCATCGATCCGCGCCGTACCGATATCGTCCGGTCGCCGCATGTCGAGGCTTCCTACCACCTGCCGCTGAAGCCGGGCACCAATGTCGCGGTCATGACGGCGTTGGCGCATGTGATCGTCACCGAAGGGCTCTACGACGAGGCATTCATCCGCGAGCGCTGCGACTGGTCGGAATTCGAGGACTGGGCGGCCTTCGTCGCCGAACCGCAACATAGTCCCGAAGCGACGGAGGTTTTCACCGGGGTGCCGGCGGCGGATCTGCGCGGTGCGGCAAGGCTCTATGCCAAGGGCGGCAATGGTGCGATCTATTACGGCCTCGGTGTCACCGAACACAGCCAGGGTTCGACGACGGTCATTGCGATCGCCAATCTGGCGATGGCGACCGGCAATATCGGCCGTCCCGGTGTCGGCGTGAATCCGCTGCGCGGCCAGAACAATGTGCAGGGCTCCTGCGACATGGGCTCATTCCCGCACGAACTGCCCGGCTACCGGCATATTTCCGACGATGCCACGCGCGATATCTTTGAAAAGCTCTGGGGTGTGAAGCTCAGCGACGAACCGGGCCTGCGCATTCCGAACATGCTCGATGCGGCGGTCGACGGCTCCTTCAAAGGCCTTTACGTCCAGGGCGAGGACATTCTCCAATCCGATCCCGATACGAAACATGTCGCGGCAGGCCTTGCGGCAATGGAATGCGTCGTCGTGCAGGACCTGTTCCTCAACGAAACCGCGAACTACGCCCATGTCTTCCTGCCGGGTTCGACCTTCCTCGAGAAGGACGGCACATTCACCAATGCCGAGCGGCGCATCAACCGCGTGCGCAAGGTGATGACGCCGCGCAACGGTTATGGCGACTGGGAAGTGACCCAGAAGCTTGCCCAGGCGATGGGGCTCGACTGGAACTATGCCCATCCTTCCGAGATTATGGACGAGATCGCCGCGACGACGCCGAGTTTCGCGCTGGTTTCCTACGATTATCTCGACAAGATGGGCTCGGTGCAGTGGCCCTGCAACGAGAAGAACCCGCTCGGCTCGCCGATCATGCATGTCAACGGCTTCGTGCGCGGCAAGGGCAAGTTCATCCGCACCGAATATGTGGCGACCGACGAGCGCACCGGCCCGCGTTTCCCGCTTCTGCTCACCACCGGGCGAATCCTCAGCCAGTATAATGTCGGGGCACAGACGCGACGGACGGAGAATGTCGTCTGGCACGCGGAGGACCGGCTGGAGATCCATCCGCACGATGCCGAACAGCGCGGCGTCCGCGATGGCGACTGGGTGAAGCTCGCCAGCCGCTCCGGCGACACTACGCTCCGGGCGTTGATCACCGATCGTGTCGCGCCCGGTGTCGTCTATACGACCTTCCATCATCCCAATACGCAGGCCAACGTCATCACCACCGACTTTTCCGATTGGGCGACCAACTGCCCGGAATATAAGGTGACGGCGGTGCAGGTCTCGCCGTCGAACGGGCCGAGCGAGTGGCAGCTCGAATATGACGAGCAGGCACGGCAATCGCGCCGCATCGCCGGCAAGCTTGAAGCGGCGGAGTGACGATGCCGGGGCGATTTGGCGTTGTCGGCGAGATCCTCCCATGTTTCCTCGGGGAGAAGAGGCGGCGTCTGTGATGACTTTCGCCACCACCGCCCGTGCTCCCGAAACCGCCCGCCGCAACGGCGTCATGCACAGCGGTTCGCGCATCGTGCCCGAGGAAGTGCCGATCGCCTTTTCCTATGGCGGCAGTTCGCATGCGGTGATGATGGCGACACCGGCGGATCTTGAGGATTTCGCCGTCGGCTTCAGCCTGACGGAAGGGATTATCGCCAAGCCGGCGGAGATATCCGCCGTCGAGATCGTCGAGGGGGGGCAGGGCATCGACGTGCAGGTCAGCCTTACCGACGACGTCGCCGATCGGCTGCGGGCGCGCCGCCGCAGCATGGCCGGACCAGTCGGCTGTGGGCTCTGCGGCATCGAATCGATCGAACAGGCGGTGCGGCCGGTGCCCGATGTCTCGGCATCGCCGTTGACGCTGTCTCATGCGGATATCGTTCAGGCCGTTTCGCTTCTGAACGATGCGCAGCCGCTGCATCGGGAGACGCGGGCCGTCCATGGCGCTGGATTCTACCTTCCCGGCCGCGGGCTGATCGCGGTTCGCGAAGATGTCGGCCGCCATAACGCGCTGGACAAACTCTGCGGCGCCGTCATCCGCGCCGGCGAAAGCGGCGGAAACGGCGCAGTCGTCGTCACCAGCCGGCTGTCGGTGGAAATGGTGCAGAAGGCGGCGATCCTCGGCAGCCCAGCGCTCATTGCCATTTCAGCGCCGACGGCCCTTGCCATCCGCACGGCCGAAGCGGCCGGCATGACGCTCGTCGCGCTGGTGCGCGGCGAAGATTTCGAGATTTTCACACACCCGCACCGCATCTCGCCCGGAAGCATCGCCGATGTCGCATGATACCAAAACCAAGCTTGTCTATATGGCAAACCAGATCGCCACTTTTTTCAAAAGCCAGCCGCAAGACGAGGCCGCGCAAGGCGTCGCCACGCACATCAACAAATTCTGGGAGCGGCGCATGCGGCGGCAGTTGTTTGAAATTCTCGAGAAAGAGGAGAATGGCCTGGATGCTCTCGTGCTTCAGGCCGCTCCACTGATCCGCAAGCCGGAGGCGGAGGCAAACCGGGTCCGGTAATTCAAAGTGGTGTCTGCCGGAGGGGAGACAGCAGCAAACTGCCTGCGCACGCGCCACTGCCCTCTATACCGGCGCCATGTATATCCTTGCCGTCATGCCGGCGCCCGGTCTCATCGCCAACGCGTTGGTCAGGCCGCTTCCGGACAAGTGGTTCTGAGGGATGCCGAGGTCGCGGCGCTGCAAGAAAGTCGGCGGCAATAAAAAACCGCCGAAAGCGGCGGTTTTCCGATATCCAATTGTTCCGGCAGATCAGGCAGCCAGTTCATCCGTCTCATTTTCCTTGAACATCTTGGAGAGGTTCAGGAAGCAGATCATGCCGTTTTCGGAGGCGATGATGCCTTCACAGAAAGCGCGGTCGAAGGAGGCCGTCACTTCTGGCACCGGCTGAACCTGGCTGGATGAGATGGTGAGAATATCCGAGACGCGGTCCACGAGCATGCCGATGACCATGCTATGAACTTCGGCGACCACGATGGCGCTGCGTTCGTTGGCAACCGTACTCTTCATGCCGAGCTTATAGGCGAGATCGATGATCGGGATGACCGAACCGCGCAGGTTCATGACACCGATAACATCGGCCGGCGAATGCGGGATCGGGGTCGAGGGCGCCCAACCGCGGATTTCGCGGATGGTCGTGGTCTTGACGCAAAACTCCTGATCATGGAGGCGGAAGGCAATGATCTCGAGCGTATCGCCGCTGAAGCTAGTGGAATTGATCGTGGCCATTAGAATTCTTCCCAACTGTCGTAAGCCAAAGCAGAAGCGGGTGCGCCACCATTGGCGCGGACGAGCTTTGCCTTCACACCACGCGATGACTCTGCACTCAAAGCATCGTTACGGTTAGCGACGACATTAACGGAAGAGTGTTGCCCAAATCTAAATCGGGAACGGGAGCATAAAGCTTTTCCGCCTCGCTCTACTTCAGCCGATCGTCATTTCGATCTGCGAGACGGCCCAATCGACCTGCTCCCTCGTTATAACAAGTGGCGGAGCGAGGCGAATCGTGTGGTCATGGGTGTCCTTGGCGAGAAGGCCGCGCTCCTTCAGCGCATGGCAATATTGCCGCGCGCCGCCGGCTTCGGGCTCCAGTTCGATCGCCATCATCAGGCCACGGCCACGTACATCTCTGACAATGTTGGAGCGGATCGACCTCAAGCCTTCGAGGAAATAATCGCCCATCGCGGCGGCGTTCTCGATCATGTCTTCCTCCACGAGAACCTTGAGGGCCGTGCGCGCCACCGCGCAGGCGAGCGGATTGCCGCCGAAGGTCGAGCCGTGCTGGCCAGGCTTCAGCACGCCCAGCACCTCGGAATTGGAAAGGACGGCGGATACGGGATAGAAGCCGCCGGAAAGCGCCTTGCCGATCAGCGTCACATCGGCCTCTATGCCTTCGTGCTCCTCCGCCAGCAGCTTGCCGGTACGGCCGAGGCCGGTCTGGATCTCATCGAGGATCAGAGTGACGTTGTTATCAGTGCAGAGCTCGCGGATGCGGGTGAAATAACCGGCCGGCGGGATGATGACGCCGGCTTCGCCCTGGATCGGCTCGATCAGGGCTGCCACGGTATTGCCGTTGATCGCGGCCTCGAATGCCTCGGCGTCGCCGAAGGGAATGATGCGGAAGCCCGGCGTATAGGGGCCGAAGCTGGTGCGGGCGTCGGGATCTGTGGAGAAACTGATGATGCTCAGTGTGCGGCCATGGAAATTGTCGGCGCAGACAATGATTTCCGCCTTGCCTTCAGGAACACCCTTGACCTCGTAACCCCATTTGCGCACCGCCTTGATGGCGGTCTCCACCGCTTCAGCGCCGGAATTCATCGGCAGGATCTTGTGCGAGCCCGTCAGCGCCGCAAGCTCCTCGTAGAGATGGGCGAGCTGATCGTTGCGGAAGGCGCGGGATGTGAGCGTCAGCCTCCCCGCCTGTTCGACCATGGCGGCGAGGATCTTCGGGTGGCAATGGCCCTGATTGACGGCAGAATAGGCCGAGAGGCAATCGAGATAACGATTGCCGTCGGTATCCCAGACATACACGCCTTCGCCACGCGTCAGCACCACGTCGAGCGGCTTATAGTTGTGGGCGCCGAGCCGCTGTTCCGTTGCGATCAGTTTTTCCGAAGTGTTCATGGCGCTTCTCCCTCAGCTTGTCTATGCGGCGCGTGTCGGACGATCGAAGATGCGGCGGCCGAAGAGGCTTGCCGTCAGTTCCACCAGTATACGGGCGCTCTTGCCGCGATCATCGAGGAACGGATTGAGCTCGACGAGATCGAGCGACGAGACGAGGCCGCTGTCGGAAAGCATTTCCATGACAAGATGCGCTTCGCGGAAGGTCGCACCGCCAGGCACCGTCGTGCCGACTCCGGGCGCGATGTCGGGATCGAGGAAGTCGAGATCAAGGCTGACATGCAGCAGGCCGTTGGCCTTTGCGACAACAGCGAGAATCTCGCGCATGATGGCGCCGATGCCCTGCTCGTCGATTGCCCGCATGTCGAAGACGTTGACGCCGTGTTCATGGATTTCCTCGCGCTCGCGCGCATCGACCGAACGGATACCGACCTGGAAGACATTCTTCGGGTCGACGAAGGGCCGGTCCTTCGGGAGGATTTCGGCGAACTCCGCCTCGCCGCAGAAGAAGGCGACGGGCATGCCGTGAATATTGCCGGAGGGTGACGTTGCCGGAGAGTTGAAATCGGCATGGGCATCGAGCCAGAGCACGAAGAGCGGGCGCTCCTTGCTGGCGGCATAACGCGCCATGCCGGAGACGCTGCCCATCGACAGACTATGATCGCCGCCGAGAATCAGCGGAAAGCGGCCGGCGGCGGCGACGTCATAGACGCTGCTTTCCAATGCGCGGGTGAAGGCACCGACGATCCTCAGATTATGGGCTTTCGGATGATTCGGCAGATCCATCGCCGGCACGATAGAGAGATCGCCGATATCGGCGACGTCGTGGCCGAGATCAATCAGGGTCTGGTCGACGCCGGCGATCCGCAGCGCCGCGGGGCCCATGGCGGCGCCTCTGCGACCCGAACCTTCTTCCAAGGGTGCGCCGATGAGGGTGACTGATCGCGATTGCGCATTCATTCGAGGGCTCCGTTTGAGGCCTGTTTTCGGCCGATAGTGGGATAAAGGGCTGGCGGCAAAAAGATGGAAAAGTGCCGGAAATGGATTATAATTGCGCAGATTGATAAAGCTATTTTGACAAAGTGTTCGACGTGGACGATCTCGATACCGAACTTCTGAGTGCGCTTCGCCATAATGCTCGCATGTCCGTCTCCTCGCTCGCGGCAATGACCGGTGCATCGCGGGCAACGGTCGCCGCCCGTATCGACCGGCTGGTCGCCAGCGGCACCATCGTCGGCTTCACCATCCGCACCAGTCACGAGACGCGATCCGCTGGCGTGCGCGCGATCGTCATGATCGAGGTGCTCGGCAAGCTCGCCGACAGGGTGGCCGATCAGCTCAGGGGCTTGCCGCAGGTGCGGGCGCTTCACAGCACCAACGGCAAATGGGATTTCGTCGCCGAGCTGGAGGACCGCGATCTTGCCGCCTTTGACGAGACGCTGCGCCGAATCAGACTGATCAACGGCATCAATTCGACCGAGACCAACATCCTTCTTAAAACGAGCAAGACGGGTTTCTAAGCTGCTTTAATATTCCCGTTCATAGACGATGCCCGCTTCGCCGGCGCCATTCCCGCCGGCGGCTCCCCGCAATTTGACGCCACGGCCGACATCGAGATTGATGATTGCCTTGGCGCCGGCCGAGCCGCCCTGCTGCAATTCGAAATAGGTACGGTCGTTAAGATAGCGGCCGACGCTGACGCTCGTCTGGCCCTTCGCGTCGGTGCTGATGTCGAAATCGTCGACGCCGAGCTGGTTGCGCAGACCCTCGAAAAGCGAGGTGGAGCGGTTGCCGGCCAGCTGGCTGACGGCGTCGGCGAGCTGGGCGATCTGCACCGGCGAGAGCTTCGACATCGACTGGCCGAAGATCAGCTGCGCCAACACCTCGTCCTGCGGCAGCTGAGGCGAGGAGGAAAAGGTGATTGACGGATCGGTGGCAAGGCCTGAGACATCGACCGTCAGGGTCGTCGTGCCGGAGGTGGAGGTCGCTTCCATGTCAAGCGCCGGCGTCAGGTCGCCGGCAAAGGTGATTTTGCTCTTGTCGGAGAAATTGAGGCGACGATTGAGAATGGTGAGCCGGCCGCGGCGCATTGTAAAGCCACCGGTGACGATCGGTGCTGCCGCCGTTCCGCGGATCGTCACGAGACCTCCAAGCTCGGCATCGATGCCGCGGCCGCGCACGAAGATCTGCGAGGGCGCATCGATTTCGAGGTCGAGTGTGATAATCGAGGACTTCTCCCCCGGCTTCCGTTCACCGTCATCGCGCAGCTGCGCCAGCACCGCTCGCGGTGCGTTTTTATGCCGGATGTCGATTTCACGGAGTGAGGTCGGCAATCTTTCCGGGACGGTTATCGAGGTCTTGTCCAGCCGAAGCTTGCCGCTCAGCGTCGCACTCAGGATCGGCCCGCGCAGGCCGACCGTTCCGTTGACGGTCGAGACGACAAGCGTTCCGTCGACATAGACGGCCTTGTCGAGCTTGATCGAAATGTCGGCGGGAAATCCGCCGGCGGGCTGGATGCCGATGGTACCGCTTGCCGAAATCGTGCCGCCGCCGCCCAGATTGCCGCTGAGGCGCGAGATGACGGCCTGGTTGCCATTGAAGGTGACGGTGGCTGCGAGATTGTTGACGGCAAGATTGCGCCTGACGTCGACAAGCTTGGCGCCTGATGTCGAGACCGTGCCGTTGATGACGGGGGCTGCGGCCGTTCCGCCAATCTTAAGATCGACCTTGGCGACGCCGTCGGCGACAAAGCCCTGCTGTGCGAGCGGGGCGCCAAGCACGGCGAAGGGAACATTGCCGTTGAAGCGCATGTCGAGGGCGCGGTTGCCCGATATCACGACGCTGCCGCCGCCTTTCAGCGACATGCCGGCGTCGCCGGCAAGGTTGGTGTCGACCGTCAGCCTGTTATCGGCAAGCTTGCCGGATGCGCCGATGGTGAATGGCGAAAGACCGGCGCCCTTCGTCTGGCTCGTTGCCGCATTCTTCCAGTCGACCTTGAAGTCCACGACGGGCGAGCTCAGCGTGCCAGTCACTTTGGCCGTCGCCGAGATCGTGCCTTCGGCTCCTATGCCAGGAACAAAACCGTTGGCGATGGCGGCCGGAACATTGGCGGCGTTTGCGGTGACGTCGATCGATCGGATCGTTGTGCCTGCAATGGAAAGATTACCAGCGGCTTTCAGCGAAATACCGCCACCGCCGCTGAGGTCGGCATCAAAATCCAGCCGGTCGCCGGCATATTTTCCCGTCGCCGCCAAGGCAAGGCGGGAGAGGCCGGCGGCCTTGGTGTGGCTGGTCGCGGCATCTTTCCAATTCAGCTTGAAATCGACGATCGGGTCTGCCGGCGTTCCCGATGTCTGGGCGCTCGCCGACAGCGTGCCTTCGGCTCCGAGGCCGGGAACAAAGGCATTGGCGATATTTGCGGGCAGCGCCGGAATATCGGCATTGATCGAAAGGTCGCGTATCGCGGTTCCCGCGATCGTCGCGCCACCCGCCGCCTTGGCCAACATGGCGTCCTTGCCGGCAAGGCTAGCATCGAAATCGACCCTGTCATTGGCGAACTTGCCGGTGACCGCGGCACTCAGGCCCGACAAGCCGCTGCTTCTGGTCTGGGCGGTGGCGGCGTTCTTCCAATCGAGCTTGAAATCGACGGCGGGTTTCGGCAGCGCTCCTGAGGCGGATGCCGTTCCCGACACGGTGCCCTCGGCGGCAAGACCGGGAACGAAGCCGTTGGCAAGGCCCGCGGGCAGATTGGCAAGATCGGCTTTGACGTCGATGTTGCGGATCGAAGTGCCCGATATCGCCACATTGCCAGCGGCATTCAGCGACAGGCCGTCCTGGCCGCCAAGATTGGTGTTGAAGTCGAGCTTGTTGTCGGCGAGGTGTCCCGATGCGGCAAGCGCGAGGCCGGAAAGATGCGCGCTTCTGGTGTGGCTGGTCGCGGCGTCCGTCCAGTCGAGCTTGAAATCGGCCTTGGGTGCAGCGGGTGTTCCGGCTGCCGAGAGCGTGCCTGATATTGTGCCGCCGGCCGCCAAATCGGGGACGAAGGCATTGGCGAGCGCAGCCGGGAGTTTGGCGATTTCGGCATCGACCTTCACGCTGTCGATCGCCGTACCAGCGAGAGCGACATTGCCCATGGCCTTCAATGAGAGACCTTGATCGCCACCGGCGGCCGCGTTGAAATCCAGCTTGTTATCGGCGAATTTCCCCGATGCGGTCATGGCGAGAGCGGCAAGGCCGGCACGCTTCGTGTGGCTCGTCGCAGCGTCTTTCCAATTGAGGTCGAAATTGGCGGTCGGGGCGGAAAGCGAGCCCGCAGCCGAGATCCTCCCCGAGACTGTGCCTTCGGCGGCGAGATCGGCGACGAAGCTGTTTGCCAGGCTTGCCGGGATATTTGACAGCGTCGCATCGGCCGCGACGGTGCCGATCGTCGTGCCGGTCACGGCGACATTGCCGTTCGTCTTGAGCGAGAGGCTGTCTGCGCCGGCGACCACGGCGTCGAAATCAAGCTTGTTGTCGGCAAATTTGCCGGACGCCGTGGCATCAAGACCGGTTAGGCCGGCTCGTTTCGTGTGGCTCGTCGCGGCGTTTTGCCAATGGAGATCAAAATCAGCGATCGGAGCCGCAAGCGACCCGCTGGCGGCGACCGTTCCGGAGAGAGCACCTTCCGCTGCGAGATCGGGAACGAAGCCGTTGGCAATAGCCACCGGGATATTGTCCAGTGTTGCGTTGACCTTGACGCTGCCGACCGTCGTTCCGGTGATGTCCACGTTGCCGTTTGCCTTGAGCGAGAGGTTGTTGGCGCCGCTGGCCGCAGCGTCGAAATCGAGCTTGTTGTCGGCGAACTTTCCGGACGCCCTAGCTTCAAGACCGGTAAGGCCGGCTCGTTTCGTGTGACTCGTTGCGGCGTTTTGCCAATGGAGATCAAAATCGGCGATCGGAGCTGCAAGCGACCCGCTGGCCGCGACCGTTCCGGAGAAAGCGCCTTCCGCTGCGAGATCGGGAACGAAGCCGTTGGCAATAGCTGCGGGGATATTGTTCAGTGTTGCATCGACCTTGATGTCGCCGATCGTCGCCTCGGCGATATCAACGTTGCCGTTTGCCTTGAGCGAGAGTCTGTCAGCGCCGATGGCTGCGGCGTCGAAATCGAGCTTGTTGTCCGCGAATTTGCCGGACGCGGCCACATCAAGAGCCGCGAGGCCGGCGCGCTTCGTGTGGCGCGTGGCAGCGCTTTTCCAGGCAAGGTCGAAATTGGCGGTTGGTGCCTTTAGGGAACCGGAAGCGGTCACCTTTCCCGTGATGGCGCCCTCGGCGGCGAGATCGGAAACAAAACCATTGGCGACCTGCGCCGGCAGGTTCAGGATATCGGCGTCGATATCGAACACCGGCGCCCTCGGATCGGCGAGCCCGACGTCGCCGCTTGCCTTGAGCAACAGGCTGTCGGCACCGGCGATTGTCGTGTCGAAATCGAGCTTCTTGTCGACGAATTTACCGCTGGCGATGATGCCGAGCGGTGCCAGGCCCGCGCCCTTAAGCTGTCCTGTGGTCGCATCCTTCCAGTCGAGTTTGAAATCGGCGATGGGTGCTGCCGGCGTTCCCGTCACGGCAATCGTTCCCGAGATCGTGCCGCCAGCCGAAAGATTCGGCACGAAACCGTCGACGAGTGATGCTGGCAGCTCTTTGATGATGGCATCGAGCTTCAGCGTCTCGCCGGCCGAACCGGTAACCGATACCGAGCCGGCGCCGGTCTTCAACGTCAGTCCGTCCAGATTGGCGACGCCGCCGGTGACCGTGACCCGCGTCGGCGCGGCGAGTTCGATCGGAATGTTGCGGGGGCTTGCCGAGAGCCGATCGAGGTTGAGGCCGATATTGCCGGCGGCCATCTCGATGGTGCCGTCCGCCATCACGGGATTGCCGTCATAGGCAGCATCGAGGTCGAAGTTGGTGCGGTCTTGCTGCTTGGTAAAACTGAGAGAAAGTCCGCCAAGTTTGTTCGCTCCGGCAGCTACCTCCTCGGCCCTGAGCGTGCCGTTTGCCGCAAGGGTGCTGAGATCGCTGACCGTGAGGTCGACATCCGGCTTAGCGATCGCGAGCGTATCGCGGCGGATCGAGGCGCCTGACGCAACGAGCTTGAGCGCGATCTTGCCGTCGTGGCTATCGATGCCGAGCGAACCCTTGAGGTCTCCTTCGGCTTTCTGTCCGCCGAGCGCGGCCAGCAAGCCGAGCTTGGGAAAATCGAAGGTCAACGCGCCCGAGGGTGTCAAGGAGGGCGAGAGTTCCAGATTGCCGGTCAGCCGGTTGCCGCCGACATCGGCGGTCAGTGCGGGAATGTTCGTCTTGCCGTTTTCAGAACGGATGTCGCCGTTGATGCCGAGCGGCTGTCCGTCGATCGTGCCGGTGGCCGCAAACTTCCCCTGCGGCGCCTTGGGATCGGCGACACCCGACAGATCGATATTGAGGTCGGCGAGCGCGCGATCAGCTATCTCAAGGCTGGGAGCCTTGATATTGGCTGTCACGGAGATCGCCGGCAGTTCGCCTCCGATCCTCAGCGCGTAACCTGCTCCGCCGCTCGCGCCTGTCGTCAGCTTGCCGATATCGGGCAGCCGGCCTGAAAGATCGGCGTTCAACATCGAGCCGTCGAGCGCGACGTTGCCGGCAGCTTCAAGCGTGCCGGATTTCAGGACGAGGTTGGACAGCGCGAGTTTCGACGGGATCGTGCCGGTCACCTGGCTTTCGACCAAGATCGGCTGATCGAACCTGCTCGTCGCCGCAGCCGGCAGGGCCGCCGGTTCGACGCTCAGCTTGACATTGCCGGTCAGCGCGCGGTCCGCCAGCCGATAGGAGCCGTTGAGGCTGCCGTTGATATTGGCGCTTTCGACGGTGGTGCCGTTGAAGCCGATGTCGCCCGGCGAAATCTGGAGCGGCGCGGCGATCGTGATAGGGCCTTGAACGGCGCGGTTGAGGTTCGGCTCGGTAAAGGTTGCGTCGCCGGCCACGAGGCGTAGCTGAACGCTGCCGGAACGGGCGGCAAGATTGAAGGCGTCGCTCTTTGCTGTCAGCTTGACGTTGCCGATATCGGCCTGCGGCAGGGTTGCGCTGTCGAGCGAGCCGCTGAGGCTCAGTCGGGCGGTCTGCGCCTCGCCTGTTAGAGCCAGGTTGAGGCCTGATATCAGAAAGCGCGCTTCGCCTTCGGCGAGCGGCCAGCGGAAATCGACGGGGCCGGATGTGCCGAGCAGATTGGCGTTCAGGCTGTTGTTGCCGGCCGGATCAAGCGCGCCCGATGCGGCGATGACGACGCTGCCGGTGGCGATGTTGCCGGTCTGGATATCGAGCTTGCCATGATCGTCGAAGGTGGCGGCAAGGTCGATATTGGTCTGGCCGGCGAAAAGCGGCCGGAATGCCGCGGGAAGAAGCGAACTCAGGTCACCGCCACCCTTGAGATCGAGATGGTGCAGTCCGTCTGGGCCAGTCGTATGCCGGCCCTCGATTGCAGCGCGCTGCTGTCCGTCGAGCGCAGCCTGCACTTTGCCCGTCCAGTCGGAGATCGGTCCCTGACCGTCGAGGTCGATGTTGACGGCAGGATTGCCAGGCAGGCCGAGGAAGCCTGCCAACAGCCCACCCTTCGGCTCGGCAAGCTCAGCCTTCAGCTGCAGCCGGTTTTCGGCCGGCGCGTAGGCGATATCGGCAGTAAGGCGCGCATCCGGAACCGCGTGGCGGCTGACATTGACCATCGCTTCGCCGCCGTCGCCATCCGCCGAAAGGCTGCCGTTGGCGGCGAGCGCGAAGGCGCGCCCGGCAAAAGCTTCGGCCAGTTTGATATCGGGCAGGGCCACATGGTCGACATCGATCTTGACCGGAAGTGCGAAGCCGCCGGAGTTTTCGGCGCCGGGCCGCGAGGGCAGGGTGCGCACCGGCTTGCGCAGCACGTTGATCGTGTCGATCTGGAAACGCTTGGCGTGGAATGTTCCCGTCAGCAGCGCCAGCGGGTTCCAATCGATTGCCACGCCGTGAATTTCCGCAAAAACGCCCCTGGTGTCGGTTAGGGAGATTTCGGCGGCGCGAAGCCCGCCGGTCAAAAGCCCTTCCGGTTCGCGCACCTCGATCGTCATGTCGCGGTTGGAAAGGGTGGAGGCGATCCTTTCGGTGACGATGCGGGCGCCAAAGGAGGTGAAGCCGAAGATCGCAAGTGCCGCGACAGCGAGAATCAAAATGGCGCCTACGGCATAGCCGGTGACCCGCACGATCCAGTTGACGATTTTTGCCAGCGTTTGCATCGGCGCGGACTACCCCGTTTTCATGCGGCCCATCGATCGGAAGAAGCCGGAATCGCAACCCTAGAAGGATTGGCCGATGCCGGCATAAATTCCATAATCTGTGCCATCTTCGTACTTGTTCAGCGGCACGGCAAAATCAAGCCGCAACGGCCCGAAAGGTGTGGCATATCGTATTCCCGCGCCGGCGCCGGCGCGGATATCGGAAAAACCCGGGAAGGTGCTATCCGATACGGTGCCGACATCGATGAAGGGCACGAGGCCGATTGTATCGGTGATCTTGAAGCGGGCCTCCAACGACCCGGTCACATAGGAGCGGCCGCCGGTGGCATCGCCATTGTCATTGTAAGGCGAAATCTCCTGATAGCTATATCCGCGCACTGAACCGCCGCCGCCGGCGAAAAAACGCTGCGTGGCAGGAATGTCCTCGATCCCGCCGCCGCCGATCAGCACGCCGGCGGCGATCTTGCCGGCAAGCACGAGGCGGTCCTCGGCGCCGAAGGGCAGATAGCCGGAGATCGAGCCCTCGAATGCCGCGTAGGGTGTGGCGTTGAAGATCTCGTAGCCGGGCTTTGCCGATGCTGTCGCCCGATAGCCTTCGGTCGGATTGAACTTGTCGTCGCGTGCGTCACGATCATATTGAAGCGGCAGGGCGATGGTCAGATAGTCATTGGTGCCGAAGGCGTCGTCATCACGCTCCCAGCTGACTTCGCCGCTCGCCGACACCGTGTCCTTGTCGGTCAGTTCATAGGAAAGGCCAAGCGAGGCGGTGACGAGCGTCGCATTATAAGCGTCCGGGTTCTGGGTCTTGGCGACGATGCCGGCCTTCAGCGTGGCGGCCGGGAAGAAGGCCCCGGGTTTGGTGAAGAGGATGCCGGCGGAGTAGTCGAGGCTGCCGACATCGGTTGTTTCGCCGAGCCGCGAGACCGAGCCTTCGATCCTCAGCGTCTCGGCCTCGCCGAATAGGTTGCGGTGGCCCCAATAACCCTGGATGCCGAGGCCGTCGGTGGTGGAATATTGCGCGCCGACGCCGAAATAACGCCTCTTGCCTTCGGAAACCTCGATCGTCATCGGCAGGGTGCCGTCCGGCGCCAAGGCATCGCTCTCATGAATGGTGACGCTGGAGAAGACGCCGAGGGCGCGCAGCCGCTCGCCGGCCTTCTTCAGCGCTTCCGGCGAATAGGCGTCTCCCTTGTTCAGCCTGGAATAACGCTGGATGAAACCCGGGCGCACGGTCTTTTCGCCGGTGACCCCGACGTCGCCGATCGGGGCGACAGGTCCGCCTTCGGCAGCAAGCACGATGTCGACCGTATCGCTCCTGTGATCGGCGACGACCTTGCGTTCGGTCAATTTGGCGAAGGGCCGGCCTTCGCTTTTCAACTGTTCGACAATCTTGTCGCCGGCCTTGATGATGGTGAGCGAGCCGGCCTCGGCGCCGGGGGCAAGGTCGTAATCGGCGGGATTGCGATCTGCGGCGTCGCCGCCGAACTGCACCTCTCTGACCCTGAACACGGGACCGGGTGTTATATTGACGGTGACGGGGATCGGCCCGGAGCGGTCGAAGGTCGGATTGGGCGGCAGGTCGTCGATGTTTCTGCCATCGATGGTGATCGTCACCACGCCGCCATAGCGCGCCTTTTCGTACAAGGCGGCGATCAGCCGCTCGCGGTCGTCACGCGCCTTGACGACGATGCCGAGATCGCCGGAGACCGGCTGTTTCTGGTCGCTGACGAGGCGGGAGCTGTTTTCGAGCGCTTCCTTGAGATCGGGATCGGCGGTGTCGGCCTTGAGGTCGACTTGATAGCGCACCGGATCGGGCACCTGTTCGCTCTCGTCCTCCTCCTTGCCGAAGATGGTGATGCCGAAAAGCTTGAAGGCGTAAGCATCGCCGATCAGGACCGGTGAGAAAGCAGCTGCCGCTGCGACCACCATCATGGTGCCTGTTCGCCGATACGCAAAACCTATTTTCGGACTTGTCCCTCTAATCCGCATCCGCTGCTTTTGGTTACGCCTACATGAAGCTTCGTTGCCCAGCCGTGAACAGCTTAGCGGCAAAATCGCGCAGGGTGTACCATTTTAAATTGCCCACGCACTAATTCAGCACAAAAAATCCCGGATGTGTGTCCGGGATTTCCTTTTTTTGCGGTTTCGTCAGCCTCTCAGCGCGGGCATGCATCGATGTAACGGCGGCCATAGCGGTCGCGATAGTAGCACTGGCCGGGCTGTTCCGCGACGCTGCCAATCAGGGCGCCCGACACGCCGCCGATGGCGGCGCCGACCGCCGCGCCACGGACATCGCCGGTGACCGCGCCACCGATGACGGCGCCCGATGCAGCGCCGATACCGGCGCCCTGCTGGGTCGGCGTGCAGCTTGCGATCGACAGGCCGATCAATGCGAGTATGACAGCTTTTTTCATCTCTTCTCTCCGAGGTTGTTGTCCAGTGGGCAAAGGCCGTCCCTTTTGTTTTTTTGGCAGGCTAGCTGGAAAACTATGTCGGAAGAAAGGGTTGTCCACTCTTGGCCTGATTTTTTTCGCGAAGAGTGTTGTTGCGGCCGTGCGGATTTTGCGCCTATGTCAGGCGCTTTTGCGCACCGATCCCACTGATTGTGGCGCACGCATTTTTTTGTCTGGAATCATTCAAAAATCTGGGCCTTTTGCCGCAGTTGATGTTAAAGCAAAGGGTAAGCATTGACGCGCGGACGTCCGGTCGGCAAGAACGGCCGCGCGATACTGGAGCATATGATGGATTTCGAAGCATTTTTCAAAAACGAGCTGGACGGGCTTCATGCCGAGGGCCGCTACCGCGTTTTTGCCGAT